>JAJZIP010000014.1 GCA_021810525.1 Actinomycetes bacterium | reverse complement strand
AGGTTAGAAGTTAACTAGGTTTTTATCAGTGATTGAAATTATTCTGAACGGATCCGTATATCCGATACCCGATTCCACCACGGTTGGAGAGTTGATCGAATCACTGGGGTTGCCAACGAAGGGGATCGCCCTTGCGCTCAACAGCGAAGTTATCCCAAAAAGTAGTTGGAACGAAAGATCGCTCTCACCCCAAGATAGAGTGGAATTGCTCACTATCGCCCAAGGGGGATGAAACGTGAACACAGCACTTGAACCCATCAAACTCGGCAGCCTGACCCTCTCCTCCAGACTGATACTTGGCACGGGGGGAGCCCCGTCGAACGAGATCATCAAAGAGATCATCGAAGCTTCAAGAGCACAACTTGTAACTGTCGCACTCAGACGATATGAGCCTAGAGCTGCTAATTCGCTCTACGAGTTGCTTAGGACGATGAAGGTCGAGATCTTGCCGAATACCGCTGGCTGCTTCACCGCGAAAGAGGCAGTACTCACAGCACAGCTGGGACGTGAAGCACTCGAGACGCACAACGTAAAGCTCGAAGTACTCTCAAACGACAAGGATCTATTGCCTGACCCCTATGAGCTACTGGATGCAACGGAAGCGCTCGCTATAGACGGTTTCAACGTCTTCGCCTACACAAGCGACGATCCTGTCGTAGCGAGACGACTCGAGCAGGTTGGCGCCCACGTCGTGATGCCCCTGGGTGCCCCTATTGGAACAGGCCTTGGTATACGCAATCCTCACAACATCGAGATGATCGTTTCCCAGGCGTCGGTTCCAATAGTTTTGGACGCAGGAATCGGAACCGCTTCCGACGCCGCTCTTGCGATGGAATTGGGTTGCGATGCGGTTCTGGTGGCTTCTGCAATCACAAGAGCCAAACAGCCGAGAAGGATGGCACAGGCAATCGCACTAGCTACCGAGGCAGGCTTGCTCGCACGCCATGGAGGGAGAATTCCCAAGAGAGAGTGGGCATTGGCGTCATCACCAACAGAAGGGTTGGCCGAGTTCAGGTAAGGGTATTCTTGTCCTTGCTCCAATGGTACTTTGATGTCACGTTCACAAGCTTTATCTACCCGAAGTAAAGGCGGTAACTCATTGAGCATCGCAGAGAAAAGAAGAAAGACACCCCCAGTTGCCCTGACGATTGCGGGTTCTGACTCTGGCGGAGGCGCAGGCATTCAGGCCGACCTCAAGGCCTTCTCCGCAAACCGAGTATTTGGAACCACAGTCATAACAGCAATCACAGCCCAAAATACGCATTCTGTTCAGGCTTCTCAGGCTGTGGATCCCGAGCTGGTTGGCGCCCAAATCCGTGCAGTCATCTCAGACTTCATAGTTAGAGCCGCAAAGACAGGGATGCTTCCCACAGCTGAGATCGTCAACTTAGTGGCGGACTTTGCAGACAAGGGCGCATTCGAAAAGCTCGTTGTAGATCCTGTCTTAGTATCTTCAACTGGGAGCCGTCTGCTTGACGAGGACGCAGAAAGCGCCTATCTAGAAAAGCTCATCCCCAGGGCGACGTTAATCACGCCAAATCTCTACGAGGTGAAAGCGCTACTTGGCAAACTTCCAACAACTCTGGAGGAGATGATAGCTGCAGCGCGAGAATTCAAGAAGATGGGTCCGCGATACGTCCTCATAAAAGGAGGCCATCTGCAAGGATCGGAAAGCACGGACATTTTCTACGATGGCCAAACGATCCTAAAACTTTCCGCCTCGCGAATTCAAACCGACAACACACACGGATCCGGCTGCACCCTTTCAGCCGCTATCACTGCAAACCTTGCAAAGGGAATGGACGTGACAGAGGCTGTAAAGGCGGCCAAAGTGTACATCACTCGAACAATAAAAGCGGGCTCGTTGTGGCAGCTTGGAATTGGCCATGGACCTGTGGACCAATTCATCTGGGCCAGCCAGGAAGACATGAACTCCTCACCGCCCACCAAGTGATAAATGAGCTGCACGCAAGGCTTTTTAGCCGGTCATGAGAAAGCCTTGAACAGTCGATGCAACGGTTACGTGACTTCTCTGACAGCAGAATTCGCCAGTCTCCGAGCGCCCTGATCATCTGCCACAGAGATATTCACGCCGCGACATGTGCAGAATGGGTCGTCTTTCTTCCGGTCAGCCACCGACCCAACCAATGGTAATGAAAAACTCTCCTGGCAGGGAAAGAAGAAGCAGCAGCAGAACTTGGTGCTTCTTTGCCAGGCTCTTATCCAAACTGTCCAGCAACTATCCCTTAATCAAGGCTAAAATTGCACCTTTCCTTGGCGATCCGCTAGAGACGAGCCATCTCCAACACATTGGCCGAGACCCCAACTGACTCGAAAAGATTCAAAACCTCAGGCTTGGAGCAGAAATACAGGATCTGGCGGTCTCTCGCAACCAACGAAAGCTCGTTTACGAGTCCTTGAGCTCTCTCGATGTCGGCATTCACCATGACGTCATCCATGAGTAGCGGCAGATCTAGGGCGTTTGGCCTAGTGATGAGCGCCAATCTGATCGAAATATAGAGCTGCTCCCTCGTTCCTCTTGACAGCTGTGAATCCACAACGTCCTCACCGGCACTGTTCCTGGCAAAGATTGAGTCGCCCTTTCTACCCTCCTTTTTCAGAATCGCGACATATCTTCCCTGGGTCACCCGTGAAAATATCTCAGAAGAAAGTCGCAACAGCTCCGGCTGATGCAGTTCCTCAAACCTGGCGTTGGCATTTCTCAGAAGCTGCTTGGCAACTACGCACCTCCGAAGCCTTTCGGACAGCTCCTCGGCTTCCAGTGTTAAAGATTCGATCAAGGCCTGGCTCTGTGCGACCGAATTACTTTTGAACAACCTCCTCTCTTCAGCAACGACCTCCGCCTGCCTCCCCAAGAGCTCATCTCTTGTCTTTTGAATCTCGCGGGCTCTATCTCTCAGGACTCCGATCAACTCGGTCAACTCGACCCGGGCCATGCTGAAATGGGGAAGAACGTCCTTCAGCTCCTCTCCAAAGACAGACTCGGCAGAGCGCATGAAAATCGAGCTTTGAGACCGGCTCTCACCGTAGCGCCTCATGAGATCGAGGAGATCCTCGTCGAGGGAGTCGTAGCTGTACCCAAGCGGAAAAAGAAGTTCATCGACACATTCGTTGAGCCCATCCAACTCTTTGACGAACCTTCCGATCTCCGATTCGGCCGCAATGACATCCCTTTCAAGCCTCTCGGCTTCCGATCTCGCGTTCTGGCTTGATGTCAGCCTTCCAACCAGGTCGGAGACGATCACATCCAAGAGGTCAGGTGAAGGATCGCCTGGAACTCTCAGCTCTGGAAAATCAGCATTCAAGAGGCTGACAAGAGCTAGCTTGCGTTCCTCGAACATTCTTTTGCGCCTGCCGATCTCGCCGACAGTCCTATCCAGATCGGAAGCGTCATGCATTAGTTGAACCAGCTGAGTAACCTGTTCCATGATGCTCTCTATTGCGGTTTCCTCATCGACCTTCAAACCGTAGCGCCGAACCATCCCTGCTATCCGTCCGGATTCAGCTCTAAGTCTGATCACCGAGTCGAGAACTCTCTTCTCGTTCTGAAGCCGATCCAACTTCTCCACCAATGCCCGCCTGTCCAGTCTCTCGAGACCCAGTTGGTTCATTGCAGCTCTCGACCTTCCGCCACTTTGTCGTTTTGACCGCCCCCTACCCTTTGCAGCCAATAAAACGAGCAAAGCAGCCACAATGGCGGCGGAGCTCTCGAGGAGAACGCCCATAGAGCTAGTGTTAGTCTTCGTTACATAGAGGGCACCAGCGGCAATGATTCCAAACAACATTACGGTCCCTCCCCGGATCAGCGCCCCTCCAGCCGGGAGACGACGCAGCGGATCTGACCGGGCGATCAGTTCGCCCACCTTCTGGATCAAGTCCTCGGCACGCTCTAGACGTTTCCTAAGCTCGTCAGTGGAGAGTGCTTCTAGGGGTGAGGGGCGATAGTCGCTCGTCTGCCGTTCGAGGGAATCAAGGCTGCCTCTCAATCTTTCCAATACCTCAACTGCCGCCTTCAGGCTGGGTTCACCCACTCGGCCGATTTTGCTTCCCAGGTCTATGCCAACACGCAAGCTCCTCTCCTCTATGGCAGACTTCGCTGTGTGGAACTCAGATTTTTGATCGTTTAAATCCCTCAGGAGCTCAACCAGGTCGTAATTTATCTTCCTGGCCACCCTTACACTCTCGGCTCGGTCAACCAATGAGGTGTCGATATCAAAAGGCTGGAGCTGTGCAACGACGGCGTCCCGCCTTCTGGTGACTTCCTCGATCGAAGCCTTCGTGCTCTTAATGCGCTGGAACAGATTTTCGATTGATCTCAAAAGATCTGGGCTGAAAGTCGATAAATTGGGATAGCGCTCGACAAATCGGGTGGCAAGAAGGTACGAGTCGTACCCATCAGTCAAGCGCTGCACCTCATTGTATATCTTTAGTTCGTGTGATATCCTGTCGTACTCGTCCTCAAGACTGCATATTCTGCGTCCGAGCTCTTCTTTGCTTTTGTACCTGTTGATGAAAGCTTCCTCGTCAGCGACCCTCTCATTTCTCTGCTTGTTGGCCAGCTCCAGTTCATCTAAGACCTTTGTCAGCGAGCGCACCCGCGCATCACGTCCACCTAATTTCTTGATCTCCTCGTCCAAACTGTCTATGACAGAGCTGATAGCGATGCCCTTGCCGCTTGCAATGGCCCCGAATAGATGCTCCGACAGAATACGACTGCCGCTCGTCGAACTAGCCAACAGATCATCAAGGCCAAAACTATAGAGACTTGAAAACACTTCATTGCCGCCAGTCCGCAAGGAGGGGAAAAGATCCGAGATATCTTGGTCTGATAGCCTGTTCTCCAGATAAAGGCGTCTTTGTGACGAAAGCCCTTTTCTCGACACTTCCAACAGATACCTCGAGTCCTTCTCGCTGAACTCGACACGCCCAAATGGCCTGAGATCTCTTTGCCCCCTTGCGCTGGGTCTAGGGAAGAACAGCTCCTCCAAGAAACCCTTCAGCTGGGACTTTCCAGCCTCGTTCGGGCCAAAGAAGACATTTATACCATCGCTTAGCTCGCCATGAGCAGGCAATGTCATCTGCCGAAGCGACCCGTAACTCTCCACCCAGATCGATCTAAGCCTCATGTCAGACCACCGCCACTCAAGAGATCGGACAGCAAGATCTCAGCTGAATCGACGTCAGCCTGTCTCACGATCAGAGAGCCCGCGATTCCCAACCTCTTCAACCGTGCTACGAGCATGCTGCGCAAATCACCTTCAATCGTGACCTGACCCGCCCCGCCATCGTCTTGGCGCCACTCGCCTATCTCCTTTATCAACTCACCGACAACGTCTGAAAGCGCCACCAGATCTTCGAGACCTCTCCTCCTCAGGAGATGGCCGTCTAGCTGGTCCAGAAAGACCGCCGGCCGCATATTTCGTGCCTCGAGCAGAAGTTCGTTATTGACGTCATCGAGATTCTCGGCAAGATGTTCAAGTTCTTCCCCAACAATCCCTACCAGGTCGATCCTTGCAACGAGCGGCCTCTCCCCGACCGTTTGACGCCTCTGCTCCAACCCCTCGATGCATCCGTCAATCAATGCATTCAGCGTCCTGTAGCCGCTTACATCAACCTTTACGATGTCGAACAAAACATCCGAAAGAGTTACGAACGAGTGAGTAATTCCGCCCTGGCTCACCGCCACCAGCTCGGCACCCTTTGGTCCTCGCTCGGAAGGCTTCATATGCAGCCCCTGGATATTGCCCGGATAGACGATGAGAGGCGATTCACTGAGAATGGTTCGCTTATGGATATGCCCCAATGCCCAGTAGTCGTAGCCTTTTTCGATTAGGTCGGCCAACGCAGCTGGCGCATAGTTGCCATGCTCTTGGGAGTTCCCAACGTTCGAATGTAGCACAGCAATGCTAAACAGCTCCGTGTAAGAGTTCGGAAATAGACGGGCTAAATTGCGGCGTTCCTCCCGAGTCTGGTAGCTCACCCCCGTGATTTCTCCAAATTCCATTCCATCGCGTTCCAAGGAAAACGTCTTCGGCAGGACTGGAAATATCACCAAATTCTCCGGCCAGTCAATTGCAAACCGTTCAGCTGAATCTATGGGATCGTGGTTACCAAAGGCCATGTAGACCGTGATGCCGTGGCTCCCGAGGCGAAGGAGCTGCCTTCTCATCTCGAGTTGGGCACGGACTCCGCGTTCTATACCGTCGTAAATGTCACCCGCCAACACGATGAAATCAACCTTTTCGTCTATTGCTAGATCGCAAAGTCGCGAAAATGCAGCAAGAGAAGCGCCCAAAAGAAGATCTCGCAGCTCTTCGTCACGCCCTTTGTGTATGCGAAAGGGAGAATCGAGATGCAGGTCTGCTGAGTGAACGAACTTGAACGGAAAAGGTACTTTCATCCGGTAATCCAGCCGAACTTGGTCATGAACGACAATATCGCACGGTAGTGACGTTGGCCGCAAATTGAAGACGGAGTGTGTCGGCCGATCACTAGATTCAAATCATGGCATCCTCATGGATATCAGTCATCTTTGCCTGCGGCGATGTGGGGATGCTCAGTCTTGAGTTGAGCCGGCTCACAACTCCCGATACGACACCTATTGACAGGCGCGGCACTCTGAAGCTCATGGACACATTCGACTGGTCACTTGACCGGTCTGCAATCACGCTTCTCTTTCACGAATCCGCAAGCAACACGGAAGTCACTCTCCTTGCTCCTTCGGCAACTCTTCTTTTAGAACTGCCCTTCACCAACACGCCTTGGACGTCTGTAGATTATCTGGAGCAGCCGGTGCTGAGCCGCGAACTCTCCCGGGTTGTGGCGGACAGGGCTCTGATCGTCCAAGCGGCGACCCCGGCCGAAAGTCATCTGTTCCAGTATCACGACGCTCAGGGCATGCCGACCACCAATGTTTGGCTCTATGAACTGCCGGAGATCAAAAAGTGTGCCATCTTGCTCGCTACCCGGCGAGGCTATAAATCCTTCGGGAAAAAAATAAGGAGGCAGGTCCTGCAAACTTTGACAAGATTGGAGATTGAGCCCGAAGTTGCAGATCCATTTGATTTGATCCTAAGAATGCGGCGGCGGGCAAAACGGGATTACCAGTCCAAATTCGTGCTCGAAATGGATCCATCGACCCAGGGCTGCATCACACTCGGTCAGGCCCTAAACTCTGAACAGCAACGTGCAGCTCGGAACGCCCCATGGATCAAGGATCACCCCGACCCCGAGTTCCTTCATGACCTCCGCGTCGCCATGAGACGTGCAGCCTCACTCATCAAGGCGCTCGACCCAATTCTTCACCCGATAGATGCCTCGTGGTTTCGAACCGAGCTAAAGTACTTCATCAGCGCAACCTCACCGGTTCGCGACCTCGAAAATCTGGGCAGTACCGTCGCAGGACTCGCGAAGGCTGAACCCCAGGAATCCGAGCTCAGGACACTCAGCTCAAGCATCAATGAAGGCATCCTGCGGAGCTACGACGAACTCTCTACACTCATCTCATCTCCCAGGTTCGAGCACCTGATGGCAAACTGGGCCAGGCTCTCAAGACGGTGCCTTTCCCTCTCTCTGGAACCAGCATTTTCGACAGATCTGGCTGCCTTCCAGACTGAACAGCCAAGCGAAGGGCCAGTGCATCCTAGAACTTCAGTGGCCGATTCCGCTGAGATACTTCTGACCCGGTCCGCATCTTCGCTGATAAAGAAGGCCAAGAAGGCGAAGAGGGAGATGATGCCTGAATCTCTTCACCGGCTGCGCAAAGAGGCCAAGGCCTTCAGGTATCTACTGGAGTTCTATGAGCCAATACTTGAACCGACCGCAGCACGGCGATGCATCGCGGGCACCAAGAAGCTGCAAGACGCCCTCGGTCGGCACCAAGACTGCGTGGTCCAGATTGACCTTCTCGGCAGCCTGTGCGAGAAGTACCAGATACCAAAGGACAAGGTCGAGCCGGTTTTCATGTTCCTTCGCAACGAACAACAGGCTGCGATCGAAAGCTATGCCCAAGAAATTAAGCTGTTCTCCGGCCCATCTCTGTTTCGTGAGATACAGTTAGCCACAGGCCATCGAAGGAAGTGATTGATGAGGGTCATCTCCCTGTACAACATCAAAGGCGGGGTCGGCAAGACCACATTCGCGATCAACATCGCCTACGAAGCGGCTCGCTCAGGAAAGAGGACGCTATTGTGGGACCTCGACCCGCAAGGATCGGCGAGCTACATTCTTCGGGTCAAACCCAGAATCAAAGGTGACCTAAGCAAGGCTTTCGCAGACAAGAGCTCCCTTGCCAAATCCATAAAAGAGACTCAGTGGCCGCTACTCGACGTCATCCCTTCTGACTTCGAACTTCGCCATCTTTCTTCACTCCTTGAGGATCATAAGCTCAGCTCAACGAGGCTCTCGAGGCTGATGCGAACATTCGGTCACCAATACGACCTCGCGGTTGTAGACTCCGCACCGGAGGCCTCCACGGTAAGCGAGAACATCCTGGATTTCTCAGACCTGATAATCGTTCCCGTAATTCCAAATCCCTTATCAATACAGACGTTCGAGAAACTTGTCAAATTCGCAGGAGAAATCCGTCACAAGCCACGAATCATCGCAGCGTTCAATATGGTCGATCGAAGAAGACAGCTTCACAAGCAACTGCTCGAAACATATCTCCAAAGGGACTCGAGATTTTTGACGTCCTATATACCAGCCTCTTCGGTGATCGAACAGATGGCAACCAACAGAGCGCCCCTTCTGAGCAGTAACAACCGCTCGCCCTCAGCAGCCGCTTTTAGCCGACTTACCTCGGAGATACTCACGTTGGCTCAATAGCTCCCCGAGCACACCAGCTAGTCAACCCCCTTTGACAACTCCACGCTTTCACTTCTTCATGCGGATCTCGAAGCATTTCACGCCGGATGCCGGACACACCACAGCCATGTCTATAAGGTGACCTGACCTCCACCTCCCATGCCTGCGGTATCACCGGCCTCTGGCTCAGCTGCCTTGCTATGGCACCGCCTCTCGTTACAGATTATTCCGGCTCTCTTGGCGGGAGTTGCTCTAGCTTTTTCAGCTCCGACAAGTGCTCGCCAAGATGGGCTATCAGATGTTTTGAAGTCAGGTCTCTCACTGTGATCTGGCCATCGGTGAGATGGGTCAGCGTTATTCCGAAGTCAGCTGGATCAAGGGCCGCAAGCAAACCGGCGGTCTTGCCGATTTCAAGCGTCAGCCGATCGATGAGATCGGCGGTGCTGAGCGAAGCCAGAGCGTTGATCCTGCGGCTCCGCTCCTCATCAAGGTTGGAGCGCCCAATCACCATCGAACCCGGCCTCTTCAGGCCTTCCTCGAGATCGGTCCGCCAGAACTCGCACCATTCGGCCATGTGGGCAACGATGTGCTTGGAATCCCAGGCTTCAGAGTGAGTTTTGTCACGATAGCTTACTCCTTTCGGGAGTCCGGCTTCCAACAGTTCAACTAGCTCCTCTGAAACGAGGTCGTATTCAAAGATCAGGTCAGAACCTGCAGCTTCAGCCATCGAAATGTCCTTTCACGCTCGCAACTTTGAAACCTAAAGCTGAAATTATTAACACTTCGTCCTGGTTAATAGCTATCTTATTACATGGCCATATACGCACTCGGTGAAAAAGCTCCGAAAATCCATCCTGACGCCTATGTCCATCCGGGAGCAACCGTGATTGGTGACGTCGAGATCGGAAAGCATTCGACAGTCTGGCCCTCTACGGTAATAAGGGGCGATTACGGCTCCATTCTCATAGGTGACGAAACTTCAATCCAAGATGGCTCGGTTATACATGCCACCGCGGGTCTCGTAACTCGGGTTGGTTCGCGATGCGTCGTTGGTCACCTTGCCCACCTTGAGGGCTGCACCGTAGAGGACGACGTCTTAATCGGCTCCGGCTCCGTCGTCCTTCACCGCGTTGTAGTCGAGCATTACTCCATTGTCGGGGCAAACTCGGTCGTGACCAATGATACGAGGGTTCCGTCATTCTCGATGGCCCTCGGTGTGCCAGCCAGGATCATAGCTGATCGTGTCAGGGAAGGAAGCTTCTCGATCATCGTCTCCAACTATGTCGAAAATGGCCAGCGCTACAAGAAAGAGCTGAGACGGCTTGACTAGTCCGCCCTGGCTATAGCCCGGTATCTGTCAGCGTGCCTCTCCACCTTGAGCGGAAAGTCGAATGCAACCGACAGATTCATGTCGATCAAGACATCCTCAACCCTTCCGAGGGCGACCATGACTCCCTCTTTAAGGACAAGGGCATGCGTGCACGAGGGCGGAACATCTTCTATGTGGTGCGTTATCATGAGAAGAGAAAGGCTCTGATGCTCCGCGAGAAGCGTGCCGAGCCTTTGTAGAAACCGCTCTCTAGCACCCATGTCTAGACCCGATGTCGGTTCGTCGAGTAAGAGCAGCTGCGGATCCGGCATCAGCGCTCTCGCAATGACCACCTGCTGACGCTCTCCAGCAGAGAGGGTGCTGAAGGCCCGCTTCGACAGCTCTTCCACGCCCGCAAGTCTGAGAAGCATCAACGCCCTTTCCTTGTCCATTTCGGTGTAAGTATGCCACCAGGGAGCCAGATCCCCGTAGATCCCGGTCAAAACCACCTCTTCGACAAGCAGGTCTGGGCGGAGCTGCTCTACGATCGCGCCCGAGCTGATTCCGATCCTTTTGCGCAGCTCTCTCATGTCCGTCTTGCCCAACTGCTCCCCAAGCACCCATGCGGTTCCCAAAGAGGGCCTGAGCCGTGCCGCCGCGACCTGAAACAAAGAAGTCTTTCCAGCCCCGTTCTGGCCCAAGACGACCCAGTGATCCCCAGGATGCACCTCGAACGAAATGGCATCAAGAACTCGCCGACTCTCGTAGACAAGACTGACGTCGATGAATTTTATGACTGGCGCCCCTGTCAAATACACTCCCTCTCACATCCAATCGACTCGAACTCCCTCTGCAGCGAAAACGATGCCGCTTGCCGAGAAGGCGAAGTGCAGCTCCTGCCGAAAGATCGCGCATCCGAACCTTGTTGGGAGCATTCAAATAGGTATGCCCCCTGGACCACGCGCCCCGCTGCTACGGCTCGTTCCCCTCGAGACGAGAGGCTCCCGCAGTCATCATCCTGCGTGCAACAACTATTGCAAGGGCTGCAAGTAGAGCCTCTGCCGCCGCTGAGGACCATGCCAGGTTGTATCCAGACCGGTCTACTATGATTCCGAAGATCAACGGCCCCAACACAGAGCCGAAATAGGCTCCGGACTGAGTGATCCCAGTGGCATAGCCTGCAGATTTTGGGTAGCTCCATACAACCGCAAAGTTGAAGAGGCCATTCCAGCCCCATCCCGCCCCAAACGATATTACAGTAGCCGGAATGACCAACCAGCTGTAACCCATCATCAGGAGCAGGTAGCCGACTCCTCCTGTCCCAACCATCCAGGCTGTAACCGCCAGGTGCTTTCCCACACGCCTGTCAGCAAAATAACCGTTCAAGAGCCTGGCGCTTATTCCGGTAACCGATCCTAGGACAACCAGCATTCCCGCCGCCCCGGGCGCCCATCCCAAATGGACCGAGGATGATACAAGGAACGCGCCAAGAGCATTGGCGGCGCCGGAGCCTAGCCCCATGCCCACGGCCAGTACAACCAACGGCGCAACGTAGATCCTCTGCTTTGCAGGTGTCGAGCCGTTGTTGGGAGGATCATCGTTTTCAGCTTTGGGAATCAAAAAGAAGAGGATGGCCCCGATCGGAGCGATGATTGCATATGCGTAGTGCCATCCGATAGTCAAAGCAACAAGAGGGACTGCCAGGCCAGAGAGAAATGTGGCAACTGGTATAGCCGCCTGCTTGAAACCGAACGCGAAACCCTGTCTAGAGAGAGGAACGACCTTTGACAGAAACAGGTTCACGGCCGGTTGAGCCGCGCCGTTGATCATCCCGCCAAGAGCCAAGAACACTAGCAACACAGGGTAGCTGGTGGCCAAGAACCCAAGACCACCCAGTGCGACCACCGACATCAAGACACAAACTTTTAGTATCACTTCGAAGCCTGACCGCTGTGCCAACCTCCCAGAAGAGACTGACGTCAAAGACGCCATGGCAAAGAAAACGCCAACAGCACCGCCAAGCTGGGACGCACTCAAATGCAGATCGTGACGAATCTGAACTCCAAGGGCGCCGGTCATGAAGACAGGAATGGTTGTCATGGTTGTGATGGTGATGCCAAGCAACACTGGCCGAAGCCTGAATCGCTCACTTGCCGCTTGCTCGATCACCGCTCGCCCATGCCTCTCACAACTCCTTTTGACCTCACGCCTTTAGCACTTATCTTCAGTTCCACGCGCAGCATGACCAACTTGAATGTCTATTGATCGCACACGAGCTTCCCCCAAATCGTAACAATCCGTGTCATCTATGACCGTAGTATCGGGACCGTCGGAACGACGCGGCGGACACCTGGGATACGACTACGAGCTTAGCCCACCACATCAGCCTGGGACGAAATGACCAAGTGTCTCGCAATCTCAATGGCAAGCACTGCGGCAAAAGCCGAAACCGCCCCAAGCGTCCATGCCAGCTGGTACCCAAATCGCTCCACAACAAATCCGAAAGCCAGAGGACCGAGTACTGAGCCTATGTACGCCCCCGACTGCACGGTGCCGGTTGCATAGCCGGCATGCTTGGTAAAGTTCCTCACTACTGCGAAGATGAACAGCCCGTTCCATCCCCAACCTGCGCCATAGCAGATGACCGTGGCAGGGATGATCAACCACGGGTATGCAGCCGAAAACATCAGGTAGCCCAGACCCCCTATGCCAATCGACCAGAGTGCGACCAAGAAATGCCTCCCGCGCCTCCGGTCGGCCGCGATGCCGTTGCCAACTCTGGCAATTACACCTACCACTGAGCCGAACACTATCAACAGGCCTGCTAGGCCGGGCTTCCATCCGGCATGGACCGCGAAAGAGACCACGAACGCCCCAAAAGAATTCGCTGCACCGGTACCAAGACCCATTCCGATCGCAAGCATGACTATCGGTGCTGCGGCCGGGCGTTCAGAGACGAGTCTTTTGCTTTCTCTATCCGCTGGAGCGACCGATTTGGGGACAAGAAAGAAAAGGACAATTCCAAGGGGCGCCACGGCAAGATAGGCATAATGCCAACCAATCGTCAGTGCCACCGTTGGGACGGCCAGGCCGGCCAGGAAGGTAGCTAACGGCACCGCGGCCTGCTTTACTCCGAATGCAAAGCCTTGGCGCCTCCTGGGTATTACGTGGGAAATGAAGACATTAATGTGAGGTTGAAGCGCGCCGTTAACGGAGCCGCTTACCGCCAAGAGAAAAACAAAGATCACGTAGTTAACGGTCATTGTCCCAATTGCGACCAAGACCGCAGATGAGAGTAGCATGCAGCACTTGATCACATACGATCCGTCAACACGATGAGAAAGATGTCCGGAAACGAACGAGGCCAAGGCTGCGAACAAAAAGAATACCGCCACGGCCGCACCCAACAAAGAAGGAGTAAAATCCAGGTTCTTTCTAATCTGGACCGCGAGCGCCCCAGTTAGAAACACCGGCAATACGGCAGATATCGCAATCCCGATCGCCAGGATGATTGGCGACATGCGAAACGGTCCATCTACGATGGCGCCCGGTTCAGTCCTCAAAGATGCTTCGTTGCTCGCCATTTCCTTGCTCGCCACCGTGCCTCCGTTTGAGAGTTAAACTCTACTCCCACTCCAGGACAGTTCGAGACCAACATCTAGCACTAACTCTGCTTTATGATCACCGCCAAAGTGGGGCAGAGACGCTCCGCACGCTTGGCGTGCTCCAACAAAGATGGTGGTACTTCTTTGGACCTCAGGATCGGAAAGCCCCATTCGTCGAGTTCGATCAGTTCAGGAAGCAGCTCAGCACACATCCCGTAGCCCTCACAGGCAATCGGGTTTATAGCTATTCGGGCCTTAATGGCACATCACCGCCCCGCCAAGGCAGCCGCAGGGGGAACCAGAGAGCTGCTGTGTTCGGCGTAATTGCAGCTCCCGCTCTGATGGTCAAGAAGCTCCGGCCTGAACCTGCTCAAGGCCGTCCTTGCGAGCAACACGGCTCCATCTGGCATAGCACATCCGCCCCGACCCGATATCTGATCGCAAAGATCCGTGATCCTGGACAAAGACTTCGAATTCACTCGGCCTGAAGCCAACTCGCGCCATGTATTCGCCAGCTCCGGAAGTCCCCTGTAGCACGGTCCACACTGGCCGGCAGATTGGCTTGCCAGGTATTCGATAATAGCGGAGATCTCACCAATAGGGCAGCCATCCGCTAGTGCAATGACTCCGGCACCCAATGCAAACCCAGCCTCTTTGAGGAACGCATGGCTGGCTCGAAGCGACCACAGCTTGTCAGTATCTACCAGTTGGCCGAAGTACCCACCCAACAAACCGCAGGAGATCTGACTGGGTGAAGCCCCAAGCGACTCAAATATCTCGCTGAACTCTGTTCCTGCGACCACCTCTATGACCCCAAATGACCTATTCGGCAGTGACACGGTCAAAAGCCGCGTCCCTGAATCACCAGCCGAACCTATCGATGAAAACCAACCCGAGCCGAATCTCGCGAGAAGTGCCAGATGAGCCAATGTCTCCACATTTGCAATCAAAGTCGGTCGCTTTTTCACGCCGCGAACCATTGGCCTATCCGGTGAATATATGGGTAGTCCGCCTTGATGGTTGATTGCGGAGACAACCGCACTCTCTGACCCAGCCACGTAGCCCACGTCCGGTGCAGTAAGCGAAATCTCGATCCGGAAGGGATCCAAGCCCTTCCTTTCGGAAAGCGCCTGTTGAAGGATCCTCTGAGATGATGTTTTCGACGCCTTCACATGAACGTAACCGGCCTTCGAATCCAAAGCGCTTCCCAGGATAGAGAGCCCATCCAGCACAAGATGAGGATGCCGAGCGATGAGCTGCTCGTCCTTGCGCGAGAGATACTCGCCCTCCGAACCATTAGCCACCACTATCAGCTTCCCTCGATAGGGCTCATACCCTGCAAGCTTTCGCGAAAGAGGAAATGCCGCCCCACCGCGTCCATGCAGCTCACTTTCAGACAGCTGCTTCTTCAAGTGATGGAGTTTGAAGAAATAGGGTTGAGGACTCCCGAATATCGAACCATGCTCGGAGAGTAAAACTGTAGACGAAGGCATCACCGCAATATTTCCCGAACCGACGACTCTTCCTCCAAACGCCAAACGCGGAAACGATCGACCTGGACCTTTTGTCATCAGTGATCCCTCGACTCTGACCCGCCTCCGCTGTAACTCGGAACTCCACTCGAGAACGACGAGCTTTTCGAACCCGCCATGATTCCGGTAAAGGATGACCCATTGGAGCCAAGGTTAACGCTTGCAGAGAAGCTCAAGGTCTGCCCAGATGTATTTGAGACCTGGCCGACGATCGTAGTTCCATTGAGAGACGTGACGCTACCCTTGTACACCACTGACCCGGTGGTCGAGGCTATCTCAACCAGGCTCGAAGTCATCGATACGCCTCCATTGAGCGGAACACCGATGAGGACCACGGAGAGCAGGTATCCCGGCGAACTTGACAGTTTTCCCATAAGGCGGAGCGCAATTTCTCCCTGGGCGTTGGAGGGGGACTGGTCAATACTGCCCGACCAATCCGAAGTGTAGGTGGAACTGAGTTGCAGCGGGGGCACGGTGGCTGCGGTGATCTTCTGCTTGGATTTGGCAACGGCAGGTGTTACTTGTGCAGAAGTCAACACCGCTTGTTTGAGGCCCCCCTGTGCACGCTTCGGCCAGTTTGACGCAAGCGGCCCAGAAACTGCCCAGGCAACTATTGCCAGTGGAACCAAAAAGCTGGTCCCGAAGAATGCGACCTTCTTGCCGATTCGCAGGTCGGGCTGCGCCAGCAGCCTCGCAATAATCGACAACACCAGAACACCACCTACCACGAGGTAGATGAACTTCGAAAACCAAAGGGATGTGTCTGTTCCAGATCCAAGGCCATGGATCACGGAAAGCGCAAAGATCGGATAGCTGGCCCAGTGCACCACCTTCCAACTGCGGTAACCCATCTTGACCCTGATCAACGAAGTCGCCAGAACCGCGATGCCCAAATCGACCGCGATGGCTCCCAATCCTACCCAGATAGGCCTGTAGGCGGACATAAATGGAATGAAGACGTCTTTGAGCCCTATGAATGAGTACTTGTCGGCCACGGCAGCCCCGACGTGAATAGCCAAGACTACAATCGCAAGAAGCGAAAGCGATCTGTGTAGATCTGGCGCTATGAACTTGGTTCCTTGGGCCATTTTGAGATTCCCGGCGGTAATGATCCCCAAGACGCCGATCACTCCAAGCAAAATCAGCCCGATATACCCTGCTGAACGGGAAATATACCATAGAGGACTGATCGATGCCGCTGCAATCATCAGATAGAGCTCCAAGCGCAGCTGAACCGCTGCCACTCACCAAAATACCGGATCCCAAGCTCCGCGCTCCGGGCAAATGCCGGAAGACCGGTCGACGCCAGCCATTCGGGCCCGTCAACACCCATTGCGATTGTCCCGCTCGAGGCGATGTTTGCGTCAAGAGCTGATCCGGCAAGGACCGTCACGGATTCAAAAGGCGAGTTCGCGCTCGTACCGCTGAAAGGGTCGACAATATGATGCACCTTGTTAGAATCAACCCTCCACGATCGGCGTAGAGTGGACGACGTAGCCACGCCCCCGCCCGCTATCGAGATCTTTACTCCGCTTCCTGAGGGGTCCAAGCCGTGGTCATCGGTAACCTTGATCGGCCAAAAACGGTAATCTCCAACTTGACTCGCCGATATATCGCCACCAAGATTTACAAGTACCGGCTCCGAAAGCTCCGACTCGATCCGCTCTCTGATGCGATCTGCAAGAAAGGCCTTCCCAGTCGAACCCAGATCAAAGGTAACCCCTTCTGGGACCGACACGGATCGGCGAGCTCTGTTAAGGAGCACATTTTTGTATCCAGGCGGTAGCACCACACGAGTCGTACCTGGGGCAAGTGATCGACCCATCAAGCTGCCGGTAAAGTCAGCCCCGTAACCAAGGGCAACCAGTGAACCCTCCACAGTAGGATCCAGGTAGCCATTGGTCACCCTGGCACCACGCAAAGCCGCCTCGAGAGCATCGAACAAGAGTTCTGAGACAACTGCCTCTCTGCGAGCTGTACCATTGAAGACTTGGCACAACTCCGAATCCTCGCGAAATCTCGAGGCGGCAAGATCCATCTCCTCTATAAGAGTGCGAAAGATCTGTTCAGCCCTCTCGGAAGGGTCAACACCATAGCCCAGTAGCCAACATTTCGTGCCCAGCGCCGATATCGGATAACCGTCAACTCCGGTCATGACGCACCAGTAGCAGAAACGGCAGGACCTGACGACTGCACCGGAGCGGGATTGTTTGATAGGGACTGTTGGGGCGAGACGGGAGAACTTGGAGGAGCAGAAAGCGTTGGTGCAGTTACGTTATAGCCCCCGTTCAGTGATCTTGACGATGAGGATGACGTCGAGCTTGAACTCGTCGACCCTATCGGCTTCCCAGGATTGATCTTCGCTACAAACCCGGCCAGGCCAACAATCGCCAGAAGAGCGCCGTACCAGAAGCCTTTTGAAAGCGCCGACGATCTTGCGACAGCCATATCTCTTGTATGAACGCTAAATTTGCGCATGTCTTGTCCCAGTTCATATCCTTTGGACATATTCTTGCACCATCGTCTGAGACGTCACTGAATTTCTGCTGAAATGATCCTTGCATTGGGCTACGCCAAGTGTCACTCAACTAGAGCTATCCCAGCGCTAACATGGGAGAAGACCATGAAATCCAAACCCCGCCTCGCAGCCCGGGCCATGCTAATTGACCCGGAATCACGCCTTCTTCTTCTCAAGGGCCGCGATTCGACCCTTCCTGACTCTCAGCACTGGTGGTTCACTGTGGGAGGCGGGATCAACAAGAAAGAGACTCCTGAGGATGCCCTTAGGCGGGAAGTGTTAGAAGAGACGGGGCTGCTCGTTTCTCCCTTCCACAAAACTCCCTTCTCACGAACTTTTTCCTTCACATTCGAGGGTCGTCTCCACCTCCAGCATGAAAGCTACTTTTTCGCGCAGGTTCACAGTTTTACACCGGTTTCATTGAGCTTCACGCCCATCGAGAAGCGAAGTCTCATCGGTCATCGATGGTGGAGCCTCGAAGAGCTCAAACAGACCCAGGAGGCCATCCATCCGCGTCAGCTTTGGGCATGGCTGGAGTATCTTCTCAAAAGCCATAGCGTCCATTAAGATCTTGTCTCGAATCCCTGCTCTAACAAACAGACACACAGAACCTTTTGGCCACTAAGGTCACGCCCCCGTCTCACAGGCAGCATCGTTACTTTCTTGGGAACCTGCGACGCTGAAAATTCCTCATTCCCATTTTTCCAAGACATACAACTGGGGCGGCTCCCGTTAGTGGAACCGTCCCAGTAAAGAAATGCGAAATACTATTAGCTCAAGAGGCCTTGACAGCGGCAACCAGCTTCGTCAAAGACTCCTTGGCATCTCCAAAAAGCATTATTGTCTTCGGATCGAACATGAGCTGATTGTCGATTCCCGCGAATCCGGGTCGCATTGAACGCTTCAAGAAGACGATGTTCTTAGCATCCTCCGCGTTCAAAATGGGCATGCCGTAGATCGGGCTGCCGGGATCGGTCTTGGCAGCCGGATTCACGACATCGTTGGCACCTACGATCAGCGCTACATCCGCCAGTTTGAACTCGTCGTTGATCTCGTCCATCTCCTTGAGCTGATCGTATTTTACGTCAGCCTCGGCCAGCAGCACATTCATGTGACCAGGCATACGACCCGCAACTGGATGGATTGCATACTTGACATCGACTCCCTTTAGTTCAAGGAGGTCGGCCAACTCTCTCACAACATGCTGCGCCTGGGCGACCGCAAGTCCATAGCCAGGCACAATTATAACTTTCTGTGAGTACGCGAGTAGGACCCCTATGTCATCGGGCGTTCCTGATCTGACACTCTGATCCTGTCCAACCGCCCCGGCTGCTCCGGCAGATTCAGTCACCTTCCCGACCGCAGCGAATAAAACGTTGGAAAGCGACCGTCCCATGGCATCTGACATCATCTTGGTGAGCAGAGTACCGGAGGCGCCGACGAGGGTTCCACCGACGATCAATACCGTATTTCCCAAGGCAAAACCGCTTGCCGCCACCGCCAAGCCGGTAAAGGCGTTGAGAAGCGAAATGACTACCGGCATGTCGGCACCGCCGATCGGCAGAACAAATGCCACACCGAGAACCAAGGAGATGATTAGCAGAATCGTCAAAATCATAATGCTTGAACTAAAGCCAATTATGACTATAGAAAAAACCACGATTGCAGCCAACACGATGCCGTTTACCAGCTGCTGGCCTGCATAGGTTATTGGAACTCCAGTCATTATCTCCTGCAGCTTTGCAAAGGCAATTGCTGAGCCTGCAAAGCTCATCGAGCCAACGACGACCGAGAATACAACTGCGATAGCCAACACCACTCCGTGGCTTGAATTCGAAACCAGCCTCGTGTACTCGCCAATGGATACAAGTGCCGCGGCACCTCCACCAACGCCATTGAACGCAGCTACCATCTGTGGCATAGCAGTCATCTTTACTCGTCGCGCCAATACCGCGCCGAACAGGGTTCCTATGATCACTGCAACAATCATCAGCACGATCTTCCCTGCTGATGGATGAATTTCCGTCAAAGAGGTCACAATGGCAATCAGCATGCCGGTCGCAGCTGTGGTATTTCCCCTTCGCGCGCCCTTGGGCGAACTCAGTTGCTTCAAACCCAGAATGAACAGGACTGAAGCTAATAGATAAAGTAAGCTAACCCCCTCGCCGAGAGTCAAACCCGAGGTCGCCAGCAAGTTTATATGAGACAACTGAAATCGACCTACCTTTTCTCTTCGGCCGGGCGACGTGGTTTAAACATCTCAAGCATCCTGTCCGTGACGACAAATCCACCCACAACGTTGATCGTCGCCAGCACGACTGCCAGAAGACCCAGCCACAGCTGAACGGTACCATGAGACGCCGAGGTAACCGAGAGAGCACCTACAAAGATGATGCCGTGGATGGCGTTGCTGCCTGACATCAAAGGGGTGTGCAAGATTGTTGGAACTTTTGATATGACCTCGATCCCCACGAAGGCAGCGAGAACGAAGGTAGTTATGTATCCAACCAACTCTGGACTCATTATTGATTCCCTTCACTACTAACTATTGTTACCTGTTGCTGCGCCCCCGAATCCAAGCCGAATCTCACCAGAGTGAGTCACGCAGGATGCGTTTACCAGTTCATCACTGAAATCAATGTTGAACTCTCCTTCCTTGAGAAGTGCCAGAAGCAAGTTGCTGACATTTCGGGAGTACGTTTGGCTCGCATGGACCGAGACCGAACTTGGTACGTCCAGAATTCCAACAATATTCACTCCATTAAAAACTGTCTCTTCGCCGGGAACCGTCGCTTCACAGTTTCCGCCGGACTCAGCTGCCAGATCCACTATCACAGAACCAGCACGCATCCTCGAAACCATCTCATTCGTAACGAGTATTGGCGCCTTTCTGCCTGGAACAGCGGCTGTCGTGATGACGATATCTGCGGCCGCAACCCGCTCGCTCAGTAACTCCCGCTGCCGACTCAAGTATTCCTCCGATTGCTCGGCCGCATAGCCACCGCTCCCCTCCGAGCTCTCCAGTGGAATTTCAATGAACTTGGCACCAAGACTTTCGATTTGATCCTTCACTGCCGCACGTACGTCGAAGGCCTCGATGATCGCTCCAAGCCTTCGCGCAGTTGCAATCGCCTGTAGGCCTGCCACACCGGCACCCATGACAAACACTCTCGCAGGAGCAAGCGTTCCAGCCGCAGTCATCTGCATCGGGATGATCTTATCCAACCGAGCTGCTGCAATGATCATTGCTTTGTATCCAGCCAAGGAGGCTTGGGATGATAGCGCATCCATACTTTGTGCTCGGCTGATTCTTGGCAGGAGCTCGAGAGCCAGTGCGGTCACCTGTCCCTCCGCCAAGCCTCGGGTGACCTCATGATTTCTAGCCGGATAAAGAAACGAGATCAAAAGGGCATTCACAGGGATCAGCTTTGCTTCGCTTAGGGTTGGCGGTTGAACTTTCAACACGGCCTTGGCACCCCTGAATAGTTCTATGAGGTCGCTAGTTACCTTTGCACCGGATTCTTGATAGGCTGAATCATCGTGATGCGCTCCCAGGCCCGCACCCGATTGAACCCATACTTCCAGTCCTGCAGCGCTCAGCTTTGGTACCACATCTGGAACCACTGCCACTCTGCGCTCCCCATTGGCAGTCTCCTTTGGTATGACTACCTTCACCTGTAGTAACCCCCAATCGGATTGATCTGCAAACAAATATTTAGATGTTACCCGCTAGTAAAGAACACTGCATTAGTGCATCAGACACGCCTTCACCGCGCGATACCCTCACTAACGTGAAATGTACTCTAGCAGGCTAGATCCAGGAAAAGGAAATCCTGAAGCCGGGCACAACTGCCGTGCCCCGCACCCGCCATGCAGTGATTGGGACTTCGCCTATGGCCCGCGATCCTCGAGAAAACCGGACTTGCAGTGCCGCCCAGTTTACAAAGACGTCGAGGTCTGGACATCACATTGTAACATCCGAACCGACGCGAAGTTCGTCATCTTGGCATCCCAGAAAGCACAAGGCTCTGTCGTTCCGATCACATCAACCGACCTCGGATTGTTAACATCTGACAATCCTGAGATTACCAGAGCGTTGTTTTTTCCAGTTCAACCTGCAGCTTTTACAACCATTCACCAAAAGTTAACCTTCTATTACCTTTCAGTAAACTTACACGTAACCTACTTCGGACAATATATGAATACATCGCCACAGATGTGTCATTTTCAATGGATGACCAGAGAGGAAGGTTCGTGACCCCTACAGTTTCTATTTCAGAGGCGCTGGATAACGCTCCTATGAGTCGCTTCCATACCCGATCCATCTTCACCGCGGGTATGGGATTTTTCACCGATGCATACGACCTGTTCATCATCGGTACAGCAAGCACGCTTATCGCAAAGCAATGGGGTCTCAGTGCAAGCCAGACAGGCTGGATTAACTCAATCACCTTGCTTGCAGCATTTCTCGGTGCGATTGTATTCGGTCGAATCTCCGACGTCGTTGGCCGAAAACGCACTTACGGCCTTGAGGCAGCGATAATGGTGGTGGGCGCCCTGCTCTCCGCCTTCGCCCCTTCATTCATATGGCTACTGATCTTCCGCTTTATCCTGGGCGTCGGAGTTGGTGGCGACTACCCCATGTCAGCAGTATTGATGGGCGAATTCGCAAATACTAAAAGTCGAGGAAAGCTTGTTGGACTGGTATTTGCGATGCAGGCCATAGGAACAATGTCTGGATACGTGGTTGCCCTCGCCCTATTGTCCGCGAAGATCAACCCAGATATCGCCTGGAGAATCATGCTCGGTTTGGGTGCCGTCCCAGCTGCCGCAGTCATCTACCTTCGCCGCCAGATGCCGGAGTCTCCACGCTTCCTTGCCAGGGTCGCTGGTCAGGCATCTGAGGCAGCCCTAGCCATAGCTGCGTACTCAGAAGGCGTCATAAATATCACTAACCCCGAAGAGAAGACGGCGAGAATGTCTCTCGGGCAATTCCTATCAACGCCGAAGTACCTTCTTTACCTCCTCGGAACCGCAGGTTCGTGGTTCGTATTCGACTACGCGTACTATGGAAACTCTATTTCCGCTCCACTTATCGTTACGAGTGTATTGGGCTCGTCCGGTTCGAAGGTGCTAACGGAGGCAATCGCCCTGCAGCTGATTGTCTTTGCGGTGGCTGCAGTCCCCGGTTACTGTTTGGCTTCATTTTTCATGGATCGCATCGGGCACAAGAGACTCCAACTGATCGGATTCCTTTTCATGGGCCTCGCTTTCTTGCTGATCGGCGTCATTCCCCACGTCACGACGTTGGTGCTCCCGTTCTTGTTGCTCTTCGGTGCCAGCTACTTCTTCGCTGAATTTGGACCCAATACCACAACATTTGTGCTCGCAGGCGAGGTCTATCCCACCGGAGCCAGATCCACCGGTCATGGGATCTCGGCAGGTGTGGCAAAATTCGGCGCGTTTCTTGGCGTGTATATCTTCCCTACGCTCAAAAACCATCTCGGGGTTGCCGGAGCGCTTGAGTTCTCGTTCGGAATGGCAGTGCTCGGCTTCCTCGTCACGCTAGTGCTGCCAGAACCGGCCATGCGCTCGCTTGATGAGACCTCCGGAGAACTTGAGCTAATTGCGAATCGCTCCTCTCGAACCCTGGCAAGATCCCCAAGTTAGCTACAACAAGGCAGTAAGAATGAGGCCGGCACCCTTCCTCTACGGTTGGTGTCGGCCATTTGACTTTAATTGGATCATCACGAGGCGCGGGCTTCAACTGACGCCGGAATTGATCTCTCGTCTCTCGCAAGGAACCACCGATAAGGCCTCAAAGGCATAAGGCGCTAGCGGGACGGATCTGGATTTCCCTTCCCAGGCAAGAAGCGAGCTGAAGGAGGGTTGGTGTCGAAGGGGGGACTTGAACCCCCACGCCCTTACGGGCACTAGCCCCTCAAGCTAGCGCGTCTGCCTATTCCGCCACTTCGACTCTGAAATCACGAGCAAAAACAACTTAGCTGAAACCGCGACAGATTCATGTCACTAAAACATTCTACCCTCAATTGGTTCTTATCTAGGTGGGAGATAGGTCCAAGTACTACTATTCCAGAAGATCGTAGAGGAACTTGTACTGTTTCCTACGAAGTTGTATCCGGCATTGTATGCCATCACGCTGGGAACCGAGTAAAGCGGTATCGACGGCAAATCGTTCCACAGAAGCTGATCAAGTTGGTTATACACCCTTGCAGAGGACGCAGGATCCAATTCAGTACTAGCGCTCTGAATCAGAGAATCGGCCTGCTTGCTCACGTATCCCATGTAGTTCTCGGTCGAGCCCGAACCGGCGGACTGATAGCGAGCCACGTGCAATGTCGCATTGGGTGAACCGGACTCGGTTACTATCGCCATGTCGAATTTCCCGTCGCTCAGTACAGAACTTTCCAGGGTGTTCAGCGGATAATTCACAGGGTTCACGACGATGCCAATGTTGGAAAGCTCCTCAGTTATGAGTTCTTCAACATACAAAAGCTGCTGGTTGGCATTGTCGACCGAAATGCTGAGCACCAAAGGCTGACCGTTCTTGGTCATTATGCCGTCCGAAGAACGTACGTATCCCGCAGACAGCAGCAAAGACACGGCCGCCGAGGGAGCTGCGGTCAGATAGCTGCTCCCATCATCTTGGTACTGCGGTATCCCCGGTGGATAGATATTGTTCCCGGCAGGTGCCGCTTTCGGGTCATAGCTGCCAATGGCCGCAGAAACGATCGCCTCCCTATCGATGCCAAGGGCTATAGCCTTTCGCACCTTCAGATCCGAAAGTGGTCCTGTAGACAGATTGAACAACAGCTCCTCGATGGAGAGCGAGGGCACGAGCCTGGTTGTGACATGGGTGAGCTTGCTCAGGTTTGAATAAAGAAGGTCGCTAGCTGGAGAGTACACCAGGTTCAGCGAACCGTTTTGAAACTGTGATGGATAGTTGTCAGGATTTGGATCATCAAGAAAGACCAGTGTTGGAATCGTGGCAGCTTTCCCCCAGTAATGAAGGTTCCGGGTTAGTTCAATCTGTTTTCCAGGAGACACGCCAGAAATAACATATGGTCCACCAGAGATCTCAATCGCCGGCGACGCTTGGTCAAATCCAGCGTTCCAGCCAACTTGTTGAGCTACATGTGCCGGTACCAGAGGATCGAATAGGGACTCCCACTCAGAGAAGTACTTTTTGAATACAACCGTCACGGTCTTGCCGCCATGAGAAGCTTCCACCGACTTTATGTCCGAGTAGCCAACCGTCGTGTTCGAAAGATACCTCGCTCCACCTTGATCAACTATCGTGGGGTTGCCGGATTGGGCCTGCCAGTTGTAGATGAAATCCGTTGCAGATATCTGTACCCCATCGCTCCAAACAGCCTTTGGATTTATCTGATATACCACCTTTTCTGGGTTGGTCGAAACCAGCTCTGCGGAGTTCATCAAGACAGAGTTCAGAACAGTTTGATATTTCGAGTTCTCGTAGAAAACCGAAGGCCATACGTTTACCATTATCTGGCGGGTCACGCTCTGGTCCCCTGCGGGCGTATTCGGATTGAAGTTGGTAGGCAGATACGGTGCCGCAAACACAAGCTTTCTCTGCTGAGGTGCCAAGGTAGTGGTCGTCGATGAAGTTGTCGTGGTCTGCGACACGCTCGCAGCGGTCGTGCCGCATGAGGCCACCAGCAACGAGAGCAGCAAGGTTGCGACTACACCCAGCCTCGGTCTGGCCAGTCTCCTACTGGGCGCAAACTTGTACACTTTTCCCTCTCGCTGCAAGCCGCTAAAGTCGCAGTCCCAACGCAATCGACGTAAAGGCAAATATCACCACAAGAGTCACCGTTATCCGATCGAGATTCCTCTCAACTACGGTCGAACCAGATGCAACCGACCCGACGCCGCCTCCAAACATGTCTGAGAGTCCTCCACCTCGTCCAGAATGAAGCAGGATGAAAATAACCAGACCTACGGAAACTATGAGGTGGACTACGACCAACACAGCTGTCAACATCTGCAGTTACTGCCTTTCCTCACCAAAGAGATCTCACCACGCTCAAGTTAGACAATCAGCCACAAGATCCCTCATACGCAACTATGCCTGGATAATCCTAGCGAAGGATTCTGGATCTAAAGCGGCACTCCCCACCAAAAGACCATCGATATCCTCCAAGCGCATGAAATCAGCGGCGTTTGTCGGGTTCACTGAGCCGCCATACTGGATCCGTACCTTTCCGGCTACCTCATTTCCCCAAAGAGATTCAAATACTCCTCGTATGGTCATAGCACCATTCTGTGCATCGGCAGGCTTCGCACTGACCCCGCTGCCGATTGCCCAAATTGGCTCATATGCCACCACACATCGCTCAGCCAGCTCCGGAGCCAAAAAGGAGACCGCCGATTCGACTTGAGAGCGAAGCTTGTCCTCGGTATGCCCCTGTTCTCGCTCGTCGAGACTCTCACCGACGCAAATTATCGGCGTCATCTGTGAACGAAAAACTGCCTCAACCTTGGCTCTTACGATCTCATCGGTTTCGAAGAAGTACTGCCGTCTCTCTGAGTGCCCCACGACGACATGCGAAACATTCAGCTTCGCAAGCATCGGAGCGGAAATCTCACCGGTGAATGCCCCTGAGGGCTCAAAATGGCAGTTCTGGGCTCCGAGACTGAATTTCATCCGGTCTGCATCGATCAGAAGCTGCAGTGGCCTCAAATCTGTAAATGGCGGGTGAATAGATATCTCGGCGTAGGAGTAGTCTGCTGGTCGCAGCAAAAAGCTCAATTTCTGAGTCGCCTGTATCGCCTCCAGGTGATTGAGATTCATCTTCCAGTTGGCGCTGATCAGCCGGTACCTCCCGGTACGCGGATTCGGTCTCAACTCCATGTCATGCTTTACTTTGTCCATAGCTAGTCCCTAGAATCTCCTAACCTGATGACGCCAGCCAAACCTGCCCTCTTTGGACAGCAAAATTGCCAAGCCGAGCGTACTCTAAAACGGCGACTCTCTTAGAGCCTTCAGACCTGGCAAATCACCATTCTCCAAGAATTCCAGTGAGGCACCGCCTCCTGTGGAAAGATGGGAAATGCGATCAGACAGGCCCATTTGCTCGATTGCTGCGGCACTGTCGCCACCCCCAACGACAGAAAAACAGCCACAATTCGCAACCGCTGTCGCAACCGCCCGAGTTCCCGCAGAAAATCTCGGGTCCTCGCACACTCCCAGGGGGCCGTTCCACAGTACGGTCTTTGCTCCTGAAATTATTGCTTCGAAAATCCCAACAGACCGTGGTCCAATGTCCAGACCCATCCAGTCATCTGGAATATCTCCACTGAACACCTCCTTCGATCCGCTCCTCTCCTCAAGACCGAACTTGCCGTCCGAACTGAGAGCCACGTAATCAACGGGAAGAACTAACTTATCGCTAGCTCGAACAAGCTCCTTGCATGTGTTGAACTGATCCGGCTCGACAAGTGAACCGCCGACCTTGTGGCCTGTAGCCGCGAGGAATGAGAACGCCATTCCGCCACCGACGATCATGCGGTCCACCTTCTCCAGAAGAGCCCTTATGAGACCTATCTTGTCGGAGACCTTGGAACCTCCCATGATCCCCACGAAAGGCCGGTTTGGCTCCTCGAGCAGCAATGACAAGACCTCGGCTTCCTTTGCCACGAGTCTTCCGGCAGCCGATTTGAGATACTTCGGCGGACCCACGATGGACGCGTGCTGGCGATGCGCCGCACCGAAAGCATCGTCCACGTACAGGTCGACACCCTTTATCAACTCCTTGACAAATGCATCGTCGTTTTCCTCTTCACCCTTTGAAAAGCGAAGGTTCTCCATCACCTCGACCTCAGGCAGAAGCTCATGCAGTCTCTTCGCCATGGGAGCGATGGTGAGATCAGGATCGTATTTCCCGTGCGGGCGCCCGATATGGGAGCATGCAACGACTCTCGCACCCCTATCCACAAGCCATTTCAAAGTGGGAAGGGAGGAACGGATCCGGAAATCATCGACAATCTCCAGTTCGCCGTTTTCATCGCGTTTCACGGGTACATTGAAATCACAGCGAACCAAGACAGTCTTACCCTTGACATCTCCAAGGTCTTCAAGTTGGGGAATATACATTAGATACCTGCTAACCCTACTCGCGCTACATATTACATCGTCGGCGGCACCGCCGACTTGTTACAGATCAGTCCCAACCAGCTTGGCCAGATCAACAAGCCTGTTCGAGTAGCCCCACTCGTTGTCGTACCATCCAAAGACCTTCACCAGTGTTGAGCCGTTTTCAAGATCCATAGCCATCGTGAGCAGCGAATCAAACGTGCACGACGCCGAAGAGCCCACGATATCCGACGAGACGAGAGGCGCTTCAGAGTACTCCAGAACGCCCGAAAGCTTCCCCGATTCAGCTGATCTCTTGTAGGCTTGATTCACTTCTGCCACGGTAACGGATCCGTTAACTATTACGCTCGCGTCAGTTATCGAACCATCCTGGACGGGCACCCTCAGAGAGGTGCCGTCAAGGTTTCCCTGCAGCTTAGGCATAACAAGACCGGTTGCCTTTGCTGCACCGGTAGATGAGGGCACGATGTTCACTGCTGCAGCCCTTGCTCTACGGAGATCCTTATGAGCGAGATCTAAAAGATTCTGGTCGTTGGTATAGGCATGAACTGTAGTCATCAGACCCTTTCGGATCCCAAAAGCGTCATCTAAGACCTTCATCATTGGCACGAAACAGTTCGTAGTACATGAGGCATTCGAAACGATGTTGTGCTCTTGCGGATCGTAAAGCTCGTCATTTACTCCAATCACAAAAGTCGCGTCAACGTTTGCAGCAGGCGCCGAAATGATCACCTTCTTTGCCCCCGCCTCCAAGTGGGATGCCGCCGCCCTGCCGTCGGTGAAGATTCCGGTCGATTCGATCACCACATCGACACCGAGTTCCTTCCATGGCAACGCTTTCGGATCCCGCTCTGAGTAAACTCGCAGAAGCGACTCGCCCACCAGAATTCCGTCGTCAACGACGCTAACATCAACCCCAAGCCGACCAAGGGTCGAATCATAAGCCAAAAGATGTGCATTTGTGGCCACCGAAGTCAAATCATTAACTGCAACAACTTGGACATCGGCGCCCGAAGCTCTGACGGCTCTGTAAAAATTGCGCCCAATCCTTCCAAAACCGTTTATTCCAACCCTGAGAGTCATCTCTCCTCCACCGTGACAGATCAATTTCTACATCACCAATCAAACCAAGCCCACGACTACCTTCGCGATTTAAGCTCGCTAAAGCCTACATCAATTGTCCAGCGCTCAGCCGTTTCGACAAAAAAGCACCAATCATCGCACTAGCCGAACCTTTTGAATGCGTCAGCCAAAAGCTCTGGATCGTGAAGACCACCGAACTCGTCGGCGAGGGAGCAAACAACTAGCTCTGCATCTATGGAGTCGCACACAGTTCCTGAG
Source organism: Actinomycetes bacterium (assembly GCA_021810525.1). Lineage (GTDB taxonomy): Bacteria > Actinomycetota > Acidimicrobiia > Acidimicrobiales > Acidimicrobiaceae > SCQM01. The sequence goes on along the minus strand of JAJZIP010000014.1, from coordinate 4,375 downwards.
TCTCCAAGTTCCATATATGCATTATCAGCCAAAATCAAGTCAGGCACAAACCCATGTCTCAACAAGGCCCGAATATGGTCCGAGATGTCAAAGCCCAACGTCTCAAATTGCTGAGGCCTGAGATTGACCACGTAGATCTTCTTTGCCGAACTTGCCCTGACGGCTTCTTTTATCTTCGGCACGCAAAGCACAGCCAGTACTGAGGTGAAAAGGGATCCGGGGCCGACCACGATAGTTTTTGCCGTTCCGATTGCATCGAGGACGCTCTCAGACACGGGGGGGTCCTCCGGAATCGTGAAGACGCTGTCAATGCAACTGGTTTGAACCACTTTCGCTTGCCCTTCGATGATTTCTCCCCCAGCCTTTGCACACAGAGTCACTGGAGCCACTGCAGACGGAAGCAGCAACCCCTCCACGCCGATCAACTCTTGGGCCAGTTTGATCGCTTCTGTGAAATCACCAGTCACCTCCGTCAGTCCGGCAATGATAAGGTTCCCTAGGCTGTGGCCTGCCAGCTCACCTGAGTCGAATCGAAAATCGAACACCGATGTCCACACCGACTCCGATCGGGCCAGCGCCACGAGACACTTCCTCACGTCGCCGGGAGGATGCATCCCGAACTCCTCCCTCAACCTCCCACTGGAACCCCCATCGTCCGCGACGGACACCACTCCAACCGGGCAGGCTCCCGCCAGAACAAGCGATCGCAGAGACGACGCAAGACCATGTCCGCCCCCAAGGGCGACAACCAGCTCCTTACCATGCGGCAATAACATCGCTACCTCGAGATATCCCTATGGCTCACTCTTGGATCAAAACCCCTCTTACGAAATAGCGTCAGAAGCTCTTCGGCCATTACAACCGACCTGTGTTTACCGCCGGTGCAGCCAATAGCAACGTTCAAGTAAGACTTGCCCTCCCTCTCAAATGCCGGCAAGAGAAACTGGAACAAATCGTCAAGCTTACTCAAGAATTCGATCGACTCACTTTGCGCCAAGACATAGTCCTTTACAGCCTTGTCCAATCCAGTGTGTGGACGCAGTTCGGGTATCCAATGCGGATTGGGAACAAATCTCACATCGAAGATCAGATCGACGTCTCTAGGAATTCCGTACTTGTATCCAAAAGAGACTACCGATATCCTCATCACCGGATCCAGCTCGGCTGACTCAAACAAGCCAACTATCTTGTCTCGGAGTTCATGAACGTTCAGGTCAGAAGTGTCGATTACGATGTCAGCCTGGTCCTTTAAGGAAGCTAGCATCTCCCTCTCACGTCTGATGTCCTCAGCAAGTCCGTCTCCCCCTAGGGGGTGCCGTCGGCGAGTTCCTTCATAACGCTGAATCAGAACCTCATCGGAGGAGTCGAGAAAGAGCACTCTAACACGTGCACCCGACGAAATTAGAGCCTCCAACTCAGGCTCAAGCTCTGCAATGTAGTCGGAACCTCCTCTTCCAATGACGAGCACGACCCGCTCGGTCTCCGAGCCAGGCCGATTCACTAACTCGGTGACCTTTGATATGAGGGCCGGTGGCATATTGTCTATGACGAACCAATTCAGGTCCTCGAATACAGCAGCTGCATTGGACCTGCCGGCACCGCTCATTCCTGCAACAATCACAAATTCGCTCATCCGACCACCCCCAAAGACCTCACAGCGCTGTTGAAAACCCAACGTGAACTTTGAATCTCGCCTAGACCTTCTTCAGCCTCAAAAAAAGCAGCCTTGGAATTGCCGCGGCATCGTAGTACTCGGGCGCCTTGTCCAGAAAGCCCTGCGGCGGCGACGGCTCATCCATTCTCGTAAGTAGCAAAGACCTGCTGGCAAGCAGATTAAGATAGACGTGGAGCGGTCTATGAATGAACGGGATGTAGACGTCCTTCTCCACCTCCTCGACGCTTCGCTGCTCCTCGAGGTAATTCCCGATTCTCCAGTACTGTTCCCCGATGATCTGATCGTCGATCCATCCTGAATTCGGAGTCTGAAGCAGAGGATGATTAAGAAAGAATAAAAAGCTTCCATCCCTCTTCAAGACCCTAGACACCTCTGAAATCGCGCCGGACAGATCCGCTATATGCTCGAACACCAGGCAAGCGACGACTGTATCGAACGACTCATCAGAAAACGGGATCAGAGACGCTTCAGCTCTGATGTACTCAATTTTGGAGGATCTGCTCCGAGCTTCAGAGATCTGCTCCCAGGTTGGATCGATTCCCACCACACGCTCGACCCCACTCACGCCCGAGGCCACACGAGACAGCTGTCCTTCCCCTGTGCCTATGTCGAGGACCGTTCGAGACCCGACGAGATTCTCGGCCAGCATGGGAATTATTTGCTCCTCATACTCGGGATCTGCACCTTCAGTGAAACCGTCCTGCCACCATTTCGCGTTGTGTTGCCAAAGATCTGCAGCGATCTCATCGAATTCGTCATACAGAGGTGAACCGGATTCTGCACTCATCTTTTAAGAGGCTAAACGAATTTAACCCTCACCTTGCTTCGGAATGCCGTGAAGAGCCGCGAAAACGTTATGTCCTACCGCCTGAGGAAGCCAGCCGAGCCCCTCCAGCTCCTCCATAGGGACAGCCCTGAGCTTCTTTATGCTACCGTAGAGACGCAACAGCCTCTTAATCCGTGCCGGTCCCATCCCTTCCACCGATTCCAGAACGGATCCTTTCATGCCCTTGCTTCGAAGCTCACGATGGTACGTTATGGCAAACCGGTGAGCTTCGTCTCGAAGCTGTTGAAGAAGGTAGAGGGCGTCTGAGCCCCGTGGAATTCGAATTGGGTCGGGTCTGTTGGGCACGAACACCTCCTCGAACTGCTTGGCCAGCGAGATCAGGGCAACCTTGCCTTGATAGCCTGAATCTGCCAGAGCACGTTCGGCCATACTTAGCTGTCCTCTTCCCCCGTCGACGACAATCAGTGACGGCGGGTACGCAAACTGTCGCACCGTCGCAGGCTCTCGGGCTTCCTCCTCCCTCTCGGTCAAACGTGCGAAACGTCTCCTTAGCACTTCGTACATAGCCGCGTAGTCGTCATTGTGCCCAACGTTCACCTTGAAACGACGATAATCAAATTTTTTCAACATCCCATCTTCCATGACCACCATCGATCCAACGTAGTTGGTGCCTTGAAGGTGGCTCATGTCATAGCACTCGATCCGCAAAAGCGATACAGATAGGCCAAGCTCCTCTGCAAGTGATCTAAGGGCCTTTGCCCGCGCGTTGTGATCTGTCGCCCTTGACATACGGCTCCTCTTGAACTCGGCGGCAGCATTGCTTTCAACGGTTTCCAGCAGTGCTCGCTTCCCACCTCTCGAGACAACCTTGATATGAACCGGGCCCCCGCGCAGACCTTTCAGCCACTCTTCGAATATCGCAGAGTCTGGCGGAAGAACCTGCACAATCACCTCCAATGGGATGTCTAGCGGGGTCTCTGAGTAGTACTGCTCAAGCAGCTGGCCGATAAGGGCGCCTGTGTCAATATCTTCGACCTTGTCGACCAGGATTCCCTTCCTTCCAACCACCCTGCCTCTGCGCACAAAAAAGACCTGTACAGCTGCCTCTATCTCGTCTTGGAACAACCCGAACACGTCAGCGTTGAATGACTCTCCACCAACCATCTGCTGCTTCTCGATCGCCTTTTCGATGAGTGCAAGCCGGTCTCGAAGTTTGGCAGCTTGCTCGAAGTTACGTTCGTCGGCTGCTCTGATCATCTCCTCGCGAGTCCTCCTGACGAACTCCTTTGTGTCACCCTTCAAGAATCGTCCCATGTCAGAAACGATGGCGCTATAGTGCTCTGCAGACACCGCTCCGATGCATGGCCCGCTGCAGCGCTCTATGTGATAGAGCAAACATGGCTTGCCAATCCTGCTGTGTCTGGTGAACTGAGTGTCTGAACAGGTCCTGACCGGAAACGTCCTGAGGATCAAATCCAGAATCTCCCTTATCGCTGCTTGATGCGGATATGGACCGTAGTAACGCACCCCCTTTTTGCGCTGCCCACGAATCATGCCCGCGCGTGGCCATTCGTGATCGGTCGTTATCGCGAGGAAAGGATAGCTCTTGTCGTCTCTCATCCTCACATTGAATCGGGGACGGAATCTCTGGATCAGGTTATGCTCGAGAATCAAGGCCTCCACCTCGTTGTTGACCACGATCCACTCGAGTGACTCCGCCTCTGAAACCATCGCAGCGGTACGGGGATGAAGGTTGGCTATCGGCTGAAAATAGCTTGAAAGGCGACTGCGAAGAGAGGTCGCCTTGCCGACATATATAACCCGGCCGTCGCCGTCTTTGAACTGGTAAGAACCTGGCTCGTTAGGAATTTGGGATGGAGCTATGCGCTTGATCACCTGGATTCACACCACAA
>JAJZIP010000165.1 GCA_021810525.1 Actinomycetes bacterium | reverse complement strand
ACTTTGGCGACAGCTGGGAGCACAAGCTAAAGGTAGAAAAGGTCACTGATCCTGTTCCTGGTATGCACTATCCTGCATGTTTAGCTGGACGAAGGGCGTGTCCACCCGAAGATTGCGGTGGCGTATGGGGATATCAGAATATGCTCGAAGCTCTATCTGATCCATCAAATCCAGAGCACGACGATATGTTGGAGTGGGTTGGGGAGAATTTTGATCCAGAGAAGTTTAAACCGGTCGAGTTCAAATCCTAACTTCATTTTTGACCCGTATGTATTCATATTTATTTTGCGGGTGACTCTGGCGCATTTTGAATGTGTGACAATTGAAGGATATGGAGACTATCGGAGTTAGAGAACTGCAACAGCATGTATCTGCAGCTTTGCACAGGGTGGCACGCGGTGAAACCATAGGGGTGACAGAACGAGGACGTTTAGTAGCGATTTTATGTCCTCCTTCGCATGCTGTCGGTTCTGCTGCACTTGTTGCATCCGGTCGAGTTCAGTTAGCCTGCCGTCCAACTTCCGAACTGGTGGAGCCTGTGTCTACCGAAAAGACGACAGCGGAAGTATTAGATGAGATGCGTAGTGGGTGATAATTTAAATGGTGTAGTAACTAGACACTTCGGAATTTCTCAAACTGATCACCGTTGAAGATGAATCACCCGCTATGTGGTCGTGCTTTAGATCCCATGATTCAATCTGGTCGTCTCACTTGCTACGAACCGAGGCTCTAAGAGCCGGTTCACGATTAGGGAATAAAAGCAACATTATCGAAGATGCTCTGGATACTGTTTCACTGATTTTGCCCACTTCTACCACGTTCCTTGTTGCTGGCCAATTACTCCCAGCAACACTTTGCCTGCTCGACGCTCTCCACTTAGCAGCGGCTATGGAAATAGGAGATGATCTTGAAGGCATGGTTGCCTATGGTCGGCTGATACAAGCCGCCTTGGCGATTTCTGTGAACGTGCTGTCACCTCAATAAAAGGCATGGCAGTTGCCAGTAGAACTTAAGGTTTGAAATTAGCCATAAGTGAGCAAACGACAGCATCGCCGTAGTTGTTTCAAGTTCAACACTGGTGATTGAGAGATAGGCCAGGCACTTTGCAGCGTAAGAAATTTGATGCTTATCTTTTCATTTTCCAAAGGGAGTAGTTCGCTTTGCCGCTGTCGAAGCCAGCAAAGTAGGACGACTTATAAGGTGACTGAAGATAATCCAGATAGAGAAGACTTGTCAAGAGTTTTACCGAGTCTCAATGCTTTCAATACGGCCAGTGGAATAAATGTCGATTATTTAGATTATTTAGGAAAATCCGGGTTGTAGTTCCTGCCCAGATTCACTCTTGGTGGTTGGTGTTCAAGCGGCCAGCTCAGGGCTTTAGCCTTCAGATCCGTCTGTTGTAATCTAACGTCGGTATCAGTCTTTTCCGGGGTATTGCACACATTGCCGGTCGTTAGGTTATATATGGTATGTTTTTTGGTTGGAAAGGTTGGGGCACTACATGGCGTGGACATTTTCCGGGGGTAGCTCGGAGGATTTAATACAGGCGGAAAAAGATGTTCAGGCACGGGTGGGGAGCGAGCCGATTGACTTTGCAGCCATGGGTGTTATTTCCAATGTTTATCGGGTTGCATCTGCAATGCGGAATCACATGGAGAGAGAAGTTCTGGCTCCCTATGATCTTTCTTTTACTGCATTTGTGGTTCTTTTTGTCCTTTGGATCTGGGGTGACTCTGAAAGCTACATGGTTGCCGCAAGGGCAGGGATAACTAAAGGAACTCTAACAGGAGTTGTAAAGACTCTTGAAAAACAAGAGCTGTGCACCAGGATTCCCCATGACTCAGATAAGAGGCGGGTAATTGTGGGACTGACTCCAAACGGTCAGGCCACCATTGAGAAGATTTTTCCCCTCTACAACAGGGAAGAGACCAGATTGGTGCAGAATCTTGAAGAGCAGGAAAAGTTGTCTATGGCACATTCACTTCGTACAGTGCTAAGAACCGCTACAGACATAAAGCATCAGAGATAGGCTTTATCACTTCTTGGGAGGTATTGCTCCCGCAAAACCACCTGGGTAAACATTTTTCTTGCATAGACGCTTTTGTGAAAATGCCCCTAATCCAACCATCTGCCTGGAACAATTTTGGTTCACTCGCCATCTGATGAGTAGCCCTCTCTGTCAAGCCAGTTGACGCAGCAAGTCATCACCAACTTGCTGATTATCAGTAATTCATCACCTGGACAAAGGTTGGCTTATAACCTTTACTGGCAGGTTATAGCCAGTTGTCTGTAACGTTGTACAAATTTGCTTTGTAGGGTTTGCTCTGTAGAGTCATCTCGACTTAGGTTCCTTGGCACCTTCCTCTTTTTCGCTGGAATCCTGACTCTTGCCACTTTGCGCAGTTTCGTCAAACTTTAAGTCGATATTTTCATGAGCTGAGCGGTCCTGTTCTTTACCAAGTGCAATAAGAACTTCTTTGTCTGCCCTGGTATAGGGCGGCTGTACAATTGAGCGGGGCCACAGCCTGCGCGCCAAAACCACATTTATCTCAGCGCTGTAAACCAGTATTCTTGCACCCAAATATATCCAGGAGAGTATTCCAAGTACGATTGCAAAGAAGCCATAGACCTGGCTGGCGTGTTTCAGGGTGTGACCGACCAGGTATCCTCCCAGCAGCTGGACCAGGGTCCAGGCAATTCCTGCAACGATGGCGCCGGGATAGAAGTACCTGGTTGGTATTGATTTTGGGGTGAGAACCCGAAAGGCGCTTAGGAAAAGGGCAATATTTATAACAACAGACAGAACCAGTGCCAGAATCCTAAGCGGAATGTATTTTGACGCTATGGAAGAAAATCCACTCAATACCGAACCGGCAAGGAAAAAGATCCCCAACAAAAAGAAAAGTTCAGCGGTTTTTTTCAGTCTTGACACGTAGTTTGGCCTACCCGTCATGGGGATATTCCATACCTGTGCCATTGCATACTGGCTGGTTTGGCTGGCACCCTGTGATCCAAGCAGAAGTCCAACAATTCCGGTAATCAGAGCTAGCGGACTCTTACGATTCAAGGCATGGATATTGTTGCTTAGCTGCGAACCCAAAACCGGTATTTGTGAAGCCGCTGAATGCAGAATTCGCTGTGTCAATGCGGCATGGTTACCGAGTATCAAACCAAATAGAGTTACCACCAAGAGAAGCAAGGGGAACATGGAAGTGAAACCAAAGAAGGTGATCAGTCCTGCTAAATTCCCTCCCTGGTCGTCTCCGAACTTTTTGATGATTCCAAAAATGAATCCCAGTCGGTTGGAGTTCTGCTGAAATCGGTCGACTTTCCGAATTGTGCGTTCGATTGGATTCATCACGCCTTCTTTCATTGGTCATAACCGGAAGAGTATGTCCAGCTGGGGGTTAATTTTAGCCAGACCCGTTATTTTCGAGCAGCTAAAGAACTGGGGAAGTGCCATTTCTCCAGTCTGAATAGGCAATATCGCCAATGGAAGTAGTCAGCATTGGCCTGTAGCCGATAACCGATACTGTCTGTCAGCTGATAATAGCTGACTAATCCCAGGATTCAGTGACCTGGTTATGCCAAAGAGGGGGAAGGTGAATCTGAGGCTGGGTTAGAATGCAGGCCAGAGTGAAGGCGCCCAGGCATGCTGATTATGAAAATTAGCGCATCCCTGATAACTTCGGATTTAGTTGTAGCTGGCGGTGAGTTCTCTCACAAGTCCGAGAACCTTTTCCTCGATCTGATCTACGATCTTTCGAACCTCATCAATTGGCTTTCCGGAAGGATCCTCTAGATCCCAGTCCAAATACCTTTTGCCCGGATAGATTGTGCAAGCGTCACCGCATCCCATTGTGATAACCACATCTGCTTGCTGTGTTGCTGAGTCAGTCAAAGGTTTTGGAAACTGCTTGGAGGGGTCCAGACCCCGTTCTCTGAGAACTTCAGCTACGGTTGGGTTTATTTCTTTGGCCGGATTTGAACCGGCTGAAGAAACGGCGATCTTCCCATTTGCGTAATTGTCGAGCAAAACTGACGCAGCAATGCTGCGTCCTGCGTTGTGGACGCAAACGAAGAGTACTTCCGGGGTGTTTCCCACCTTTTCTCCTTTATTACTAGTTAGTGATTCGAGCGGTAGATGAGTTGTGTAGTGATAAGTGGATCAATTGTCTCTAAGTCAGTGCTTCAAGGCTGAGTTGCAAGTGATGATTGCAGTTGCCAATAGTTTTCACTGTCATGGTAAGAAGTCAAATAGATAAGTGCGATTTCATTTTCTTGAGCTGTACTTCAGTTGTATTTGAATTGAGTTGTTAGGTTTCTGATCATTTAGTATATAATCAACTTATGTTGATATCAACTTCAATTGATGAATTGAATATATTTGCCGATCCCTTGAGGGTGGAAATCATCGAATACCTGGCAAAGGAACAGCTTTGCACCTGTCACCTGGTTGAAATGACTGGAGCTCGCCAGCCAACCATTTCTCATCATCTCAAGCTGCTCAGAGATGCCGATCTTGTGGAGACTGAAGCGGTGGGTAGGAATACCTATTATCGGCTGATACCTGAGCGGCTTGAGCAGTATTCAAATGCACTGGTGGAACTTGCAAACAGTGCCAGGAGGGCAACCAAGGAAAGGCTTCCCTGCGCTTGAATAAATTCTTTCCAACCTATTACATCTCTTTCGGGAAGCGAAGTACTTCACCACCTAGATCAGGCCCCGTCGGTATTTGTTCGGGTAGAGGCTTTGATTTAACTATTTCAGGAACACTTATAATCCAGGACTTCAGATGTTAGCTCCGGGGCTCGTTGGCATCGCTGCGGTAGCAATATTTATCGCCACCTTAGCGCTGGTGATAATCCAACCTCGGAACCTCTCGATTGGCTGGTCTGCCAGCTGTGGAGCAGTCCTTGCCCTGATTCTGGGAGTGGATCATCTAAGCAATGTGGCCGCAGTTTGGAACATTGTCTGGAACGCCACCTTCACCTTCGTTGCAGTGATAATCATTTCACTGGTGCTTGACCAGATTGGCTTCTTTGAATGGGCAGCTCTCCATATGCTCAAGGCCGCGAGAGGAAATACCCTCAGGGCGTTTGTATATGTGATTTTCCTCGGAGCCTTGGTGGCAGCACTATTTGCCAATGATGGTGCGGCACTTATAATTACTCCGATTGTCTATCAGCAGATGCGGGTGCTCGGCTTCAGTCCAAAGCAGGCGATGCCATTTGTGATGGCCGCAGGTTTTGTGGCTGACACCACCAGTCTTCCGCTATTGGTTTCGAATCTGGTCAATATAGTATCGGCCAACTATTTTCATATAGGTTTTGCCACTTATGCCGAGACAATGTTTCCTGTCAATATTGTCAGCTTTCTCGCCAGTTTGGGAATCCTTTATCTGTTTTACAAAAAGCAACTGAATAAGAACTACGACTTATCAATACTTCCCCAACCTGGTAAAGCGATTAAGGATCTAAAGCTTTTCAAGGCTAGTTGGGTCGTGCTGGTGCTGCTTTTGGCAGGGTATCTCTTATCCGAACCTCTGGGGGTTCCGGTATCGCTCCCGGCTTCAATCGTGGCACTTCTATTTCTCTTTCTTGCGAGAAGATCTCAGGCTATGTCAGTAACCAAGGTCATCAGGATTGCTCCTTGGAAGATAGTTGTGTTTTCATTAGGAATGTATCTGGTCGTATACGGTCTTAGAAATGCCGGACTTACAAACCACCTGAGTTCTGCACTAAATTCTGCCCAGTCAGCTGGAGTAGTTCCTCTTACCCTTATCGGGGGATTTAGTGCAGCAATAATGTCGGCAATTATGAACAACCTGCCTACCGTCCTGATCGGATGCATCTCCATTGCTGGATCAAGTGTCCACGGAATTTCACAGCTCGGTCTCGTGTATGCAAACGTGGTTGGTTCAGACTTGGGACCAAAATTTACTCCAATCGGCTCCCTTGCAACTCTGCTTTGGCTCCATGTTCTTGAGTCCAAAGGGGTGAAGATTGGATGGGGTCAGTATTTCAAAACTGGGATTGTGCTTACCGTTCCAGTACTCCTTGTTACACTTTTGGCTCTTTCAGGTTGGCTGTTGTTAATCAGACCTTGAAAGCGGCAAGTATAAGAATCCGGCTATCTTTGTATACGAGATGCGTCCAAAGGGTCAGCAAAGGATCTGACAGACAGGAAAATGACTCCAGAGGATTGATCAATTTCAAATACCTTGTTTGAATTCCGGCAATCTCATTAGTGTTCGACACCGCCAGGTTGACTGCGAGCCATTAAAGATTCGTTAAGTTTGCTTAGGATTTATTGTCTGGAACCCATGCTAAAGCGTAAACAGAAGCCAGCACATGAAAGTGTTGGGTCCGAGGTCTCAATTGTTTTGGGATCCTGCCAGTGCTCTCGGGGTGAGGGCAAGGGTCCCAGAATGACTAACGGGAGCAGAGACTCAGTTTGAATAGTTGGCATATAACGCTCTCTGTGGTACTTGTATAGGTATAAAAATAGAGCGCTAATAACCAGTTCAAGATGAATTTTTAATAATCAACTAAAGTGATAAGCAAGTAAGTTTTATAGCGAAACTAAATATGACGATTTTAGCTTGCTGCTCGCTGTTATTATTTAATTAACAGTCAAAATCTTGTTGCAACAATGGCTGGAGTGTAATAAAGTTAATACGGAAGACCCTTGTTCTTCTGCTCGGATTCAGGAGTACTGGTCCGGCCCTAGGTGTTACTTTGGCGAGGCGCATCTAGAAATTTCCGGGCTAGGGAGGATTGTTCTAATCAGGCGATCCAA
>JAJZIP010000013.1 GCA_021810525.1 Actinomycetes bacterium | reverse complement strand
GCTTGCTGCGCTTAGAAACGCGCTCAGGGTTGTCGACAAGAGGATGACCGATCTCAGAGTCGTCATCATGGGTGCTGGTGCCGCAGGAGTGGCAATCGCGAAGATCCTCTCCAACGCAGGCGTGCCGGACGTGATCGTGGCCGACCGCAGGGGAGCGATCTACCACGGGCGTGAGGATGACACAGGAATGAAGGCGTGGCTTGGCGAGAATACCAATCCGTACAAATTGAAGGGTTCAGTCTCAGACGCAATGGTCGGGGCCGACGTGTTCGTCGGCGTTTCCGGTCCAGAATTGATCACGAGGCACGATGTCATGGCAATGGGAAGCAAGCCGATCGTTTTCGCACTTGCCAATCCTACGCCGGAGATCATGCCTGAGGAGATCGAAGGTGTGGCCGCAGTCATTGCAACTGGCAGGAGTGACTACCCTAACCAGATCAATAACGTGCTCTGTTTTCCGGGAATATTCCGTGGAGCGCTAGACGCCGGAGCAATGTCCATCACGGAATCGATGAAGCTGGCTGCGGCCAATGCAATCGCATCTGCAGTCCCTGAAGACGAGATCGTTCCAAGCTACATAGTGCCGTCTGTTTTCAATAGATCCGTCGTCTCACTGGTTGCGAGCGCCGTCGCAGATGCTGCCAGGGCAGATGGTGTGATCCGCCACTCGCTGAACGCCTAGAGAGGCTAGCTACCTCTCTGAGCTGGGTGTAGGAGACAGCATGCCGGAGAATACCTCTCGGGCAGGTAGATTGTAGCCATTGTATAGCTGCACAGTGCAGCCATCTGTGATCGTCTTTTGTTCCGTTTGTTTTTTGCGGTGTAAGAGTCATTTTCGAGACGAACTCAGATCGCAGAAGTCGCTTTAGATAGCGCAAATGGAATAAGGAAATAATGACAGATACTTTCACGTCTCTTGGCGTGGACCAACGTATAATCGCGGGTCTGAACAGCCAGGGAATAACACAGCCGCTACCCATCCAGGCGGCAACTCTCAGGGATGCCTTTGCTGGCAGGGATATATGCGGCAAGGCTGACACCGGCTCGGGAAAGACCCTCGCATTTGGAATCGCGCTACTGCAACAGGGTGAGCAGGGTCAGCCGAAGAATCCTCGATCTCTGGTAATCGTCCCAACAAGGGAGCTGGCGGTCCAGGTAAAGGACGTTCTTGCTTCGGTGGCGGGGCCACGACAGGTTCGAGTTGCGGTAGCATATGGCGGCGTGAGCATAGAGGCTCAGATCAGGGCGCTCAGGCAGGGCGTAGATATTCTGGTTGCCACGCCTGGCCGGCTGATAGACCTTGTGAACAGGCGTGCAGTGCACCTCGCAAGAGTCACCTCGGTCGTGCTCGATGAAGCCGATCGCATGGCGGACATGGGCTTCATGCCGCAGGTGGAGGAGATCTTGGGAAAGACATTTCCCGATCGTCAGACCATGCTCTTTTCGGCAACGCTTGACGGCGATGTGGATCGGCTGATCAAGCGACACATGAATAATCCCGTAAGACATGAGGTTGCTTCGGATATCGACAAGGACTCCAAGCTGACACAGTACTTTCTTGCCGTCGATGAGAGGTCAAAGATCGAAGCTCTAGCGAGCATCCTTTCGGGCACGGAAAGGGCGCTGGTTTTCACAAAGACGAAGCGGGGAGCGGACGATCTGACCGCCTATTTGATGGATTACGGAATTCGTTCCTCGGCCCTGCATGGTGATCTGCACCAGGCCGCTCGTAACCGAGTCTTCGAGCGGTTCCTCAAGGGATCCGTCCACGTAGTGGTGGCGACCGACGTCGCAGCCCGCGGTCTCGATGTCGGAGGGTTGGAACTGGTGGTCCATTTCGATCTACCGGACGACCACAAGAGCTACATCCACCGCTCTGGGCGAACTGCCCGGGGAGGTGCTGTGGGAGTCGTGGTGACCCTTCTCTCTCCCCGTCAGGGTAGAGAGGTCCGCTCGCTTCAGCGGAATCTCGGATCGGAGCTTCCCATCTATCTTGTCGATCCCAACGATTCAAGGCTTGGCCTTCTTGTCAAGTCGAACCAAGTCAGCGAGACGGTTGAGTTCGAAGAGGTTCTGGAGATCCTGCCGAAGAACGCCAGTGGCAAGGCCGCAGGCGGATACTCTCGCGGGACACGTGGATTTGGCCGAAGTAACTCTGGAAGGTCTTACTCATCTTCCGGAGCTTCCTCCCGGAAGGGACGGAATGCAGCGTTGCCGGAAAGAGCATCTTCGGAGGGTCGCAAAGGTCTGGAGCTCCTTGCCAGAGTAGGAGATTCCGGATCGGAACAGAGGTCAAGAGTCTCCCACACGAAGCCGCGAAGACGGAGCTATGCCCGATAGGCTAGCGATGAATCGGAGGTTGGGGAGTGTCCGAATCGGACTTCTCAGCCTCCAAACTCTCGGGTTCAGCTCATGGGACGGCTATCTAAAGGATTGCGTCTCCTGAGCAGAATTTTTTAATCCTGCCAACGAGGAATTTCTCCGGTGGGTGAATTGGGGATGTCACTGCCAACTGCGCCGACGGTCGTTGATGATTGAAAATCAGAACTCAGGCATCATTGCCAGCACTCCCGCCGTCGATGCTATGCGCTGTTTCTCTCAGCTTTGAGCCTCTGTTTCGTCTCTAACCATTGATGAACTCGAAGCCAAAACGGCCTTTGACGCAAAGCATCCCTTCAGTAACATCGTGGTCTAGGGGCGAGGTGACCTTGACTATCTTATTGTCCTGCGTGTGAATCTCAAGATTGCATCCGACGCCGCAGTAAGGACAGACAGTCCGGGTGATGGTCTGCCGAGATTCATCCCAACTTTGGTCCTGGCGCATGTCATGTTCGATCTTGAACATCAACGCGCTCGTAGGGCATACTGCCACGCAATTGCCGCAGTAAACGCATGCGGACTCTGGAAGCGGAACGTCGAACTCGGTGGTGATGTGCGCCTCGAATCCACGTCCGCCAAGCGCGATTGCAAAGGTGTTCTGTGCATCGGTGCCGCAAGCCTCCACGCAACGATAACAGAGTACGCAGCGCGAGTAGTCCCTGACATATTGGTCATTGTCTATCTTGACCGGTTCGAACACCGTGGCGGCTTTGCTTCCGTCGCTTTTGTGGTGATGGCCGGCTCGCATCGTCTCCCGTTCACCAAGTGAGCTGGGCGCTGCCATGGGCCCAAATCTCTCTTTGTCAACCTGGTATAGCTCCATCCATCCAGCGAGTTCATCGGAAACTATCGACATGTCGACGGATGAGGCGAGAAGCTCGAGCACCATCTTGCGGCTTTCGCTCACTCGATCCGAGTTAGTGATTACTACCATTCCCGGTTCGATCTTCCGCGAACAAGAGGGTACCAGCGTCCGAGACCCCTGTACTTCCACCATGCAGAGACGGCAGGTGTTTACCGGAGTAAGAGTTTCCATATAGCACAGTGTCGGGATATCGATCCCCTGGCTTCGGCATGTTTGAAGGATCGAGGAGCCTTCAGGTGCCGCCACCTCTATGCCATCAATTGTCACGCTCACAGATCTTTGTATCGAGACAGCCACTGAATCACTCATAGTGCATTCCTATCCCCGAACGAGCCCAAGTTTGAAGGCTGACTCAATTGCGTTGGCGGCAGTCTGGCCAAGTCCACATATCGACGACTCCCTCATTACTGTCGCAAGATTTCCAAGGAGTGCTATTTCATCAGAGCGCGAGCCTATGACGGTATTGTTAGATAGCCGTAAAACCAGCTCCTCTTGGCGCGCAGTCCCCACTCGGCACGGAACGCACTGTCCGCAGGACTCTTCCCTGAAGAACTGGGCAATGCGCAGTATGGCCTGGTCCAAGTCGGCATCTTGGTCGAAGACCATCACCACTCCAGAGCCAAGTGTGGCTCCTGCTGTACGGACGCCTTCAAATGAGAGGGCGATGTCAAGCTGATCAGGTCCGACGAACGATCCGGCCGCACCACCAAGTAGTACGGTCTTCAACGATTTTGGTGAACTCACTCCCCCCGCCATATCAAGGAGTTCGCCGAGCCGGATTCCAAAGGGAGCCTCGTAAAGTCCCGGCTCGCTCACACTTCCGGAGAGGCAGAAGAGCCTTGTACCAGTTGAATCGGGTGTCCCAATATTTGAAAAAGCGAGGCCCCCAATTTCTAGGATCTCCAGCACGTTGATCAGCGTTTCAACGTTGTTTACCCCGGTAGGTTTCTGAAAGAGGCCGGCCTGTGCCGGGAATGGAGGCTTGTTGCGGGGTTCGGCACGCTTGCCCTCGATGGAGTTGAAGAGCGCGGTCTCTTCTCCCGCAATGTAGGCGCCGGCGCCCCGTCGAAGCTCTATGTCGAAATCGAAGTCTCGATCAAAGATGCGATTCCCGAGAAGGCCCTTGCTCCTGGCCTCATGGATCGCATGGTCCAGCCGCTCCTCTGCCAATGGATATTCTCCACGAACGTAGATGTAGCCCTTTTCACAACCGGTGGCGTAACCCGCTATGGTCAAACCTTCGACGATTGCGAAGGGGTCCTGCTCCATTATCACTCTGTCTTTGAAGGTGCCGGGCTCGGACTCGTCAGCATTGCAGACGAAGTAGTGTGGCCTGGCCGTATTTCGTGCAACTGATTCCCATTTGATGGCTGTTGGGAACGCCGCACCTCCTCGACCCATCAGTTTGGAGTCCTTTATCTCCCTGATCACGTTGTCCGGCCCGATCTCCAACGCTCGCCTTAGTGCTCTGTATCCTCCGTGGCTTCTGTATGAGTCCACGGAAGTGGGATCGGCTACGCCGACCCTTTTCAAGAGCCGCAGCGAAGAGGGATCGGACTCTCTTTGAGGCACTCGAAAGGATTCAGTGTTGGCCCAGTCGTGAACGGGCTTCTCCAATTCGACTGCCAGAGCATCTGCGGCTAGAGGAGCTACCAGAATACGCCGATGAGGCATGCCGGCACGCTGTACCAGTGCGGCTGAGCCGTCCTCGCACCTGCCAAGGCATGGGCTTCGCACCCACATGACTTCGCCCGATCCGTCACCCTCGGCGCCCCATCTTCCGCTCATGGCGGCGGCCGGTTCGCCATTTTCAGCTGCTCTACACGCAATATCATCACAGACGTGGATGACAGTCTTGGGAGTCTCCTCGAGGGAAAACATCGAGTAGAAGCTGGCTACTCCATATGTCTCGGCTGGAGCGACACCGAGTTGCAAGCTTAGATAATCCAAGGCTCCGTGGCTGATCCAGCCGATGCGCTCTTGAATCGCGTGAAGTGCCGGCAGGAGCAGGTCTCGATGGCCGCCCTTGTTGTCAAAGGGGATTCCACGCCCGTCGAGTGACCCCTTCCCGTCGGTTTCTGTGCCGGTGGGCCTCTCAAGAATCGATATCACGCTTTCGACAGCCTCTATTTCCTCCGGAGATGCCGGCTTTCCAGATGTTCTAAGATCCATCTAACTCAATGCCTCCACCTTTGAAGACGACCGTCCCAACTCTGTTTGGCTGCCAAGCTTTTCGACCCTCACGGCAGTGGCTTTGAACTCGGCAGTCCCCGACTTCGGATCCCAGGCGTCGATAGTGAGGATGTTGGTGTTCACCTCGTCAGGGAAGTGGAACGTCATGAACGCCAGTCCAGGGTGTAAGGTGACGTCTGTTAGAACAGGGGCCTCTATGCTACCGCGTCTCGATGAGATAGAGATGATCTCGCCGTCTGAAAGGCCGTACTTCGCCATATCTTGTGGTGAGAGGTTCAGAGTCTCAGGACGACGCAGCGGGGAGGCAAAACCCCCGGACTGCACCCCAGTGTTGAACGAGTCGAGCCGTCTTCCCGTCGTCAGCCTTATCGGGAACTCTTCACTCAAGGTATCGAGTGCAGGCAGGAAGTCAACGGGAGTGAATGGAGCGAGCGGCCCGACCACCGGGTCCGCCCAAAGACGTCCATGTAGGAAAAGTGAACCTGGATCGTTCTCGTCCGTGCACGGCCACTGAATGCCCCCCAACTCCTCCAGCCGCTTGTAACTCATGCCGGCGTGAATGGGAGACAGGCTGCGGAGTTCGTCCCAGACTTGTTCTGCAGTCGGATTTCCCCAGTCATGTCCGAGCCTTCTGGCTATTTCGCAGACGATTTCAATGTCGTCTCTCGCATTGCCGGGTGGGTTCAGCGCTCTTCTTACCCTTTGCACTCGTCTCTCGCTCGAGGTGACAGTGCCCTCGGCCTCGACCCAGTTCGCTGAGGCGGGAAGGACGACCGTTGCAAGTTCGGCAGTCTTTGTCAGAAAGATGTCTTGTACCACCAAGTGCTCAAGACCTTCGAGGAGCTTGATAGCATGGCCTACGTTGGCCTCGGACTGTGCGGGATTTTCACCGATGACGTAGAGTGTCCTGAGCTCTCCTCGTTCCATGGCCTCGAACATCTGAGACAGGTGCCAGCCGCGTTTGGCGGGGATGCTCGCACCCCATCGGGTTTCGAACCTGAGACGCGCCCGCTGATCGGTCTCTATGTCCTGGAAACCGGGAAGCTTGTTCGGGAGAGCTCCCATGTCACCGCCACCTTGGACGTTGTTCTGACCTCTTAGAGGCACGATTCCGGAGCCGTACTTGCCGACATGGCCTGTCAAGAGCGCGAGATTGATAAGTGCGAAGACATTGTCGGTGCCGTTGTGGTGCTCGGTTATCCCCAGAGTCCAACATAGCTGTGCTCGGTCCGCTTTGGCGTAGCTGTGCGCCAGCTCCCGTATCAACCCAGCTGGGACAGATGTCAGTCGTTCGCCTTCCTCCAGAGTGAACGGTTCCACGGATTTGGCGTACTCTTCGAAGCTGGAGGTCGCCCGGGTTATGAAATCGGTATTGGCAAGGCCGGAATGAATTATCTCACGAGCGATAGTGTTGGCTAATGCGATATCGGTTCCAACGTCCAGGCCTAGCCAGACGTTCGCCCATTGCGCCGAGGTCGTCTTCCTGGGGTCAACCACATAGAGCCTGGCTCCTTTGTGGATTCCTTTGAGAACATGGTGAAAGAAGATAGGGTGAGCCTCCCGGGCGTTCGAACCCCAGAGGATGATGACGTCGGCATCTTCCGCCTCTTTGTACGAGCTGGTTCCGCCACCCGCTCCAAATACTGTCGCCAGACCGGCGACACTTGGAGCGTGTCAGGTACGGTTACAGCTGTCTATATTGTTGCTCTGCATCACCGAGCGAATGAATTTTTGTGCGATGAAGTTCAGCTCATTGGTCGCTTTGGAGCAGCTGAACATACCGAAGGAGCTGGCTGCACCTTGGTCGATGGCCCTTTGGAAGCCTCTGGCAGCTACATCGAGCGCCTCATCCCACGTGGCTACTCGTAGATTTCCTGATTCATCACGCACCAGGGGCTCAGTTAGTCGACTGTACTTTTTGCCCATTCCCACCACCTCCTGTAATTATTTCAATCACCTAGCGATATTGTTGAACTCTACAATCGTCCGTAACGCTAGCAGAATCTGATTTCTATCTTCAATGAGTATCTTTTCCCAACCTTTACGATAATTCAAGCGGTTTAGGTTTTGTGCGTCGTCCGCTGATTGCGCGGTCCCGTCGATGACAAGCCGCAGGACCTGAGATGAAAGGATATTCACACTGAGCTCTCGCCAGTGTGGCCGGCTCCCAAAAAATTGATCACTTGAACCAGTTGATGGGGACCCGCCAAGTGGAGAGAGCATATGCCGAAATGGTTACATTGGCGTACCTCCGCATTCAACACGATAGTGCGCAGACGGGTGCCGCTGCCGCTTCAGACATCTCGGTGTTCTCACGGCCCCGCCCGTCCCTATGTTGGACAATTACCGTGGCCAAGGTAGGATCGTCTAACGCCGCTGAACCTTCGCCCGGCTTCCGTTCATGTTCATGTCTTTAGGCAATTTTTCGTTTTCCGAGATGACCGGCCTCTGCCCAGTCGTCCAGCGGACCGTATCCGCCGTTGGCGGAATTTCCCTCAATTGCAAGAGTATGACGTGGAGTTTCACGAATCTTTCTACGTAGATAGACCACTGATGCAGCGTAAGTATTACCAAAAGCAAGCATCAGCCTCAATGCCAAACCATGCGATACTCCTCCGCTAATAAGGATCGCTGCTACTGCTGGTCCAGCTAGCAACCCAAATCCTTGCATTGCGGAAGCCGTACCGAGAAGACGTCCTCGGTTTTTTCGAGTCGCACGATCCATCCAGTTGCCTCGTGGATTTTCAACCATAGCGAGCGAGTCTGGTGTGGCCGATCTTGTTACCTATGATCCCGTATCGTTCAGGTGTGGAACTCCTGTGCTTGGGTTTCCAACCAAGATGAAAAAGGGCAGGTACACCTTAAGTCCGATAGCCGACCTCTTTTCCGCTGAAAGGTCCGGTGGCTGACTTGTGGTCGAGACCGGCATCGATCCGGTGACCTCACGCTTTTCAGGCGCGCGCTCTACCAACTGAGCTACTCGACCCCAACGGCAACGCCGTTTGCGGACCTGACGGGATTTGAACCCGCGACCTTCGGCTTGACAGGCCGACGTGCACTCCAAGCTGCACCACAGGTCCCAGTGGGCAATATTTAGCCCGGGTAGAACCAAAAGCATAGCTACTCCAGAGATGAATCTGGCACCCCCAACGGGATTTGAACCCGTGTTACCGCCGTGAAAGGGCGAGGTCCTAGGCCGCTAGACGATGGGGGCAGTTAGCAGCGAGAATCAATACTAGTAGGTCTTTCGCTTGTTTCCGATTGAAATCCACTCGGAGCCGCCAGGAATATCTCTCACTTCAATTCCAAGACCTTCCAGCCCTTCTCTGATCCTGTCGGAGTATTCCCAGTGTTTCTGCTCCCGGGCCTTCAGTCTGATCTCCATTGCCAGCTCGACGAAAGGTCCGAATATCTCCTCTGGATCGGTACTGCCATGCTTCGCTAGCTCACCGAGCCTGAGTATCATCGCGCGAAGGGCCGACCTAGCCTGCTCCATCTCGTCGGATTGGAAGGTCTCTGTTTCCCACTTCTCGGTTTCGCCTTGAAGTGTGAGCGCCACCATTGTGACGGCGTCCATATCCTTTTCAGCCATTGCCTTTTCAAATGCGGACTGTGATTCCTTTACCGCTATGCGCAGTGGGGACACACCGTCGCGGGCAGAGACCTGGTGTGAAGGCGTCTCGTCCTTCGGCTTTGACAGCTCTTGCTTTGGTTGGACTCGTCCCCTGAAAAATGCCTCGGTGTTGCAAAGCGACGAGAGCGGCAGAGTTGTGCCGCTCTCGAAGCTCACCTGGCGTCCCTGGTTTCGTATATTGAAAGTTCCGTTGCCACTGACGGCTACGGTCTCATCCCCCAGGTTGATGGTGACAGCGGTGTGCTCATCTATTCCGAAGATCGACTCCCCATCATTCAGCCGGGACTCCATGAGCTCTAAACGTTCCTGCCCTAGATAGCAGTATCGCGTATCATGATTTCCACCCTCCCCGTTGTTGAAGTGTGGAATGACCGCACCCCGTATCCCGAAGGTTCCGAGGATATCAAGGCCGCTCACCCAGTCGGGGTCATCCCCGACCTTGTAGATCTCGTAGACGGGAACGGTGTGGCTTCCAAGTGTCAAAGCCGCAGCGCTGGAAAATGTCACAATGGCCGGGCCCTTTAAAAGCTTGTTCATCAAGATTGTGGGTACCGGAGTGTTCCTCCATTGCCTGAGCGCATAGGTTGGGCTTCCCGGTCCGGCAAATATGAAGTCCGCTCTCCTGAGCTTCGAGAAGAACTTCTCCCGGTCCAAGGAGTCGATCTCGGCTGATCTAAACGAGGCTATCTCGCAGTCGATGTTGACCGAGACCTTGAAGTATTCGATTGCCTTCATAGAAATGTCGTCGGCGTTGCTCTGGAATCCGAACGGCGTATCAAGGATCACGCCAGAAGGACTCTTCTTTTTCAGCATGGCGATATTTTCTCTATGGGTTTTGACCATGGTTGGGGATGTCTCACCCGATCCCATGATCGTCAAGATTGTTGGCTGCTCTGTCATGAGAAGATTCCCGTCGACACTTCAGTATGCAGTAGGTTCGAAAGCCGTAGTGGGTACTGCGCATGGATGTCGTGGTCCGCGGGGCTGAACCAAACTGCTTTCGCGTTTTGCGCCAGCTCCAGTAGCCTTTCCAGCCCGTTCCGCTTTTCCTGGTCGCGGGTTGTATCGCCTCCCGCTGGGACGAAAAGTATCGGTACCTTCAGCCTTGCGCAGGTTTCAAAGGGATTGTATTGCCAGAGATGCCAAAGAATCTCGAAGTGATGATCGCGGCTGAGCCACGGTCTGAACGTTCCATCAGCAAGCCTTTCCATATTGGCAAGGACTCCTCGGATTCCGCTTTCAGGCCAGTCGGGATGGTTCGAGCGAACCACGAATTCGAAATGCTCCCACGGGATGCCCGTCATGTTGGGCGGGGCGAGGATCAATTTGCACTCCGACCATTCGGGAAATCGCTCGGCCAGAGCGGTCATTCCACCGTCTACCGCAACGATACCTCGAGTCAGCTCAGGGTATTCGGCTGCAAACGACTCGGCTACCGCTGCCCCCCATGATTGTCCGACGACAACTGGCTTGGAAAAGCCGGCCGTCATGTTGAGTTGTTCTACGACAAGGGCTAGATCTGCCGAGATCGTGGCAAAGTCATATCCAGTCTCGGGTTTGTCAGACCTGCCATGTCCTCGCAGATCAACTATTGCGACCCTATAGCCGAGCTTGCTGAGTTCGTCTGCCACACCGTCCCACAGCCGCGCGTTCGAAGCCAAGCCGTGGGCCAGCAAAAAGCCGTCGCGCTTGCCTTCTATGATGTCCACTACAACACTGCAATCGCTGCCTACTCTCACCGACTCTGTCTTCATGGTAAATAAAACCGCAACCAGCAGGAGAGTATTTCCATTAAGCAGAATTGGTTTGATCTAGCTGGGAGGATTGACCAAGGTAGACGATCTCACGATTTTGAGCAGAGAGAAGCAGTTTATCGACGATCATTTGGACCAGCAACGCGCTCGAAAGAGGCCTCAAAGGCGGCACCTGGTTGTTGATGAGGTCGCAGAAGTGGTTGACCATCTCGAGGTAGGAGTTGGCGGGCTTGGTCTTGAACTTCTGCACCCGGCCGTTTTGGTTGCTTACCTCGAAGATGTTGTCCTCGAGCGTCGGCGTGAACGCGTTGACCAGGCTGATCCTACCCTTCTCGAGGGTGTATCGGAGGTATTGCCCCTCACCCGAAACAAAGGAGGAGAAAATGGTGGCGGTCATTCCATCGCTGAAATTCAAAATGCCCGTGAAGCTCTCGTCTACTCCAGATGCGGCGTAGACCGCCTGGCCGTATACGGACTCCGGCAGCTGACCGGCTGCTTCGAGTATCGGAGAAATGAGGTACACGCCGACATCCCTGAGCGAGCCTCCTCCCATCTCTGGTCTCCACCTGAAGTCGTCTGCTCGCTCCAGCGTCCCGGTGAAGCCTGCATGAACGTGCCGGACCTTGACCGCGTTTCTGGTCGACACAACTCCCATCAGCTCTTGGTTCCTTGGGTGGTAATGAGTCATGTACGCTTCCATCAGGATTCGCTGATTGGCAGTGGCGAAAGATGCAAGTTCTCTGATTTCCTGCGCGGATATCGCAAGCGGCTTCTCGCACAGCACGTGTTTCCCATTGGCCATCGCGAACTTTGCAGCCTCGGCATGAAGCGCGTTTGGTATGGGGATGTAAATGGCATCGATGCCGTCCGCCTGCATCAGCTCTTCGTAGCTATCATAGAGCTCTACTCCGCGTCGGTGCGGAAGCTTTCTCTTGTCGCTTCTAGACGCCATGGCCACGATTTCAGCCTTCGACGACGAGTGGATAGCTGGAATCACGGCCGCCTTCGCAACATAAGAGGTCGCTCCTATGACGCCCATACGAATCTTCTTGGAGGAGCTACTTGAATCTCTTTTCGCCCTCAACATTCAACCTCGCTAAGCTTGACATATTGCGAGTCCGTGGAGCTTGACAGCTGCGCTGCTTCAAGGGTTGCGATGACGACTGCAACGGATTCCGGAGTCACAGCCAGGGGTTCTCTCAGTAGCAGGTGGTTGGCGATGTTCCTATGAAAGGCGAACCTCTGCTGGCTTGCAAGCGGGAGGGTCTCTTCGACCAACCCCTGCTCGCTTTCATATCTTGAAAGTCTCAACTCAGCCGGAGCCTCCGCGTAGTGAAGTTCGCGTTCTTCGTAACCAAAAGGCAAGGTAACGGTTTCCTCGATTATCGGCCGATAATGGCCAATGATAGTTCCAATAGTTCCCTGGATGAAGTACTTCGGTTTTCTGATCGCAGCAATGTCGCTCTGGAAGAATTCGGCCTCCCTTCCATCCTCCCAAAGCATGTGTACCCGTATCTGATCGACATTGGTGACGTCGTGCCATACTCGCTTGTGCTGTGATGCGCTCACCTTGGCAGGGGCGTCGCCGTAGAGCTGGATTATCTGATCGACATGGTGGGAGCCCCAGTCGAAGACGGCTCCACCAGAGACAGACTCTTCTGAGTGCCAGGCTCGACAGGGGTGCTCGAAGCCGCCTACAAAAGTTTCGATGTTGAACAGGCTTCCAACCTTTCCGTCCGATACCACTTTGGCGACTGAGCGGAAGTCACGGTCCCATCTGCGGTTCTGGTTCACGCTCAGCATCCTGTCTCTTTCCTTGGCCTTGGCAATAAGGCGATTGGCTTCTCTGAGGGTCAGGCACATCGGTTTTTCGCTGATCACGTGTTTGCCGGCATCGAGAAGCGCTATCGAAAGCTCTGCATGGCTAACTGGGGGAGTGGCCACGATGCAGATGTCGACCTCGTCATCTAGAGCCAGCTCGTCTGCTGACTGGTACGCCTTTACGCTTGGAAACTCCTTTGCTGCAGCGCTGCGTCTTTGGGTGTCGTTGTCGACAACCGCCACCAGATGGAGTCCAGGTACCGCGGAAACGGCAGCCGCGTGGTAGCTCCCCATCCCCCCGAAGGGGCCGTAGCCTACGATTCCCACGCCGAGAGAGGAGGGTCCAGCTTTGGTATTGGCTCCGGTCATCACGGCTCTTCTGATCAACGCTTCGAGATCCTGGGAGAGATGATCCGAAGTTGGGTTGAAGCCAAATGTGCAGACGCTGGACGATGGAAGACGCCTGATCGCCGCCGTTACATGATCTCTGAACGCGATGCTTGTCGTCAGGAGCGCATCGGTGCCATCGTGAAGCTCGAGAACCGTCAGTCGGCCGACCGCGACGAACTCGCTCGATAGGCGTTCGGTCAGCGGTGGGAAGTCTTGGATTTTTAAGAACCATTCACCCGCGGGCTTGGTGGCAGCCGCCTTGGCTCCGGTGAGCTTCTGCCAAGCAGGGGAGTCCGAACCGGACGGCGGGCCCAGCACGACTACGTTTACACCTTTTTGTGAAGCGTCGTTTATGCCCGCGATGTGCAGGTCGGATTTGAAGTCAAACGCAGGGCCGATTAAAAGCGCCTGAAGGTCGAAAAGCATTTCTCGATCAAGCGGTGGCTCCAAAAACTCGAACTCGATCGATCCGGACAGAGAGTTCTGGACCAGTGCGGCCGCCCTTGGGTGTGCCGCAAATCCAGTAGCTACAACTCTCTTGGAAGCCTGGCTCATTTCATGTCCTCAAGTTCTTGGGAGTGATTCAGTGGTTGACATAGGGGGTCCCTGAGTCCAGCGGCGGTTTCAGTCTTAGACCTGGAACTCGTGATCTTTGATCGTTAGCCCCGCTCCTTAGCCTGCATCTCTTCGATTAACATCCCCTGTAAATATGTAAGTAAATCGTAGACTACGTATCCGTCATAATTGGGGTCATTCTCGTCTGGCGCTTCCTGGTCCTCTGCTATGTCAAGAGCTGTTCCAAGAACGAGCCGCATGTCGTTCAATGCACCCATCCATGCGTGTGCCTCATCTTCGCTCAGCTCCGACTTCGAGAGGCTACTCTCGAAAATATTCAGGTTCTGGCGATGGAGGTCGGTGAGAGGCTCTCTGGTCAACCTCTCGAAGTCCATTTCCATCTCCGGTGAACTCTGATAGGCGATCGGATAGATTCGTTTTGCCGCAGGGGAGCCCTCTTCGACATGTGAGAGCGTCATCTCTTTCAGATCGAGAAGAAGCTGACGGACCTGGGGGTGGAGATCGATCTTGAACCTCCTTTGATCAATTCGCTTTATCTCTTGCGGTGCCATCTTCAGTCCTGTTCTATCGTGGCCCACAAGCCATACTCGTGCAGCCTATAGGCGTCGAGTTCGACCTTCTCGCGCTCGCCGGATGCGACCACAGCCTTCCCCTTGGTGTGAACCTCGATCATAAGTTGATGGGCTTTCTCGAGCGAGTACCCGAACAGCCTCTGCAGAACCCAAGTGACGTAGCTCATGAGGTTGATCGGGTCATTCCAGACCACCACTTTCCAAGGGCGGTCGTCTTCGAAGATCTCGGACGGAAACGCGATATGCTCAATGACCGGAGTGGTCTGCAGGCTGCCTGTCATCCTCTAATCCTAGGCTAGGCGTTGGCCAGGTATGACTTGATCTCGTCATCGGCGATGAGCGGGACTTCGTCTTC
Source organism: Actinomycetes bacterium (assembly GCA_021810525.1). Taxonomy (GTDB): domain Bacteria; phylum Actinomycetota; class Acidimicrobiia; order Acidimicrobiales; family Acidimicrobiaceae; genus SCQM01. The sequence continues at coordinate 19,258 of JAJZIP010000013.1, read as the reverse complement.
GATCGGCCTCGAAAAGAAGCCGAGATAGTGCCATATCATCAATATCCAAACTAGTGTGGCGCCGGCGATGTGGAACCCTACCAACAATACCGGCAGCTTGGAGAAGTATTGAGTGTAGCCCAAGGCTCCCTGTGCTGCCATCACCCAGAGGAGCGCGCGCCCTCTTCTTTGGATCTCATCCGAAGCCTTGGTTGCTGCGAGAAGAAATAGCGAGGCCAGTGTAAGTCCGATGAGGAATAGGACGGTGTCGGCGTGAAGTTCAGCAACCGCCCTGAGCGGGAACGGCAGCCGAGGTGCGATCGGACTTCCGGAGTGGGGACCGCTACCGGTTACGGCGGTTCCGACCATCAATACCACGGCGAGGTTGGCAATCATTAGCCTTCCGAGCCAGAGCGTCTCCCGCGAAACCATCCGGACTGCCGGTTTGTCAGAAGTCCGGGCCCGCTTGTAGAGCACAAGGGCGTCCGCAACGATGACTTGTGATAGTAGGAAGTGTGCCATGACAAAGGGGGGCGCCAGCTTTTCAAGGACCGTTATCCCACCGAGAATTATCTGCGCTATCAATCCGATGATCAGGCCGAAGGCGAGCCAAGCCAGGTCCTTTCTGAATGGCTTGCGCAGAAAGGAAGCGGCCACGGCAAGCATCACTCCGACCGTCATAACTATGGTTATCAACCTGTTCACAAACTCGACCATCGGGTGGAAGGACAAGGGCGCAACATACTGTTGGCCTTGGCATGTCGGCCAGTCAGGGCAGCCCAGGCCAGAGCCGGTGAGCCTCACAGCTCCTCCGGTGACGATGATGATGGACAAGCCGACGAGCGCGAAGAAGGCCAGCTTTTTGAATACGTTTGGAGAGATCCTCAGTTTTTGTGATTGCAGTAACGACACTCACTACATGCTAGACGAGATCGCCGTTCTTCATCAGAGCATGCCTACTGCTCCCACCTGAAACTCTTGGCAGCGATCAATGGCGCTCCCACCGCCCAGATGATCATGTTCAACCATGCCCATAGGGGGATAGTGCCGCCGATCCCGATCGAGTGGTACAGCGACTCAGATAGCGCCGCTGCCGGCAACAGGCGTGCGAAAGTCTCGAGAGCTCCTGGAAGCGAAGATATGGGCATGATGATCCCGCCAATAAAGAGAAGGATCAGATAGATTCCGTTGGCTGCACCAATTATGACCTCTGATTTCATGGTGCCGGCCATAAGGAGCCCTATCCCAGCAAAGCCTGAAGTGGCGAGTATCGCTGAGACGACAAATAGTCCCCAGTTCCCGACAGGATGCCATCCTAATAGCAAGCCAATGACAGCAAGAACTGCAAGCTGAACGACCTCGACGACAAGGATCGAGGTTATCTTGGCAGCCATCAGCGCGGGCCGGCCCAACGGCGTAGTACCGAGTCTCTTGAGAACTCCATAGGAGCGTTCGACTCCCGTGGCAATCGAGGTAGAGACCATCCCTGTAGCCATAATTGCCAAGGTCATCGTGCCGGGGACAAGAAACTCCGTTGCCGACTTTGCCGTGGACGGCAGTGGGAGGGCCTTGGTCAACGAAAGTCCTACAAGAACGATAACGGGAATCCCGATGGTTACCAGAAGCGATTCTCCTTGGGTAAGGGCCAGCTTGATTTCGGTTTTGGCTTGAGCCAGATATGGTTTCATCTTTGTCTCCTGCTTCCGCGTTCACGGGCCGGTTTATCCTGTGTTTCGGGATCCATCGTCTTGCCCGTCAGTGCGAAGAAGACATCTTCGAGCGAGGACCTGGCTGCCCTTATGTCGCCAATTGCGATGTTCTTACTTGCGAGATACGAGGTCAGCTTTGCGATTCTCTCGGGCGTGGCCTCTGCCGAGATCGTGTATTCTCCCGCCCGATCCTCCGCCACGGAGGCTCCGATTTCGAGTTCGAGCTGAGACAGGTCCAGCCCGCCGGGGGCGCTGAAGCGGATGCTGTCTCCACGCGATGCGGTCATGAGCTGCTCGGGCGTGCCCTCAGCGACGATCGTACCCCTGTCAAGGATTATTATCCGATCCGAGAGCCTCTCCGCCTCGTCTAGTTCATGCGTGGTCATTAGGATGCACACCCCCTTGGACTTCAGGTTGCGGATCACCTCTCTCACCGCCAGCCGACCCTCGGGATCAATGCCCGCTGTCGGTTCGTCCAAGAAGACCACCTCGGGCTGTCCTATTATCGCCAAGGCCAAAGACAGCCTCTGCTTCTCTCCTCCGGAAAGGCGGCGGTAGGGGGTCCTCAGCGCCCCCTGAAGATTCACCAGCTGTATCAGCTGGTCGATGTCGAGCGGATCTCTGTAGTAGCCGTGAAAGAGGCGAAGCGCCTGGAGGGGGGTCATTCTGGGGTAGATCCCCCCGTCTTGGAGCATGACTCCGATTGAGGGCGCCAGTTTTGGGAGATCCTTGTAGGGATCGAGTCCAAGCACCCTTATAATGCCGCGTGAAGGCTTGCGGTAGCCTTCTACCGACTCGACGGTGGAGGTCTTTCCAGCTCCATTGGGTCCAAGTATTGTCAGCACTTCACTTGAGTCCGCTTGAAACGAGATTCCAGCTACAGCAATTTTCTCTCCATAAGCTATATATAGGTCGTTAACTTCAATTGTGGTCACCTATTCAAGCTACCGTATGTAGAGAAATGTTAGATATCCGTGTAGTCAGAGATGATTTAGACAGCGTGAAGCGGGCCCTGGCGACAAGAGGAGTGGAGGCATCCGTTCTCGACGAGCTTTGGGATACCGACCGGCGCGCCAGAGCCGCCTCCACTAAAAGGGATGAGCTTCGAGCCGAGATAAACTCGATTTCGAAAGAGATAGCTCAGCTCATGCGTTCGGGCAGGGCCGAGTCTGCCAATGCGCTTCGCGAGAGATCACGCGCTATCGGCGAGGAACTCTCCCAATGGGAGTCCAAAGCCGGAGATCTTGAGGCAGAGAGGCGCGATGCGCTTCTTAACATTCCAAACATCCCTTCTGGCGAGACTCCGGTTGGAGCGTCCGAAGCCGACAACGTGATCGTGAGATGGTGGTCGCCCGAGAGCGGGATGCACGGCGGATCAGACATAAAGCTTCCCGATTACGCCGAGTACCAGAGGAAGCCCCACTGGGAGATTGGCAGCGAGCTTGGGATTCTGGATCTCGAAAGAGCCGCGAAGATATCCGGTTCGATGTTTCCAATGTTTCGAGGCCTTGGGGCTACCATGGAGCGAGCGCTGACCTACTTCGCCCTCGACGCCCACTCCGATGCTTTCGAGGAGATCAGGCCGCCGACGCTTGTAAGAACGGCGACGATGATCTCGACCGGGCACCTTCCCAAATTTGAAGAGGATGCGTATCGCCTGGAGAGGGATGACCTTTACGCCATACCCACCGCGGAGGTCCCTCTAACCTCTCTGGCAAAGGACGAGATCCTTCACGAGGAGGAACTCCCGGTTCGCCTTGCCGCATTCACCGCGTGTTTCAGGCGCGAGGCTGGCTCTGCCGGCAGGGACACTCGCGGTCTGCTTCGCTTGCACGAGTTCGACAAGGTGGAGATTCTCGCCTATACGACGCCAGCCCAGGCGGGGGAGATGCATGCCGAGCTCCTTTCCAGAGCAGAGAACCTGTTGCAGCGGCTCGGCTTGGTCTACAGGGTGCTGGACCTCTGTACGGCGGATTTAGGCAACTCTTCAAAAAGGACCTTCGATCTCGAATGCTATTCACCAGGTACCGGATTGTGGCTGGAGGTCTCGTCCGTTAGCTGGTTCGGCGACTATCAGGCTCGACGCGCGAACATCAGGTTCAGGAGTTCTGAGACCAACCAGATCGAATTCATTCACACCCTCAACGGCTCCGCGCTGGCGTGGGCGAGAATCTGGGCCGTGATCGTGGAGACCTATCGGCAGAGCGATGGTTCGATTTCCATACCAGAGGTTTTGCGGGCCTACATGAGGAATCTGGAGAGGATACCTGCCAAGTAGGTGCGACCAGCCACATACCATGCCCTTTGGCGGTTGGCTGAAGTGCAAGGTGGGCGTCTACGAGCGCTGCGGGCTCCAGCCCAAGGTCAGTCCAGCTTCGCACCATTTTGTTTTTGCAGGCAGTTTCTGCAGGTTCCGATGACCGCAAAGTGGTTCATTCTCACTTTGAACTGATATCTGTCCATGAGGTCCTTCTCCAGCTGGACAAAAACGCTTGCGGGAACCTCCTCGACAGACGAGCATTTTTCGCAAACAATGTGCTGGTGAGCGTTATCTGTGAGGTGATAAACAGCTCTGCCATGGCCGAGGTGGACATGGTCGACGACCCCGAGATTCTCGAGGGCGTCGAGTGTCCGGTATACCGTCGAAAGGTGGATTTCAGGTGACTCCACCTGGACCATTTTCAGCAGGTCTTCCGCTGTCACATGACTTTTTGCAGCCACCAAAGCCGCAAGCACCGACTTTCGGGCGTGCGTCATTCTACCGCCGCTAGCTCTTATATTTTGGATTGCCGCTTCGATTCGTTCCATCAGTGCTTCAGATCTTCGAACCTGTATCCTAGTCCTCTAATGGTAGTGATCAGTTTTGGATCGGAGGGATCTCGTTCTATCTTTGACCTGAGTCTTTTCACATGAACGTCGAGAGTCTTGGTGTCTCCGGAGTAGTAGGCTCCCCAGATTCTGTCGATGATCACATCCCTGGTCAGTACCTTTCCGGCATTGTTCATGAGCAGTTCAAGTAACTCGAACTCCTTGAGAGGAAGTTTGACGAGCTTGTTGCGGACCGAGACCTCGTGTCTCTCCGGATCCAAGTACACCTCTCCGCGCTTCAAGATCTTCTCCCTGCCTGCGGTGGCAGGGGTCTCCTCTCCTTGGTGCCTGCGCAGAACGGCGCGGATTCTCGCAACGAGCTCTCTCATGCTGTAGGGCTTGGTGACATAGTCGTCGGCTCCCAGCTCGAGTCCCACAACTGTGTCGATCTCAGCTGATTTCGCAGTAACCATGATTATCGGGACTTGGCTAGCGCTTCGGATCGCCTTGCACACATCGATGCCGGACATCTTTGGCAGCATGAGATCCAAGAGGATCAAATCCGGGCGCACCCTTTGAAACTGCTCCAGAGCCTCCAGCCCGTCTCTGGCAATCGCCACGCCAAAGCCCTCCCGTGTCAGCCCGAGTTCCAGAGCCTCTATGAAGGACTCTTCGTCCTCCGCTACCAGAATCGTCAGATCTCCCGAACTCATGTTTCTCCACTTTCCGCGAGGGGAAGGCGCAGCGTGAACACTGAGCCCGATCCCTCGCGCGATTCGACGAATACATTTCCGTTATGATTGTTCGCCACGTGCCTCACTATGGACAGGCCCAGTCCTGTACCTCCTGTAGCTCTGGAACGTGCCTGGTCAACCCGGTAGAATCTCTCGAAGATCCTCTCCAGGTCCCGGCTTGGAATTCCTATGCCCTGGTCTATTATCCTGATGTCGACTGTTGAGGTGCCGTTTACGATTTCGGCAGAGACCGTTGAGCCGCTTTCCGAGTACTTCACGGCGTTGTCCAAGAGGTTGTAGACAGCGCTCATCAACTCTCTTGCATCGCCTCTCACGTAGGCAGGCGCCTCCGCATGGCTTTCTTGAATTGTGACGTGACGGACCTCTGCGCTTGGTCCAATTCTGGTCACCGTCTCAGCGACCATCTTTTCAATGTCGACTAGTTCGCTAGTTGGCGTATCTTCGCTCTCGATTCGACTGAGGTCGAGGAGATCGTCGATGATCCTTCCAAGCCTGAATGCCTCGTTCTGGATACGGATCGATAGACGTTTCGCAATCTCGAGATCCTCCTCGGTCGTGAGTGTTTCGGCTAGAAGCCCCATGGCGCCTATCGGGGTCTTGAGCTCATGGCTAACATTGGCTACGAAGTCTCTTCTCACCTCATCAAGGTGTTTCTTGTCCGAGATGTCCTCTAAAATGGCTATGACACCGATGGTCTTGCCCCCAGACTCCAGGGCATCGGTACGGATGAGGTAGCTCCGTTTGGGTGGCCCGTAGATCTCGAGGGAACGTTCTGTCATGGTTCCGGCCTTGGCAAGCGTCAGAAGCTCGTCAAACGCTCTTGCAGCAAGGGCATCCTGATGGCGCCCTTCAAATATCGAGCTCGCCACCTTATTTCGTATGAGCACTTCGCCATCGGCTGAACAGATGGTGATTCCTTGCGGGATCGAGTCCAGAGCTTGGATGAGAAGTGCCATGTCGGATCGAAGATCTCCGGAGAAGGCTCTCGGGCCGTGCTCTTCCTCTCCAGAACCGTCGTTTCTTGTCAAGGTCCTGAAAATACCAATTGAGCTGGGCTTCTCTGAGCTGGAACTTTCGAGATTGTCCCGTACCTTGAAAGGGCGGAGCCTGTTTGACCAGTACAGGGATATGGCAAATCCAATCGCAATTCCAACGATCAGAAGTAGGATCAAGATAAAAGTGTGCATATGTCTCTAGCGACATAGTAGCGGTGATTCTCGCTGTGCAACCTTTTGGGGACAATGGCAGCACTGAAGCCTCTTTCATTCCGGCAAACGCTGTACTATTATTGCGATTCCCACCCCTAAGTAGATTTTCGATCTGTTACGAGGTGGAAATGTCTCTCCAACTGGCGCTGTCGCTCCTTGGTGACGTCTCGCTTTCTCCTGACCCTTCCCTTTTGCCTGGTGGGTCGGCACTTCAGACGCTGACGAATGGCATCGGAGGGTGGGCTTTGATCATAGCCCTTGCCGGCCTGCTCATAGGTGCGGCCACTTGGGCGCTTGGATCCCATTCGCAGAACTATCAGCAGGCCATATCAGGGCGGCGGGCGGTGGTGATATCCGGAGCGGCTGCTCTGATCGTAGGGGCCGCTCCAACTCTGGTGAACTTCTTCTTCCATATGGGCCAAGGTGTGCACTGAAGATGGAGACGGTCATAAATGCAGTTATCAGACAGGTCCTGCTCCTTTTCAGCAACGGCTTTCTTTCCGGGATTCAAGGATCAGAAGTCTGGCTCTTTGCCCATCTTGATCAGCTCCTTCTGGAGGGGGGCCAGTCGCCGATATCATCCGCCTGGTTCTACCAGTTTTTTCAAAAGATGGAGCTGATTTCGTTGGCGCTGGTGCTGCCGCTCTTACTCGTTGGGGTAGCCAGCTCCGTGTTTCTCGGCTCCGGCGGATACCTGATGAGGTTGGTTGGTGTCTATCTTCCGGTTTCGCTGGTTGGCTCTGGGCTTTTTCTGTTCGCCTTTCAGATGCTCGGCTCTGCCGTCGATTCCATGAGCAGCTGGCTGGTCGGCTCGGAGCACCTCTCTTTGGGGTCCTTTGGCGCGATGACAGCTTGGCTCTCTCCTGGAGGCGACCTTTCCAACCCGGTCCCGTTCCTACTCATTGCAGTAGCTGGGGTAGCAGGCCTGATAGGCACCCTTTCTCTTTATTTCGAGCTGTTGCTTCGTCAGGGAGTGATGCTGGTGCTTGGTGCTTTCATTCCGTTCGCTCTTCTCTTCGTCCTACTCAGCTCCTCGAGGGCTGTGCTTTACCGCTACATTGAGGTGACAATCGGCGTTCTGTTCTCAAAGCTGGCGGTAGTCGTACTTTTATGTCTGGGCGGAGAACTCGTTGTGCACGGTGGATCACCTGGCGGCTTCGGCCAGTTGATGACCGGGATAGCGATGATCATCCTCGCCTCTTTCAGCCCGTTCTTGTTGTTCAGCCTGATTCCGATTGCGCATCTTGACCATCAGGCTCAGCTTTCTCATTCGGCGCGAGGTACCGCTGTCGCGTTGACGAAAAGGACGGGGCTGCTCGCTTGGGGTCCAGCGGCTCAAGCAGCGCCGGAAATACCTCTGGCAAATGCAACCACGGTGCCAAGCTATCTCAAGCAGGGCCGCTAGCTGAAAGGGGGCAACATGGAATATGCCGAAGCTCTGAAAAGGGGCTTCAGCATCGGTGAGCACTCGTGCTCGCGTTCGCTGTTCGGTCTTCGCAAGTCTCAGGTGATCGGAGAGAGTGTGTCGGTCATTCTCGCCTTCGCAGCGCTCTTGTCCGTCGGTTCTTTAGCGGGACTACTCATTTTTGCTCTGGTCGTCACACTCGCAAGCGTGGCATTTCTCGTTGGCTACAAGGGAACGACTCTGGACAGGATGATACTGGCCCTCCTAGCTCAGGCAAATGGCGGCTTGGTTCAAGGCCGGCACGGATATCGGCACGATCTGCACGGTTTCTCTGTGGAGCCGAACCGCTCCCTCTTTATTGCCTCTTCCCACAGCTGGGGTTCACGAAGGATTTCAAGCTCCAGGAAGCGTAGCCCCGCAGGGGTGAGACCCCAGCTTGGCGGGGTAGAGCTTCGAAGTCTCCGGGAGGTGCAGCTTGATGGTGGCTCGACGCTAGGAGTTGCCAGAGAGCGTCGGGGTGCCAAGAGGGGTGTGCTTGCATACGAACTCTTTGGTGAGGGCTTTCTTCTTCGTGATCGGCAAGATCAGCTATCGGTGGCCACCATATTCGGCACGATGCTCGGCTCCTTAGGTTCGCGCAGCAACTCCGTCGAGTCCATCGTTCTCCTCTATCTCGTTGATCCTGGACAGGCCGGTGATAGTGGAGCATCGGCCTTCGGGTGGGCTGAGGAGGTGAGGACTCTGTACAACGAGGTCCATGATAAGGCCGTCTCGCGCCGGTGCTATCTGATCATCCGGATGGAGGACGCTGGCATTTCTGAGCGGGGCTATCTCGAGTTGGACACCTTCGTCTCTAGCTTGGGACTTCGGTATAAAGCTCTTGACGGGAGCTCATTGGCTGGGCTCTTCACCTTTGGAACGGGTGAGCGATCGGAGAGAGGGGTTCTGCACATGCGCTCGAAGTGGGGCCATCTCTTGGTCGGAGAGCGGCTGATGAAGCTTTTCGATGTCGCCGAGCTCCCAACCGGGGAGATAGGGCCGGATTTTCTAGTTCCGTTTGTCACCTCGCTGGAATGTGAATCGCTGCTCAGCTTTCGCTTCAAGGCGATCGAAAGCCATCTTGCGCTCAAGAAGGTCAGAGCACGCCGTTCAGGGATCACCGCCGACGCAGGGATCAGGGCGCTACTGGGCTTTTTGGCGAGAAACTCCGAGACAAGGGCGATCTCCTCTCTCGAACTCCAAGAGAATGATCTAGACATGGGATATGAGATGTTTTCCGTGACCGGACATTTCGCGCTGTTTGCAGACAGCCTGTACGAGTTGAAAGAGGTCGCGCAGGCGGCGGTAGCAAAGGCTGAGAAGAGCGGCCTGGTGCTCGAGTGTGCCTACGGCCGTCAGCTCCAGGCTCGGCGCCAGCTCTTTGGCAGTCCAGGCTAGCTGGTGCCATGGAATATTGGATAAGCTCAAGAAACGTCGGCGCAATCTTCCCGGGAGTCTTCTCAGAATCGCTCGCGTGCGATTCGGTCTTCATCGGCAGGGAGAAGAGTTCAATGCCGTTTCTCTACAACCCCTTCGAACTCTACGCGGCGGGGGTCTTGACAAGCCCGAATCTCCTAGTCTTTGGCCAGATTGGATATGGCAAGAGCGCATTCGTCAAAGCGCTATTAGCGCGACATTTGGAGATCGGCTACCGCGGTTGTGTGTTGGATCCAAAAGGGGAGTATGAAGCGCTCGTCAGCCGGTTGAAAGGATCCACCTTCTCCTTTGGGCGAGGACCTGGTTCGGGTTTGAATCCTCTGGCGAGTCTTTCGGTGGCCCAGCTCGACGACGAGGGGAGGCCGAACCATTTCTCGAGGCTCGACAACTTAGTGCTGACATTCAGCGCAGCGCTTCAGCGGGAGGTCTCGCCGATTGAGTCTTTTGTCCTGGATGAGTCTTTGACGGAGGTGGAGAGGGCGGGCGATCAGACAGACCTTTTCGATCTCTATGACGTGTTGATGGAGACCAGAGATTCCGGAGCGGGACGCTTCGGTGGCTTCGGAGCGGAGGCGTCGAAGGTGGCGGGTCGTTTGGCTCTTGAACTCAGGCGATATCTATTCGGCGATTTGGCAGGAGTGATAGACGGTCGCAAGGGAGTCCCGAACCAGCCCGTATCAGTTGATCGTCTATTGCACGTCGATCTGTTCGGCGCACTTCGGCCAGAAGCACTTCGCGTGGGCGTCCCGGTATTCCTCGCGCTTCTCTCCAAGCAGTTGATACGCTCTTCTAGCCGCTACCTGATAGCTCTCGACGAGGCGTGGCTGGCCTTGGCAAGCCCGGGGTGTGTTGGCTTTTTCCGGTCGTATTGGAAGCTGGCGAGAGGGTATGGGATCGCAAATATCGCCGTTGTCCATCGCAGCGAGGATCTTGCCGCCTCTGGGGAGGCCGGAAGCGTCAGTGAGAAAGTGGCCAAGGGCCTTGTGGGTGATTCGCAGACCTTCGTAATCTTCCACCTTGATGTGACATCTGCCCGTGTCGTCGGGGATCTGCTCGAACTCTCTTCGGCCGAGGTTGCTCTTATCTCGACTTTGGGCAGGGGCCGCTGTCTGTGGAGAGTGGCTGGCAACTCCTATCTTGTCGATGTGATGCTGACGCCCTCTGAAGAGTCGATGTTCAACACCGATCAGAGAATGAAGAGCTGAGCAGGATGTCCAGGGCAACTTTGGTCGTCGTTGCCGTGCTCGTAATTATCTATTGGAGTGAAAAGGCCCAACCGGCGGCCCAGAATAGGGCTGGAACGGGCGGAAGAACGCGCGGAGGGAGGATCTGCTTCGGGGAATTCTGGTCCGTGCTTTGGTCAGCACCGCGACGGGGCCGCTTTTCGAGATCGATCATGTTGGGTACTACCGCGGCCGGGCGCCGATATCTTCCATCGTCGGATTCACTTCTGGTTTTTGGTCCGACACGTTCTGGAAAGACGCTGACACTGGCACTGCCACTTCTCAACGAGTTCGCGGGCCCCGCCGTGGTTACAAGTGTCAAAAGGGATCTTTACCAGCGGAGCATCTCCGCTAGACAAGGAAGGGGGGAGTGCACCCTCTTCGATCTCTCTGATCCAACCAGTAGCTCGTGGAATCTCTTCTCTCTTGTCGCGGATCTTGCTAGTGCCAAAGAGATCAGCGATTCACTTTGCGGTGTCACCCGGGAGACCACCTCTGAGATCGAGTTCTGGAGCAGGCTCGCGTCGAAGATGCTCGCTCCGCTTCTCCTGGCAGCGACGGAACTGGGTGCGTCGCTTGGCGAGATGATCGGATGGATAGAGCGCCAAGACCTGGAAGTCGCCTTTGACGGACTAACCCAGGCCGAGCATTTGGAGGCCAGGAGCGCTCTCGAGGCCGTGGTGCACCTGGACCAGCGTGCCGTTTCTTCGGTAGTCGCTACGCTTCTCTCCCTTTTGGAGCCCTACAGCGACCCTGTAGTCAGCGATCTGTTGAGCAGGGAGGGAATCGATCTTGTGCGGCTCTTTGCCAAAGGCAGGTCGGATACCTTGTACATCTGTTCGCCTCTTTTCAGGGCGGAAAGGTTTTTCGGAGTGTACGAGGTCTTCCTGCGCAAGGTCTTCGACACCGCCTACCAGTCTGACAATGGCGATCGCAAGGTCTTGTTCCTACTCGATGAGATCGCCAACATAGCCCCTATATCGGATCTTGCCAAGATAGCATCCACCTGTGGCGGCTACGGGCTCGTCTTGGTTTCGATCTTTCAAGATCTCACCCAGCTGAGCGCTCTTTATGGTGGGCATGCCGGTACGGTTGTCAACAATCACCGCTCGAAGCTGCTTCTATCGGGCATCTCCGATCAAGCGACGCTGGATTACGTGGAAAGGGCGTATTCCCGTCGCGTCAAGGATAGGGACAGCGTGAATCCACTGCTCGATCTCAAGATGGGGAAAGGCCTGCTAATGCAGGCAAATTCGAGGCCGGTCAGGCTCCGGCTCCGGCCCTTTCCCCGATGAACTCCTCTTCCGTGCTGTGAAGCTTCCGGGAGGTTTCAGCAGCTATCGAGCCGGCATCCCTGGTCTTGTCCGAGAGCAAAAGGAAGATCTCTTCACGGTTTATCTCCACGTCGTGGGGCGCTTTTATGCCCAGACGAATTGAGTCACGTTGAACCTCTAGAACTGTTACTACGATGTCGTTTCCTATGACGATGCTCTCGTTCACTCGTCTAGTGAGGACAAGCATGGCGCCTCCTTGCGCAAAGAGTTTTACCCCGAACTCTCAAGTTCCTCCGAAAAGATTACTAGCTGCTCCCATACCTTTCTAGCGTGTGCCAAGTAGATCCTGCCACAGATGGCGAATACATGAAAAGAAATAATTCGTTAAGTGGCGTCCGCGCCACTTACGTTGGCGGGTTAGTGCAGCTTACCAGGCAAAAAGATTATCCCGCAGCCGTCGTGGTTGTAGAACCTTGAGAGGGGAAGGTTCGAGAACCACCGGCGCCGCCACCGAATTTGGGTCGAAGGCTCGAACATGCTTGGGCGGCACTAGCGAAGCCTGGCGATTTGGCGAGTGCTCGGAATCCTCCTGGTCCCGTCCCTGAGCTGGTGGTTGGAATGCTGACGCCGTGAGATTTGAGGCAGGCGGTGTAGGCTGCTAACGCTTGCTGCTGCGCCTTGGACGGCGTGAATCCAGGCCTGCTGCCCGCCCCTCCCGGATTCAGCTTTGCACAGGCCGCTACTGCAGCATTTCTCACCGCGGCTGGAACCGTGGTCGGCGGATTCTTGGAGTTTGGATTGAACTTGGGGAACGTGAAGCCATGGGCGGTAAGGCAGTTCTGGTATGCTGCCCGAGCCAGGGTGCTGACTCCAGTGGTAGTGGTTGCCTGGCCGCTGGCGAGGCTTGTCGATGATGACCCGCAGGATGCCAGTCCAAGTGCTACTGCAGCCAAGGTCAATGAAGCGGTGATCTTTCCTGCTCTCCCCCGAGGAAGACGGTATCTTTTGGCCGTTTCGGCCAAGGCAGATGCATTGCTCATTTCTATTGTCAATCTCCTCGACTTCAAATTCATTACTCGCTTCTGAGGGCGTCAATCGGCGATAGCCTTGCTGCCCTACTTGCAGGATATACGCCGAAGATCAGGCCTATGCCCGCAGCCACCACCACTGAACCGACGATTGCCAGCGACGATATGGCGATCGGCTGGGAGATGAAGTGAGGGAGAACCAGGTCACCGATCACTCCCACGGCTACACCAAATATTCCACCCATGATTCCAAGTGCGGTTGCCTCTATCAAGAACTGCCGGAGTATTACCCCAGGTGTCGCACCAAGCGCCTTTCTGAGCCCGATCTCACGGATTCTTTCCGTCACAGAGACGAGCATGATGTTCATGACGCCGATGCCGCCCACGATCAGTGCTATGGCGGCAATTCCAACCAGAAGAACCGTGAGGGCCTTCGAGACAGAGCTTGCCGTAGACAGCAGGCTGGTCTGTGGGGTAATGGTGAAGTCTGCGGCTGCAGGGTTGGTGATGCCGTGCCGCTGCAACAGTAGAGAGTTGGCCTCCTCGTACGCGGCTCCCATGGAGGAAGCCGATTTGGCTGAGATCAGAATGTTCGACACGCTGTTCGCGTAAGGCCCGGTGGCACCAAAGAGATCTTCAGCCGTAGTGATCGGTATCAACACGGTGTTGTCCTCGCTCGTGCTACCCGACGCTCCCGCGGTGTTGAGCTCGCCAGTGATCGTAAAGGGGACTCCTGCAAGGTCCACCGTCTGTCCGACGGGGGAAGAGAGACCGAAGAGGTTCTGGGCCACGGTGCTGCCGACAAGGGCCACGTCTGCATGGGTCGTCACATCATTCTGGGTGAATGCTTGGCCGCTGACGACCTGGCGGTCCCTGATGGTCAGATAGCTTGGTGAGACTCCCTGGACAGGGGCGGTCCAGTTGGCGGAGCCGGCGGTGAGCACGGTTCCCCTTTGCAGGACGGCGGATACCTGGGCGATGTCGGGACAGTCGACCTTGGAGTTTAGGGCGTTTGCATCGGCGAGGGTGAGGCTGGCAGATGAGCCGAGTCCGCCCCTGACACCGCTGGTGGAGACGGAGCCTGGAGTGACGATGAGCAAGTTGGTGCCGAGCGAGGAGATCGCATTAGTCACCTTGTTTTGCGCGCCCTCTCCAAGTCCGACAGTTAGGATGACCGCTGCAATGCCGATCAGGATGCCCAGCATTGTAAGAAGAGACCTCGTGCGGCGCTCTATCAAGCTGTCCAAAGCGCTCTTGATTGTCTGCGTCCAGTTCATTTGACCAGTGCCTCGTCGTCCATGACCTTCCCGTCCCTGATTCTCACAAGTCGACGGGCTCGAGTGGCAATGTCGGGCTCGTGGGTGATTATGACTACCGTTCGGCCTTGTTCATGAAGTGATTCGAAGATTCCCATTATCTCGTCCGCCTGCGTTGAGGCCAGGTTTCCTGTCGGCTCATCTGCGAGAATGATGGATGGATCCGTAACCAGGGCTCGTGCTATTGCGACACGCTGTTGCTGCCCTCCAGAGAGCTCGGTAGGCCGGTGGTTGTATCTCTCCTGAAGTCCAACCGAGGCCAAAGCCTCCTCGGCTCGCCGCCTCCTCAGAGTGCGGTTCCGCTCATCAGCGTACAAAAGTGGCAGCTCCACATTCTTCCAAGCCGGCAGTCTGGGGAGGAGATGGAACTGCTGGAACACGAAGCCGATCTTGCGGTTTCGGATTTCAGCAAGCTCCGACTCTCCCATCTTGCCGACGTCTACGCCGCCCATTCTGTAGGAACCAGTAGTCGGGACATCGAGACAGCCGAGAATATGCATGAGCGTTCATTTTCCTGATCCAGACTGGCCCATGATGGCGACGTACTCGCCGTTCTCGATTGAGAGATCGATCTCCTGCAGGGCCTTGACCTCGACCTCCCCCATCCGATATACCTTCGATACCTTGTCCAGCTCGATGAGGGGGGCGTTTGAACTTGGAATCAGCTCTGCAAACTCCTTGGTCGACGAAAGGCCGGTCCGGCTTACGATCTGGCTCTCTTCGCCGCCGCCACCTGTACTGTTGAAGCGTCTGGCTCTAGCCACCGGGTCTGCCACCTCCGCCGCCTACGAAGCCGCCAGCGCCGCCAAATCCGCCCACTCCTGCTGCCCTGTTTGCCCTGAAGTTATTAGATGCAGATGGAAGCGCGGCGCTTCTGTTGGCAACTATTATTTCGTCACCCGGCTGGAGTCCCGAGGTCACCTCGGTGTAGATCCCGCTCGACGCGCCAAGCGTCACGAGTTTGCGGACCGACTTGCCGCTCTGAAGCACGTCGACGAAGCTAAAGCTTCCGGCGCTGTGCACCGAAGAGGTCGGAACCGTCAAGACGTTGGTAGCTTGCTTGACTATGATCTGGACCGTCGCAGAGGCGCCCGCGTAGAGGTCCGGAGACTGTTGGGTTATGAGCACATTCACTGGGAAGGTTGCAACGCCTTGTGTCACGGTAGCCATCGGGGTGATCTGGTTCACCTTGCCGGCGAGCGAGGTGGTCTGTCCTGCTGGAGTGACCAAAGCCTGCTGATTCAGCTTGACCTCGGATATCTGGGTATCACTTACCTGGCCGCTGACTTCGAAGGAGTTGGGGCTCTCGAGGACGATGTCACCGCTTGTTGAAGTTGAAGTTGTTGTGGTCTTTCCTGCCGAGATATTGACCTGTGCAACGACTCCATCAACGGGAGCCATGATTGTTGCTTCAGCCAGAGCCTGCTGTGCATTGGCCAAAGAGGCCTGCGCTGAGGCGATCGCTGCGTTGTCGGCATCAATCTGCGCAGATGTGGTTGGCTGGGCTGCCACGGAAGCGGCATTTTGTGCATTGGTCAATGCTGTCGTGGCGGAGGTCACTGCCTGCTGTGCCTGATCGAGCGACTGTGAGATCTTCACCTGGGTGGCCGTAACGTTGTTCTGCGCGTTCTGAACAGCTTCAAGGTCTGAGATGACCTTGTTGGCTTGAGATATAGCTGAATTTGCAGCGGATATCGCGGTGTTATCACCATTTATCCATGCTTGCCACCCTGATGAGCAAGCGGAGTTGTTTGCGCAGTTTGCAGATGCTGTCTGGGCTTCAAAGAGACTGTTCTGATCCAATGGGAGGTAGCTCTGATCTGTTGTGATAAGCCCTTGGGTTGTCGTTGAGTCATAAGAGGAAGCAGATGCTTGAACAGAGACTGGGACGAGAGTTGCATTTGTCGAAGGCACGACCAAGAGCTGGTATTTCGCAAAGTTCTGTTGGGCAAGAAGCAGGGTGGTCTGGTCGCTTGCCAGAGCGGTCTGCGCCTGGCTCACTGAGGTCTGGGCCTGCGTCAGGGTTATCTGGTTGGAGGCCTGGGTGTCGCTGAGGCTCTGCTTCGCAGCCGCCAGAGCGTTTTGCGCGCTTGTCACCTGAGCTTGCGACGACTGCTGAGCGCTAGCCGTTGGACCGGCCTGGTCGGCGCCCAGTTTCGCCTGATCGGAGAGAAGGGTCGCCTGAGCTTGGGTCACCTGGGCCTCCAGCGAAGTTGTATCAAGAGTGGCCATAACCTGGCCGGATTTCACGGACTGGCCCGGCTGGACATTGACCGTGTTCACCAGTCCTGTACTCCCGAAGTTGAGTTCGAGGTCAGTCACCGGTTCTACGGTCCCGGAGATGCTTATGGATTGACTGATGTTGCCCAGGTTTGCTGCAACAGTCTCGTATTGGGTAGTAGTGCTGGAGCCCCTCTGTGAGTAGATCGCGCCCCCAGCAATCACTATGATTACTACGGCGACGGAAAGCAGCGCCCATCGCCTTTTAGCCAACCGCCTAAACCACTTCACTACGGTTTTCTCCTTTAGCCATTTAAATTGGCATTTACCGCGCGATTCTCAGATATTTGAATCAAGGTCAAACTAGGGGGAGTTGCCGCAATTTGGCTGAAGAAAACCTTAATATTGGCTTAGGATTCAGACCCCGCTTCCAACTAGCGCCTCATGAGTTAATGTATAGCAGATATCGTCGCGCTTATCTCTGCTGCAGCTACCGTCACCTGGGAGATCAGCCTTTTTTGTATTTCCGGGGTTACCCGCGATAGAGGGGTTGGCACTGAAAGGCTCGCTACTACCTCTCGGCCGTGTTTCACGGCTCCCGCCGCCGCCCAGACGTCTTCATCAACCTCTGACGAACTAGTTGCCCAGCCGTTCTTCGCTGCCTGCTGGATATCCTGCTCTATCCTGCCCAGTCTTCTGAGATCTCCATCTGCAAGATATAAATAGTGTGAGAGGTGCGCCTTGCGGGCCTGAGGTGACATTGAACCAAGGAGTATGCGTGAACTTGCCCCACCCAGGAGCGGCACTAGTTGCCCAGGCTCGTACGAGATTCGAAGCCTTCTTGGCGACTCGATCCGGTGGATGCATGTTGCCATGTCATTGATCATTCGGACCAGGATGACCGTTTCGCCGGTATCGGAGGAGAGCTTCCTCATGATCGGATCCGCGAAGTCAACAAGCGACTCTGCCGATCTTGCCGCCTGAGCGAGCGGTATCATTCGAGGGGAGAGGCTATATTTGCCGGAGCCGCGATCGATGAGGACCCCCGTTTCTCGAAGCAGTGCGACATAGCGGTGCACGCTTGGCAGCGGAATACCAACCTCTTCAGCCAGCTGTCTGGCTGTGTAGGTGTGGTTTTGGCGATTGAAGCACAGCATCAGCTGGAGTACGCGGCGCGCACTTTCGGCACCCGTCCGCCTCTGAGTGCCACGCGGCGCGCTGTCTTTGCCCTCAGGATTGGAGACCGACACCAACCCACCTCCCGACTGTCGTATAATAAGAGTAACCCTATCACATTATGATAGCAAGCGTTCGAAGTGCATGCCTAATATTGATGATTTCGTTTCGAGGAGAGTCTTAGTTCATGAAGTCCTGGGATACCGATGTCCTTGTAGCTGGTGGAGGTCCTGTGGGTCTCACTCTTGCAATTGATCTGGGTCAGCGTGGCGTGCGATGCATGTTGGTTGACAAGCGTCCCGAACCCGCATTCCTCCCCAAGATGGAGCGATGCAATGCCAGAACGATGGAGATATTCCGTAGGCTTGGCATAGCAGATGAGGTCCGCAGCGCCGGATACGGTCAGGATCTGCCGATGGATGTGTTTGTAATCCGCACGCTGAAAGACCCGCCGATCGCGCGGCATCCTTACCCGTCGGTGAACCAGCTTAAGGCGGAAGGATCTCTAACGAACGACGGTTCGATGCCGCTAGAGCCCTACCAGCTAATCTCTCAATACACTCTGGAGCCCCTGCTCAAAGGGGTGGCGGAGCGCACTTCGGGAGTATCGGTCCGTTTCGGACACGAACTTGAGTCCTTCGTCGAAGATGGGGATGGGGTTACTTCGCTGGTTAGAGACCTAGAGGGAAACGAGGTCTCTATACGGTCGAAGTACCTCGCAGGCTGTGACGGAGGCGCATCGACCGTGCGAAGCCAGCTCGGTGTGGCGCTTAGAGGGGAGTCGCTCCTTGAGATGCATCAGGCCTTGTACAGGGCTCCAGGGGTCTACGACAGCATTCCGATAGGCAAGGGGCGGCATTATCACGTCGCGGACGAGAAGTCGACATTTCTCATTGTTCAAGATGATACGGTCCATTTCACACTGCATGCCGTCGTCGAGGATAGCTCCGAGATGGTGGAGCTCTTTCGCAGGACTGTTGGCGCTCCGATCGAGTTCGAGATGCTGTACGTAGGCAAATGGACTCAGCGTCTAATGCTTGCAGACAGCTACTCCACGAATCGCGTATTTATTGCCGGCGATGCTGCCCACCTTGTGATTCCAACCGGTGGACTCGGAATGAACACCGGGGTTGGAGATGCCATAGACCTCTCTTGGAAGCTTGCTTCAACGCTGGGAGGGTGGGGAGGTCCACGACTTCTTGAGTCCTACGAGACCGAGCGTCGCCAAATCGGGGCGAGAAACGTAAATGCCTCACGGCAAGCAGCTATCGGGCGGAGGGCATGGAGAAGCATATGCGGTCCTTTGGCTTTTGAGGAATCACCGGAGGGCGAGGCTCACCGTGAAAGGATTAGAGAGCTGGTCGACAAGGAGCAGAGGAAAAGCAACGAGCTGCTGGGGATAGAACTTGGGTACCGCTATTCAGGCTCATCTCTTATTGTCGACGAGGAGGGGGAGGCTCCGGATTCAGATTCGTTCGAGTACATTCCATCCTCTTGGCCTGGAAGTCGGCTGCCACATGTGTGGATTGAAAATGGTGTGCCAATTCAAGACATGATCGACCCAAATGGGTATACATTGGTGAATCTAGGTGGTGATCCGAGTGCCGGAGAGCCCTTTGCAAGAGGGTTTCAAAGGCTTTCGGTTCCATTTAGGACTCTCTCGGTGTTTTCTCCAGCCGCT
>JAJZIP010000164.1 GCA_021810525.1 Actinomycetes bacterium | reverse complement strand
TAGAAGATCCTGGCAAGAACGTAGCTCATAAAAGAGATCCTGAACCAGTCCTGGTCCCTATTTAGAAAGAGACTCGAGGACAAGGCAAACTCGTCCGGAGTCGTAGCAATTCCGGTAAACCCCAAGCACACATCACAGACCTGTTCCAACTGTAAACACCGTGCACCTGAGAACCGCAAGAGCCAAGCGGCATTCAGCTGTATCGCTTGAGGGCACACCAAACATGCGGACCTAAATGCCGCTAAGAACATACTTGCCGCAGGACTTGCGGTCACAGGACGTAGAGCGACACCGCACGCAGAGCCTATCCGGGCTAAGCACAGCGGCCCAGTGAAGCGTCAACTCCCGGAAGAAGAAGTGGCATGAGCCACTATCTACACTAGGGAATCCCCTTCCGTGAGGGACTGGAGGATAGGAAGGGAATCCCTGTCCTTTTGGGCCCGGAAAAGATGTTTGCCTGGCCGGAGACCGGTGGATGTCGCAGGCGCAGGGAGGTTATCGATGACCGGCTTTTATGGCCGGGAGGCCAATAATTCTAAGATCCACCTGAGTATCGGCTGCAAAGCTTTCTCAGTGGTAGGCGCTGCCACTAACCTGACATTGTGGAAAATTTTATAACTTCGTGGGGGTATATCGCGGTTTTTGTCCTCATGGTCGCGGAATCGGCGTGCATCCCTGTGCCATCTGAGCTGATAATGACCTTTGCAGGCGTGTTAGCTGCAACCGGCAAGCTCAATCTGGCGTTAGTCATCTTGATGGGTGCGGTCGGCAACATCTTCGGGGCTTACATCGCATGGGCCGTCGGCAGGACTGGTGGCAGGGCTTTAGTCATCAGATATGGCAAGTACGTCTTCCTCCGTGTCCACGACCTGGAAAGGGCAGAGCGCTGGTTTGCAAAGAGGGGACAGGCGGCGGTGTTTTTTGGAAGACTTCTCCCAGTGGTCCGCACATTCATATCACTTCCTGCTGGTGTTGCTGAAATGGCGCCGATCCGCTTTGGAATATATACTTTCCTCGGTTCTGTTCCCTTTGTAGGAGTTCTAGCAGGAGTCGGCTACGCCGTCGGATCCAACTATCACGCCTTTGTCAAAGATGTGCAGGATCTTGGCTATCTGATCGCTGTAGTACTAGTAATAGGGATAGTCGCTTTCATCTATCGGAGGATTCGGACCAACGCGTCCGAAATTACCGACAGTGTTTAGCGATATCGAGCTAGAATTCCTTCTCGGCAATTAGATGAGATTGCGGGGAGTAGCGCAGTTTGGTAGCGCACCTGCTTTGGGAGCAGGGGGTCGGGGGTTCAAGTCCCCCCTCCCCGACAATTTTGTCGGGAGCTGTAATTTGCGGGTGTAGCTCAATGGTTAGAGTTCCAGCCTTCCAAGCTGGCTATGCGGGTTCGATTCCCGTCACCCGCTCTCCAGTTTCGAGCCATATTTGAGAGCTTTGCGGCCTGTTATGGTTCGTGGGTTGGATTTCGGCAGGTTACGATGACAATTTCTTTGGAAGATCGCGCTTAGTGGATCGTAGTCGGTTTTAATGGAGTGAGTAGCACGGGCATCAACCCGCTCTTTCTGGGGCCGGTTATCGTACCAAGTGTGGAACTAGGTCGGTCACTTCACGGTTTTCAAGTGTGGTATAGCCGCGGGGGCTTCTAGAATACCAGTATGGGTATCATGCAAGAGGAGAATGACCTGATCGAAGTGGAGGGTGCTGTCTCTCCCATAAGCCTACGGGAAGATCAGCGCCAGGATCTGAAACGTCGTTTGGCAAGAGTTGAAGGCCAGATCAGAGGGATTTCCAAGATGATTGACGATGCCAGGCAGTGCAAAGACATCGTCACGCAGATCTCTGCAGTGTCAAAGGCATTGGAGCAGATCGGGTTCCGTCTTGTTGCCTCTCAGATCTCATACTGTTTGGAGAATCCCGAGGAGGCTCTAAAGGGCGGTTGTACTCTCGCCGACGTCGAGAAGCTCTTTCTGAAACTCAGATAGCTTCGAGGTAGTAGGCGATCGCGCTAGTCTCTAGATGATACTTCCACGAACGCCGCTGGAGTTCACCACTGGCAGTCCATGTGCGTGCCAAGCTGCCATCCCGCCTCTCATATTGAGCACTTTGTATCCATTGCTGGATAGAAAGGAGACGACCGCCGATGACCTGCTGCCACTCCTGCAGCAGACCACCACTTCCTCATCTTTGGGGACTTTGTGAAGATGCTCGGAAATGATGGACATGGGCAGATGCAAGGCTCCTGGAGCGTGACCATGATTCCACTCCGAGAGTTCGCGGACGTCGATCATCATCGTTCCCTGCTCCACAAGTTCTTTGGCTTCCCGCGGGTCTACGTCTCTTGTGCTCTTTTTGAACAACACAACTGTGCTCCTTTCTCGACCTTTCGAGTGTTCAATGTATTTTGAAAAGTATACCCTAGTGGGTATATAATTTGCACATCGGCAGGATCTCGATGTTGGACATTTAAATCGTCCGGGACGACCGGTGCGGTCGAGTGCGGCTTTTCGTTCTTCCTTCGTCCCTTTAGGAGGCTTCACATTAGGGCATGGGGTAGATACACATGAAAGCACACAAAATCGTGCAATGAGCTTGATCCGGAATTGCTCAGATGTAGATGATGAACGTGCGTGGACGAGTTCAAAGAGCTACCGCTTAGGCCTAGATGAATTGCACGCCGAGTAAGCTCATATACCCATATGCAGTCAACAATTACTCCAGTCGAGGGCTCTATCGTCAAGATCATCATGGACATTGATGAGTTGGAGTTAGAACCTAGTCTAAATGCAGCATTAACAAAGATCTCGAAAGAGGTTCGCATCCCCGGATTTCGCCAGGGAAAGGTGCCTCGCAAGGTTTTAGAGGCAAAACTAGGGCGTTCGTATATCCGGGCCGAGGCGATCAACGAAGCAATTTCAGGTTTTCTGGGAGACGCCATTCGTTCAAACGAACTTGATGTGATTGCCACTCAAAATGTGAACGTCAAGTCTGGCGAGGAGAGCGGGCCTATCGTAGTTGAGGCCGACGTCGAAGTCAGGCCAGAGGTGAACATCGCCGGGTACAAGGGCGTGAAAGTCGTCATGCCGTCTCCTGACGTCACCGATAAAGACGTGGAAGATCAGCTCAAACGGCTGCGTGAGCAGTTCGGGGAGTTGTCCGAGGTGGAGACTCAAATTGCCGTTGATCATCAGGTGAGCATTGACGTGCGGGCTGAGAGGGATGGCGAACGTGTGCCAAACCTTGATGTCGAGGATTTTCTCTACAGGGTTGGCGCAGACGATTTCATCCCGGGACTGGACGACGCCGTTATTGGACATGTGACAAATGACGAGGTGACCTTTGAAGTCCCAGCTCCAGAAGGGAGCACCGAAGGGCCGATCACATGCTTCGTTACGATTAAGAAAGTCAACGAACTCTTGCTTCCTGAAATGACTGACGAATGGGCAGCGGAGGCCTCTGAATTTGAGACCCTTGCCGAGCTTGAGAACTCCATTAAGGAGCAGCTTAAGGGTACCAAGAAGTCGCGTTCCCGCTCGCTGTTTCGCGACCGAGCCCTCGCGGCTCTGATTGAACTCATGGATTTGAAAGAGCTTCCTCAGGCATTGGTCCAACAAGAATTCGATACTCTTCTAAGAGACTTTTCGGGCCGTCTCGAGGCTCAAGGGATTCCATTGGAGCAGTACCTCGCAATCACCGGCTCTACCTCGGAGCAGCTTGTAAACCAAATTCTCACTGACGCGCAGAACCAGGCAAGAGTCGATCTGGTTCTAAGGGCTCTCGTCAGGGAAGAGGCCGTCGCAATCGCTCCTGATGAGCTAGAAAAAGAGATCAGACGTTATGCGGAGTCTGCACAAATTGCTTTTGAAGAGTTCCGCGATCGGATTGTCGAGAACGGGCAGATCAAGACGGTTGAATTAGAGATGGCCAAGGCGAAAGCTCTCGAGAGATTTCTAGAATTGGTAGAGATCGCAGATGAAGATGGAAACCCGATAGGCCGTGAATTTCTGGAAGAACATGAACTGAATTCGGAAGAAGAATTGGCAGAAGGCGCAGAGTCCGGTAATGATGGAGAAGAAGACTCTTCGAGAGGTGAGGCAGATGACGGCGTATAACTACTATGTTCCTACCGTTATTGAATCTTCTAGCAGAGGAGAACGGGCTTACGACCTCTATTCAAGGCTACTCCGGGAGAGGATCATAATTCTTGGAACACCGATAGACGATTCTGTTGCCAACCTGATCTGCGCTCAGCTTCTCTTTCTTGAATACGAAGATCCGGAAAAGGACGTCAGTCTGTACATCAACTCGCCGGGTGGAGAGATCACTGGCCTCTTCGCAATCTACGACACCTTGAAGGTCATTCGTCCGGATGTTTCGACATTTTGCTTCGGCCAGGCAGCATCGGCAGCCGCGGTCCTTTTGGCGGCAGGCTCTAAGGGAAAGCGTTTTGCCCTTCCTCACGCCAGGGTATTACTCCACCAGCCTTATGGTGGAGTGGGGGGCCAGGCAACTGACATCGAGTTGCAGGCCAAGGAGATCCTTCGTATGAGAGACATGCTCAATGAAATGCTTTCAGCCGACACAGGACAGCCGGTAGCGAGAATTCAAAAGGACACGGATAGAGATTTTGTTCTAGATGCCAAGGAAGCCCAGGCATATGGGATTATTGACGAAGTGATCACCACTGCGAGAGATCCTCGTGGGTCATCAGCGGCTGTAGCGTAGGTGATCAGATCTACACTTTATATAACAAAAGGTCTTCGTCAGGGGGCCTGGAAATCTTGAATCCTGAAGTTGAACCAGAGCGTCGATTCTGTTGGTAGTACAAAAGGGGATGGCAGTGGCAAAGTTTGTTGAGGGACCCGAAGTCGTAAAGTGCAGCTTCTGCGGCAAGTCCCAAAAGCAAGTAAAGAAGCTGATTGCTGGACCTGGCGTCTACATCTGCGACGAGTGCATAGATCTGTGCAATGACATAATCGAAGAGGAGCTTAGCGAGAGCACGGAGGTCAAGTTCGATGAGCTACCAAAGCCTCGAGAGATCTTCGATTTTCTAAACGGATATGTGGTAGGCCAGGACTCGGCAAAGAAAATTCTTGCTGTTGCCGTATACAACCACTACAAGAGGATTCAGGCAGGTACATCCCGAACGAACGACGTCGAGTTGGCGAAGTCCAACATCCTTCTGCTAGGACCAACCGGCTCGGGCAAGACATTGCTTGCTCAGACCCTTGCGAAGCTTTTGGAAGTTCCCTTTGCAATTGCTGACGCAACTGCATTGACAGAGGCTGGCTACGTTGGTGAAGATGTCGAGAACATTCTGTTGAAGCTAATTCAAGCAGCTGATTACGATGTGAAGAAAGCTGAGACTGGCATCATCTACATCGATGAGATCGACAAGATTGCGCGGAAGAGCGAGAATCCCTCGATCACGCGCGACGTTTCGGGAGAAGGGGTACAGCAGGCACTGTTGAAGATCCTTGAAGGAACTACTGCGTCGGTGCCGCCTCAGGGCGGTCGGAAGCATCCGCACCAGGAGTTCATTCAGATCGATACCACAAACGTGCTTTTTATCTGTGGAGGTGCATTTGCTGGTCTTGAGCGGATCATCGAGGGACGCATCGGCACCAAGTCGATTGGATTCAGAGCAGATCTTTCCGAGAAGACGAACAAAGATGGCGAAATCTTCAAGCACGTGCTCCCAGAAGATCTCCTGAAGTTTGGATTGATTCCCGAATTCATTGGAAGACTTCCCGTAATAGGTGCTGTGGGCAATCTCGATCGGGCCGCCCTTATAGAAATCCTTGTCGAGCCGAGGAATGCTCTAGTGAAGCAGTACCAGAAGACCTTCGAGCTTGATGGAGTTGAGCTCGAAATGACTCAGGATGCGCTGGAAGCTATCGCGGATTTGGCCCTTTTGCGGGGAACCGGAGCCAGGGGCCTGCGTGCAATTCTGGAGGAAGTTCTTCTTGAGGTAATGTATGACATTCCGTCCAGATCGGATGTTCAGCGCTGTGTCGTAGACAGAAGCGTGGTGCTAGACAAAGTTGCACCTACCTTGGTCCCGCGAGGAGCTGGCCCCGATCGTCCGGAGCGGACGCGGCGAGCTGCCTCCTAGCTGTTTCAAGGCGCAGAACCGATCCCTAGGGGCTTCGAATGGCTAATTCTATCTCACTTGGGAATGCTCTCAATTGGTTGGACGGCCACATAAACATCGAAAAGAACTCTCATGCGGAGTTTCCGCCGCCTTCATTGGTGAAGATGCGAGAAGCCTTACAGATGATCGGAGAGCCACACAAGAGCTATCCAGTCATTCACGTCACAGGTACCAATGGCAAGGGCTCCACATGCAGGATGATCAGTGCATTGCTGCTGGCCCATGGTCTTAAAGTCGCTACTTACATGTCGCCTCACCTCGCTCGAATAAATGAGAGGATCCTTGTCGATCTGGAACCGATCTCGGACGAGGACCTAGTCAACGAGTTGCTGACATTGAAGCTGCTAGAAGAGCACTCTGGAAAGATTTTGAGCTGGTTCGAGCTGATCACGGCCGCAGCTTTTTCACACTTTGACACGGTTGGAGTTGACGTTGCAGTGGTCGAGGTCGGAATGGGTGGAGTCTGGGATGCGACTAACGTGATCGACGCAGAGGTGGCGGTGATAACCAATGTCTCCTGGGACCACGTGGAGATCTTAGGTCCAGAGCTGTCGGATATAGCCAGGGAGAAGTCTGGGATAATCAAGCCGTCTTCAGCGGTCGTGATCGGAGTGGACCAGATTGAGCTTCTGGAGGTCTTCCTCTCACGTTCCAACCGCGGGGAGTC
>JAJZIP010000163.1 GCA_021810525.1 Actinomycetes bacterium | reverse complement strand
AGTCTGCACGTAAAAGCGGTTAGCTGCTGTGCAGGCCTCGCCGCCATTTCTCATCTTGGCAATCATCGCACCTTCTACCGCTGCGTTCATATCGGCATCGGCGAAGACGATGAAGGGCGCATTTCCACCTAGTTCCATGGAGCTGTTGATTATGTTGTCCGCTGCCTCGATGAGGAGTGATCGGCCGACCTCCGTGGAGCCCGTGAAGGACAATTTCCTCACTCTGGGATCATGGAGGATCTTCGCCACTACCTCTGACGATCTGTTGGAAGGGATTATGTTTACGACACCGTCCGGAACGCCAGCCTCTTGAAGAATCTGGCCCAGGAGAAGGGCGGTCAGCGGAGTGTCCGATGCCGGCTTGAGGATGACAGAACAGCCTGCAGCCAGAGCAGGACCAATCTTTCTGGTGGCCATTGCCGCCGGGAAGTTCCAAGGTGTGATGAGGATGGCTACGCCGATCGCCTGCCTCATCACAAGAATCTGGTTGGACCCGGAGGGGGCCCTTTGAATATAGCCACCCATTCTGACCGCTTCTTCCGAGTACCACCTGAAGAACTCTGCTGCATAGGCGGTCTCGTTCCTGGCGTCACTAATGGCTTTACCGTTTTCCAAAACCATGAGACGAGAGATCTCTTCTGATCGCGAGCGCATGATCTCAAAGGCTCTGCGCAGAACCTCTCCCCGTTCTCTCGGGGCCGTGGCTTCCCATCCGGGTTGGGCCTCGTAGGCGGCGGCTACTGCGAGGGTTGCGTCTTCTATGGTGGCGTTTGAGACCTCCGCCAATAACTCAGATGTTGCCGGATCCATTACGGCAATTGAACTCGAGTCGCTTGATTCTCTCCAGTTGCCTCCGATGAGAAGTTTCGTGGGGACCTCTTTGGGAAGTTCAGTGATGTGCACTGTTCACCTCACTTTCTGGAGCCGATTCACTTGTCAATGTTGACCTGGGCGGGTAGAGATTCAAACCGGACCAGGTCTCGCGCCAGGCGAAATTGGAGACTTGACAGCTGTTCTAGGGGCTAGCTTGGCCAGCCCCATTATCACTAAAAGGTGCGGACCAAATCGAGTTTCCGCGGTGGTGAATCTCTAGATACAGAGCCTAGCCCAGTCGAACGGCAATGATGGGCACATTACATAGGGAGGTTGTCGACGCAAGCTTGAAGACCAAACGGCCCATCGGGTTTCCATGGTAGGCTGGATTTAGTTGTATAGATCAACAAAGTGCAGCTGTATCGGGCCCTCACCAGTCGCTGCTGAGAATCTTGTCCGGTTCATGCTCGGAGCATCGCTCCTTGGCGGAGCTGGCATCAGAGTCGCCGGGAGGCGGTTTCCTGAGAGACGTTTGTCGCGAAGCTATCTGTCTAAACGGCATGAAGGCGGTTGTGGCCGGACCCCAAGTGAGCACCGAATTGGATTTCGGCGGAGGCGATGAGGTGTTTTCGGCTCGGCTTTTCTCTGGAGAAGAGAGCCGATCTCGATCTGCTCTAATGGGTGGCTGAGCTTTTTGAGTTCGAGCTACTTGTAGGTAGGGAGATGTCTGCTCAATTTTGGGCACTGTCTGCACCCAGCTAAAGAGGTGAATAGGCGACGCAAGGGACGAAGTATCGGAATTCAGCTCCGAGTTTTAATGCCACTGGTGATCGAAGAGGAGAGTTGATCAAGGCTTCTGGAAGAGGTGCTGGCTATTTGAGCTGTCACAGAACTAAAGATCGGTTTCGTGGAGGTTTTCGTCTTGTTTCCCGATCTTTCGTCCATTTGGAGTTGAAGTCACAAATGCCAGACCCTGCGATCAGCGGGAAAATTATTGAGATTAAAGGTTTTGAGATGAAAGATCAGCATAGTTCGGATCGTGTCGTGGAATGAGTGACGGAGTCGCTGATAATCAGCTAGAGCAGGCCGGGGTTTCGTCCCAGATAGGCATCAGAGCGCCGGATTCGCGACCTTCTGCCCTGACCCGTCTTCGTTCAAAGGCGATGGCCAATACCTTCGAGTCTCTCAAGATCCGCGACTTCAGGGTTCTCTGGTTTGGGTTCATGGGGTCGTGGACGGGAATGCAGTTTCAGCAGGTTGCAAGGGGCTATCTGGCTTATAGGTTGACGGGAAGTGCCTTTGCAATTGGTATTGTGACACTGGCAACGGGTCTTCCGAGGATTGTCCTCTCGCCCATTGGAGGCTATCTAGCAGACAGGTTCAAGAAACGGGACGTGATTGTCTGGACGAGCTTTCCGATGACGCTTATGAGCCTGGCTACAGGGGTTCTGTACGTCGATCATCTTCTTACAATTTCCTGGCTGGTAGTTCTAGGATTCCTCCAGGGAATCTGCTTCGGATTTTTGATGCCCGCACGGCAGTCGTATGCTCCTCAGGTTGTTGGGACAGGGCATCTGCTGCCGAACGCAGTGGCTCTGAACAATGCGGGAATGAATATGACCCGCGTCGCCGGGCCGGCGATTGCCGGGCTCCTCATAGCCACACCGCATTTCGGGTTGAGCGGAACGTTTTTTGCCATCGCCGCATGTTGGCTATGGGTTACGTGGTCGGCCTTCAGGGTGAACAATCAGGGCGTGCCCACGGGGCCTCGCAAGCGGATGGGCGAGAGCGTTAGGGACGGCTTCAGCTATGTTAGGCGGATGCCCGGGCTAATGGTTCTGATGAGTCTAGGCTTTGTCCCTCTTGCTTTGGGAATGCCCTATCTTAACCTGATGCCCGCTGTAGCCGACGGGCCCCTTCATGGCGGCTCCACGCTGCTGGGCGTCCTTTTGAGCATCGGCGGAGTAGGTTCGCTGGTCGGAACGCTCATAGTGGCGTCATTTGCGAGGTATCCAAAGAAGGCCGCATTGCAGCTGCTGCTCGGGGTGTCTTTTGGACTCTCCCTGGTAGGCTTCTCGTTCTTCGTTCACCTTAATGACTTGGCTTTTGCCATTCCATTTCTGTTCTTGACGGGGATGACGGGGGATGCTTACCAGGCTCTGAACTCAAGCCTAATAATGATGAATACCGAGCCAGGGCAGTACGGCCGTGTGATGGGCGTATATATGGTAGCGCAGTCAATTCGACCGATATCGGTAATGCCTGTGAGCGCAGTGGCGGATCAGATCGGAACTCCTGTTACCCTTTTGGCCTCAGGCGCAATTGTCGCTGTCTTCGTAGCTGGCGTGGCCGCCCTGTATCCTGCGTATCGCCAGATCGGTAGAACTGTGAAGCACACACTTGTCGAACCCGAGGTATAGCGCCCTCAATTCGTTTTCTCATCAGCCTGCTCGACTCTCAATCATCAAAGGCCGCAGACGGACCCTCGCATTCCCAGCATTGGCGCTTGGGATCAAAAAGGTCTTATAGTTGCTTTAGTTTTACTTGTAACGTAGTGTGAAAATCATTCCGGGTCCGAGAGCCGACTCGCGGCAGCTGGGCACGGAACGTGGAGAGGGGAGTTTCGTGGTCAAAGATTTGCGCAGCTGGCTGGACACGCTGGAGAATCACGGTGAGTTGTTGCATATAAAGAAACCCGTCGATCCAAAGACTCAGATGGGGGCGCTGCTTTACCAGTCTCGATCAAAGGCGCTGATGTTCCATTCTTTGACCGGTGCCCCTGGCTGGCGCTCGGTGGGAAATGCTCCGGCAAACATGGATCACGTGGCGCTGGCGTTTGGGATGAAAAAGGAGGAGGTCGTCAAATTCCTAGCCTCCAAGATGTCAGAGACGCTGCCGTGGGAGAGGGTTTCGACAGGGCCGGTGAAAGAGGTGCATCTCGAAGGAGACCAGATCGATCTGACCAAGTGGCCGGTTCACAGGGCAGGCACCAAAGATGGTGGCGAGGTCATCGGGTCTGGAATGGTATTCACGGTCGACCCCGAGACCGGCTTGCAGAACGTTAGCATCCACCGGCTTCAGGTCAAGGGACCTCGGCAGACGGGGATCTTGATGGTTCCGCGACACACCAGAGCCATATACTCGAAGTACGAAGCCATGGGTAAGCCGATGCCGGTTTCGGTAGTCATAGGACACCATCCTCTCTACTACATGGCCGCAGCTATAAGCGGCTCGCTGGGCATGGACGAGATGGAGATTGCCGGAGCACTGCTAGGCGAACCAGTTCAGATGGTCAAGTCTGAGCTGAGTGATATCTACGTGCCAGCCCATGCAGAGATCGTGATCGAAGGGCACATCCCGCCCTTCGAGCGAGAAGAGGAGGGGCCTTTCAGCGAGTTCCAGGATTACTACATCGCCGGAACCGGAAAGAACCCGATAATTGTCATTGACAAGGTGACCAAGCGCAATGACGCTATCTTCAAGAATCTCCAGAACGGGAGTGAAATGGAAGGCTGTCTATTTCACAAGTTTCCCTTTGGAGCTGCAATCTACAATCACATTCAGAATGTCGGTGGATATGTTGACATAGCGAACCTGCTGGTATTGCCTGGCATCTTCGGTGTTGTGATCCAGATGACCCCCCGCTTTGCAGGAGAGGCGAAGACCGTTGGCCTTGCCGCTCTCGGCAGCCCCGTGCTTCACCCGAAGGTCGTCATAGTCGTCGATACCGATGTCAATATATATGACTATTGGGAAGTTCTATGGGCGATCAACACCAGGGTCGATCCAGCTCGTGACGTGTCGATCATAGACGGAGTTCGAATTCATCCCATGGATCCAACCGGCAAGGAGCTCAAAGGCCCTGGGGGTCCGGATTGGCAGCGTATCGGAAGCAAGATGGTGATTGATGCCACCAAGCCGGCAACCTCTTTCCCGGAGGAGAGAGAGGAGTACGAGCGGATCCGTCCAGTTGGCGATGGAGAGGTCTTCCTGGCCGATTTTCTTGACTGATCTTGCGCCGCCGCAGGCTCCTCTCAGGTGTTGGAAACGCCAGCGCCTGCGGTACGGTCGCTGCTCTGCTGTCTAAGCAAGTAACTGCTGGGAGCGAGTCAGGCCCATATCTTGGGTTTCCGTGAGATGCTGGACCCAAGGCTTGGCCATACACAAGAGCCGAAGGCGCTACTCAGATGTGAGAAAGCGGCAAGTTGCGCGGCGAAAATGTTCTCTAGCGCCTACGCTGGCATCTAGGTTCTGTCCGAACCTGCTGTATGTGAACAGCGCTTGGCGCCAGGTCTAAAAGCCCGTTGCCGCTGAGTAATCTATAGCGATCATCAAGCGACGTCCCCTTGCGAGGTTTTGATTCTCGCCTCACCGCAATCGGCCTCCGGTTTCCCTTCGGTCTTACAATCGCTCCTCCGGACACAAGTCATCTTGTGCTCCGAGCCGGGGTCTGTACCACCATCACTGGCGGCCTGGGTATCCACCGGGGCGCTGGACCTAACTGGTCCAGAACTGGCATTTAACTCCGGCCAGTCGCGGAGGTTCTTTGCAGCGTTATGATCTCGGTCGACCATTTCGCCGGTTGTGGCGCAGATGAGTGTCTTTGACAACTTGGTCGGTGCGATGAGACGGCAACCACACCCGTGATGGATCTGGCTGGAGGGGTACCACCTGTCGGCAATAATGAGGGATGTCGCAGCCCTTTGCATCTTGTACGTGATCCCAGGGCGGAGCTTTCCAAGGGCAGTATCCGAGACGGCTCGCCTGAAGGCTCGCCTCCCCATTGACCGCTTCATCGCCGCTATATCGAGGTCTTCGATCACGACCTCGGAGTATGTGGCAGTAAGCCAAGTGGTCAGCTTGTGCCACGCATCCTGGCGTATGTGCACGGCCCTGCGGTCAAGCTTGGCAGACTTGGTTTTCGCTGCCGTGTGACCTCTAGAGCCGACAATGCGCCGGGACATTTGCCTTCCAGCCTCGCGGCGGGCCGAAAGCGTGGCCCGAAGGGGTGCTGGATTCGCGAACTCAATTATGTTTCCTTCTGTGTCAGCGACCGTCGCCAAACTGCGAAGACCGAGATCCACACCGGCTCGAACACCTGGCTTCGCTACCGAGTGAGGGGTCGAAATCCGGACGGCGTAGTTCACCGACACAAACAATCTGCCCCATCTTTCCGACAGGGTCATATTGAGGATGCGGGCGTTGCCCCCAGAGAGCGGTCGTTGGAGCCTCCTGGTGTTCTCCTTGGAACGCAACTGCCCTATGACCGGCAGGACGATAGTGCGTCGGTCATCCTCGAAGCGCATTGTCCCTGTAGTGAAGCGGACCCTTCCGGCGTCATGGTGCTTGGAGCGGAAGGTGGGGAATCCGATCTTGCGGCCCTTGCGGGTAGCGTTCTTTGACTTTTTCCAGTTGTCCAGCGCTTTTGCAAGATCAGCGATGCCCGAGTTGTAAGCCTCCTTGGAATTAGCGGCCCACCATGGAGCGACATCATCCTTGGTCTGATTCCAACTCTTTCGTAATGCAGGGAGTGTCCAGGGGACAGATATGTGGTTGGGATCTTCAAACTTGGCATCCATGTCAGCCTTCACCTGTGCCAGTGCCCAGTTGTACGCCTTACGTCGAGCGCCAAAGTGTGAATGGATCAACGACACCCGCTCGGGCTCACGGGGCCACTCGACCTCGAACTCAGCTCCTGTTGCCGACCAGCCAGAGGGTACTGGCGTAAGGTCGTCACCGTCTCTACGGTACAGTTTGAACAGGACGGACACGGACTCTACCGTTTGGCGGTGAGGCTCAAAGCCATCACCAACGTCCACGCAGCGAGACATCCCCGTATGGCCGTCCTTAGGCGGCTTGGTCGCCAAGTGTACACCACCGGTCAACTCTGCAACCTTTGCCGCTTGGGCGACCGTGTTCATCTCAACCAACATCAGGTATCATCCTGCCCTAATGGTGCAACAGCAACCTCGATCACCCTACGAGCCCTGTTGGCCGCCGCTTGCTTACCATAAAGCCGCACACAGAACGATGTCAGGATTTCGGTCATGTCCCGGACCAGGTCGTCGTCTAATTCGGTCGGG
>JAJZIP010000012.1 GCA_021810525.1 Actinomycetes bacterium | reverse complement strand
CCTCTGTCGGACCGGGAACGTCGCTTGCGACGAGCCTTGATCCGCTCCAGTGACCGCAGCGACGTGCGCTGGTGTCTCCGAACTCGATGTCTGGTCGTGCCTTCACTCGACTTCGCCAGCCAGTAAACTCGGGACCGATGGACCGTGCCTTGCGGGCAAGGTCCAAGTCGGGTGTGTCTCCTACGATTTCGTCCGTGTGTGGATCGAACTCGGGGCGGGCTAGCATCCCCAAGAACGCCGAGAGCAGGTCTCGCTGTACCACCAGTCCGCACCCGCGACAGTGGTGGTTCCTCTGTGACAGTGGTTTCTTATCCTTCTGTCCGCACAGGCAGGTCTGCTAAAGCGCTGACGTCCAGGGAGAGTATTCGTAGAGTCCGCCGCCAGCACTTGCAGCCCTGCAACGGGCAATCTCGATCAACTCTTTCCGAGCATGGTCCCTGAGCAAGGGAAGTTCTTCTGCCATGCCACATAGTTGAGCTTCTCTGTATGAAGATGGATCCCGACGGACAGCCACTCGGTGACCGCAGTCCCAAAAGCGGTCTTCCCATAGGCAGCCAATCTCCGATGAATCTCGGCTATGGCGCTCTCGGTCTGTCGTGCGTTCTTGGATCGGTTCCGCCGCTCGCACCTGGTCTTGTGGGTGCCGTCCGGGCGGAAACGGTTGGGTTATCCAACCTGGTGCTGGCGGTCCAGTTTGCGCTGGACGAGGCGAGTCTCTCGAACACAGTCGCCAACGCCCTGCGCCAACTGGTGGATTCCAGCTCCGGTGACAGGGGCGTCAGGG
Organism: Actinomycetes bacterium; assembly: GCA_021810525.1. GTDB lineage: Bacteria > Actinomycetota > Acidimicrobiia > Acidimicrobiales > Acidimicrobiaceae > SCQM01. The sequence goes on along the minus strand of JAJZIP010000012.1, from coordinate 33,431 downwards.
AAAAGCTGGTCTGTGCCTAGGCTGGACCGTTCCGCCACGGCCACGAACGACGGACCCAGGTCGATTGAAATAGCGCCAGTGCCGATCTCGTGACCTTCGGGCGGGTTTCCATCCATTACGAACTGAGCTCGAAATGCATTCTTAGCTCTTACCATCATCTTCACCAACCGGACCGAGAGAACATTCCCCTTGGCCACCTGTGTGAGGAGACGATCCCGTTCGATCTTCAGATCGCGGGCCTTGCGTCCAGCGGACGCTTTGATGGGGGCGAACCAAAGGGTGTTGGCCTTGCCCTGGTTGATCCCGACACAGACGCCGTCCTCGATGGCTGGCTTGGGATCCCCGTTCAGCTCCTTGCACTCGAGGGAGCGCAACCCGCGGTTGGCCGTCTTGAACCGGGGTTTCCCGCCCTGGCCCAGATGCCACCGTTTGACGGCCCGGTATACCCGACGACCGAGGACCTGGGCCTCCTGGAAGTAAACCTGAGCCCGAACCCAGGACTGACGCAGACCGGAGGCGAAGGTCATCATTGAATCTTCGGTAAACCTGTGGGCGTGCTCCACCTCATGGAATGTCTGTTTCGAACACTGGACTCCTTGGACCGCCTCTTCCCAGTGGGTAAGCCCTTGGCTATCTCAACGGCTGGGTCCGACCGGAGCTTTTGGCAACGACGCAGGGCTTCTCTCGAGCAGGCGTTGTAAATCCGACCACTGGACTCGAACCTGATCTCTTCCATCGAGCGCTGGGCTGGAGTCAGTCGTAAAGGGACAGAGACGACATGAGTGGGAGCGTCCTTCGGACGCTTTCGTGCCCGCGGCTTCCGCTCCTTTTTCGACTCGTTACCTGCCTCTTCCATCCCCAAAAATATCTAGGTATATGAGCAGTGATAGCAACCATAGACGAGTAGGACATGTGTTCCTGATCCATGCTCACTTGGCCTTTGTGACGAAGTACCGGCGCGGTGTCCTCACTAGAGAGCACCTGGATCACCTAAGATCTGTGTTCAGCGACCTCTGCCAGGACTTCGGCGCAACCTTGACGGAGCCAGACGGATGGTGAGGATGACCACGTTCACCTCTTGGTCGAGTACCCGCCGACGGTTCAGCTCTCCAAGCTGGTGAACTCTCTCAAGGGCGTGTCCTCTAGACGACTCAGGTCCAAGATCAGCTACGCACTCATCGGGACCAACTGTTGTCTCTCATATCTTGCTGCATCCCGTGGTGGAGCACCCCTCGACATCATCCGCAGGTACGTCGAGAGCCAGCGGACGCCAGCATAGTCTTGACGTACCAAGCCCGCTATCGCGGACATGAATGACCGGCCTTACGCTAGCCAAAGTCACGGTCATTTCTACCGTCGCCACAACCCTCAACTAAAGGGAAACCCTCGAAAAACAACTTTGGCTTGGCCCACAACACGCCGTGGCCAAACCAAAGTTTTTCAATTCTTACACTTTAACGCTGATCAATCGGCATGTATTTTCGCTCGGCCTCCCCAGTGTAAATCTGCCGCGGACGCACGATCTTCGAGTCTTGCTCCAACAGCTCCACATAGTGGGAGAGCCACCCAGACACTCGAGGAATAGCGAACAAGACCGGGAACATCGCGATCGGGAATCCCATGGCCTGGTAGATCAGCCCTGAGTAGAAGTCGACATTCGGGTATAGCTTTCTGGAGACGAAGTAGTCATCGGAAAGTGCTACCTCTTCAAGCTTCAGAGCTATGTCAAGAAGTGGGTTCTTCCCCGTCACCTCAAAAACATCGTATGCAACCTTCTTGATTATTCTGGCACGCGGATCATAGTTCTTGTAGACCCTATGGCCAAATCCCTGAAGCCTTTGTCCACTCTTACCCTCTTTGACGCTTCTGATGAACGGCTCCACGTTCTCTAGTGAACCAATCTCCGTCAACATGTTGACCACTGCTTCATTGGCTCCACCATGACGCGGGCCGTACAGAGCTGCACACGCGGCTGCCGTAGAAGAGTAGGGGTCGGAATGCGCCGAACCTGCGGTTCTCATCGCAGTAGTCGAGCAGTTCTGCTCATGGTCAGCGTGAAGAATGAACAAGATGTCAATGGCGCGAACAAGTACCGGGTCTGCTTCGAAATGGGGCTCAGCGATCTTCCACATCATCGAAAGAAAATTGGCAGGGAAGGAAAGTTCGTTGTCCGGATAGACGAAGGGCATCCCGACTGAGAATCTGTGCGCAGCGGCCGCCAACGTCGGCATTTTGGCTATCAGACGCACTATCTGCTTCTCTCTCACTTCTGGATCTGAGATCTGCTTTGCGTCCGCGTAGAAAGTTGACAGAGCTGCAACGGCCGACACCAGCATTCCCATGGGATGCGCGTCATAATGGAAGCCGTCAAGAAAACGCTTTCTTACATTCTCATGGATGAAAGTGTGATGTGTAACGTCACGAACCCACGCGTCATACTGCGCCGGGGTGGGCAACTCCCCCTTTAGCAGAAGATAGGCCACCTCGAGGTAGGTGGAATCCTCTGCGAGTTGTTCAATTGGATAACCGCGATACCGCAGGATCCCTACGTCACCATCGAGGTAGGTGATGGAACTCGAAGTCATTGCCGTTGAGGTGAGTCCTGGATCGTAAAACCAGATCCCCGGTAGCAGCTTTGACCATTCCGCTGAAGATACCCCATCGTTCACAATAGGAATCTCGATCGACTTGCCAGATCGATTATCCGTTATCGTAATGCTATCAGGCACGATCCCGCCTTCCTAGGCTAAATCTCCGTTCCACAAGGGCATATCACGCGCCTTGCAGAATGCTTATTAAATCTGTGGCACCTTTATTGCCACAGATACTGTTCGAATCTTAGAGGCACCTCGGCCAAAAAGTATAAAACTCGTTTGATTCCAATTTACAATAAATCAACTTCGTACTTCCAAACGCTTGTCTTATTCAACTCCCATCAAATCGGTAGACATTCGTTTCACGAACTACAAATCCTAAACCGACGTACAGCGAATTAGCTTCCACCCTTGAAGGCCTAGATGTCAAATCGACCGACTTGACTCCTTGCAACGTGGCCATTTCGATCGCCTTTTTGACGAGCAGCTTGCCAATCCCCATGCCCCTCGCGCTCGAGTCCACGATCACGTCTTCGATCCATGCCCTGAGGCCGGTGGGTATGGGGAATACAACCAAGGTCAGAGTTCCCACAATCCTTCCCGTCTCGCTGTCGGCAGCGATCAAGAAGTTCACACACTTATTTGCGAGCAGCGTTGCAAAATCGTCGAACTCGAGCGGCCTCGCCGAACTGGAAAGCTGTGGAACCAGGTTATTGAGGGCGTTCAAGATGTCAAAAGATGGCGCATCGACACGGCTGACTTCAATCAATTCTTGTCCGACCCTCCATACAACTGACTCAAAACAGGCCACCAAATTCAATAATCTATCTCTAAATTCAGTCAGATGCCACGCACGCCGACCACGAAGTAAAGAAGGAGTCGGCCAAACCTGCGGAGGGAGATTTCAATAGTGACTACAAACGCGGTATCCTGTAGTGATGGAAGACTTAGTGTGGCTGGACTCGATACCGTCTGAGCTGCGCAGACCGATTCTCATCACTGCGTTCGCCGGATGGAATGATGCAGCCGAAGCTGCGACACTTGCGGTCGACTTTCTCAGGAAGAAGTTGCATGCAAAAGTTATAGCTGAGGTCGATCCAGAGGAGTTCTGCGACTTCACAATTGTCAGGCCACAGGTCATACTTCAAGACTCCATGATCAGAAAGATCAGATGGCCGCGAACCTCGATCTCAGTTGCACACCTCGAGTACGTCGACAGAGACCTGATATTTGTCAAGGGTCCAGAACCCCAACTTAAATGGAAGAGATTCGCATCCACTCTTTTCGAATTAGCCGAAGACTTCGAAGTCGAGATGATCGTTTCGCTGGGAGCCCTTTTGGCCGACTACCCCCATACTCGTCCGGTTCGCATTGCTGCAACCTCAAACAGCCCTGAAATGCTGGAAAGATACGGATTGATGCCCTCAGCATACGAGGGGCCGACAGGAATAAATGGCGTTCTTGCGGCCTGGTTTGACAAGGGTGGGATCCCCGGGACCTCGTTATGGGCGAACATTCCCCACTACGTAAATCAAACACCGTCACCAAAGGGAGCGAGAGCGCTGGTCGAAAAGCTTCTTGAGCTGCTGGACTTCAGGATCGACACATTAGAGCTCGACCTGGCTACTGCTGAATACGATCGTCAAATCGCCTCGATAATCGAGAATGACGACGAAGCCAAAGCCTATATAGCCCAGTTGGAGGCTTCCCGCGATCTGGAGCAGATTGAAGCTGACACGATAGATCCCGCTGCCTTTGAACAGCAGATCGAGTCAGGAGCAATCGACTCGCTAACTGAGGAAGTGCAGTCTTTTTTGAGGAAACACAACAAGGACTGACAAGCTCGCTGCCTATCTGCTGGATACGAGCGGCTATTCGACCATCCCCACGTCTAGGCTCTTGATCTGCACCAAGGCTCTGCCAGGCCCTCGACCCAATCAGCTCTTCAAGAAAGCCTATTTGTGATAGTCAGATAAATAGTGGAAAATGTATCTGTCTTTCGGAGGCATCTGGCCGCAACACATTGAAGTGAGGGGGGCGGTTTATGGGTTCAGGCGAGTTGAAAATCCAGTTCCGTGAGGGTCTTTCCCTTGAAAAGGGAAAGTACCCAGGGCTGAAGCCAAGAACCGAGCAGTCCGAAGGGATCCTTTGCGATTATGACGTCGCAGTCAAGATGCGTGACGGCAGCACAATATATGTCGACGTCTTCCGGCCGGAGCTAACGGGAGAGTATCCCGTGCTTCTCGCATGGGCACCATATGGAAAACATGGGAGGATAAAATATAGATTCTTCCCTAATTGCGGCGTCTGTGACAGCGATCTTTCCCCTTTGACCGCCTTCGAAGCGGCAGATCCCAGATATTGGTGCGCCAACGGCTACGCGATCATCTACGCAGATCCCCGTGGGTCCTGGGGTTCAGAAGGAGATCTCACCCTTTTGGGTCCCCAAGAGGCGCAAGACTGCTATGACCTCATTGAGTGGGCTGGAGTACAGCCATGGTGCACTGGCAAGGTCGGCATGCACGGAGTCTCATATCTGGCTTGGAGCCAATGGAAAGTTGCCGCATTGAATCCACCGCATCTGGCGGCAATCAATCCTTGGGAGGGCGTCACCGACTTCTACCGGGAACTGGCTTTTCACGGCGGCATTCCCGAGACAGCATTCATGGCTATGTGGCACCCCAGCGTAAGTTTTTCCAAAACACAGGTGGAAGACCTTGTCAAGATGGCAGACGAGCACCCGTTGTTCGACGAGTACTGGGAAAGCAAAAACGCTGATCTCTCGAAGGTGACCGTCCCATGCTATGCCGTCGCAAGTTGGGCAGATCACGGCCTCCATACACGCGGGACTCTGGAGGGATTCAAAAAGATCTCATCCGAACAGAAATGGCTGATGATTCACGGACGAAAAAAATGGGAGAACTTCTACCAGAATGCCGAACGGCAGCGGCAATTCTTCGACATGTTCCTCAAGGGCAAACCGACGGAGGTGCGATACTGGCCCAGAGTCCTGCTAGAGGTCCGAGAACGCTACTACTTAGGGAACTACCGTAAAGAGGCGGACTGGCCTCTAGCCAAAACCCGCTATGAATGCCTCTATCTCGACGGCGACAGCGGCACGATGAACTGGCAACCTTCTGTTGGCGAGGCCGAAACACGCTACGAAACCAACTCCAGTGCCTTGTCGGCTACTAGCGTATGGTTCGACCACCGTTGGGAGCATCGGACAGAGCTGATCGGAAATATAAAGCTGAAGCTATGGGTCGAGGCGCCGAACGCTGACGATATGGACCTTTTCGTCGCCCTCCAGAAAATCGACCGATCTGGCGAGATCGTGCCCTTCCAGTTCCTCGGCAATCACGAAGACGGCCCTCTGGCTCTGGGATGGCTCCGCGTATCTCACCGAGAACTCGACACAGAACGATCCACTCCTGAACAGCCCGTTCACACCCATCAACGAGAGATCAAGCTCAAAGCGGGGGAGGTGGTGCCGGTCGAAATCGAGATCTGGCCGTCCGGAACGCTCTTCGAAGAGAACGAAATCCTAAGAGTCGTGATTCAGGGAAAAGATATCTACACCTACCCGCAAGAGATGAACACAAACGGACACAACAGGACTGTGAACCACGGGGAGCATATCATTCACACCGGAGGCCGCTACGATTCACACCTTCTGATGCCCGTTATTCCAGATTCCATTTTCGCGTGAGAAGAGGGGGAGCAATCATGCTTGGGACCACAGTGGATGTATTGAGAAAATGGGCGGATCGCTGGTCGAACAGGCCCTTCATCATCACCGGACAGGAGACGCTCACCTATCAGGACTACTACCAAAGGGTATGCCAGTTGTCCAACTGGCTCAGCCAGCAGGGAGTTGGGCACGGAGATAATGTGGGCTTCTTGATGCTCAATTGCCCCGAACTCTATATTGGCTTGCTGGCCACGCATCGGGTCGGAGCGGTCGCAAACCTTTGGAATTTCAGGCTGAGCCAACATGAGATCTCCTATCTCGCATCTCATGTAGATGCAAAAGCCGTAATCGTGAGCCCCGAACTGGCATCTGCCGTCTCGGGATACGACTCTGGAGTTGTCCTGTCTGCGGGACCGGCTGCACCCAATGCCGGCAAGTTGCACAACTTCGGCGAGATCAATTCGATGCCAACCGACGAACCCGGCGTGAGAAGCCCTATCGAGACCGACCTATCTTCTGTAATCTACACTTCGGGAACCACCGGCCACCCAAAGGGGGCAGCCTACACCCACCAGACGCAGCTGCTTTCGGCGATACAGTACTGCCTGGAGATGGGTCTGAATCTCGGCAGCCGCGGAATATCAGCGGCTCCGGTAATTCACGGCGGAGCCACCAACTTCTTTATGGCCTACCTCTTCATCGGCGGGACATTCATCGATTCAGGTAGGTACGATCCGGAGCGCATTCTGCAATTGACGTCTCGCTACCAAGCTACCGAACTGATGGCGGTACCGACTCAGATCTTCGAGCTGTTGAGGGTCGCACAGGACCTAAGTCTATCAACTGAGCTGTTCGAATCACTGAAGTTGATTCGAACAGCCGGATCTCCCTACCCCAAAGAGATGGTGGATCGGATCCATAAAACCTTTGGATGCCACCTTCTCAATACCTTTGGCATGACTGAAAACTGCTCCAACGTAACAAGCATGCATTCCGGCTACGACCCAGAAAGTTCATGGACTACTATCGGCAAGCCGACATATTTCTGGGATGCCAAAGTGGCTGAAATGGATGACTTCGGAGACGAGACCATGACAGAGGTGCCCAAACCCGGCCGAGGACAGCTTGTGGTCGCAGGACCCCAAAACATCACGCGCTACTACAGGTCCGATGCAGCTCCTCGCTACAAGGACAGTTGGCTCTACGCCCGCGATGTTGTCGACATAGATGCTGCGGGCTACATGCAGATCATAGACCGTGTCGACTCTACGATTTTGAGCGGCGGAGAGAATGTCTATCCTCAAGAGGTCGAGATGTTCCTAAAGAGGCATCCAGCCATCGATGACGTCGCAGTCACGGGTGTCACCGACCAAAGATGGGGAGAGAAGATAGTCGCAATGATTGTCTCCCACGACCCATCTCTGGATGCCCAACAGATTGAAAATTGGTGCCTGGACAACAGCAGTGAATTGGCACGATACAAGAGGCCGAGACAGATCGTATTTGTCGATGAACTTCCCAAGAACGTCTTTGGAAAACTTGAGCGCTACAAGCTGAGAGAGAAATTTCAGGCTGCCGTGGACGAACTCAGCGACGAACAGCGCCTGAAAGCACTCGAATGAAAGAGGAGCCCGCCATCGGTTGACCTGCTCCCCGCACTCACGGAAGGGGATTCCCGGGTAGTTCAGGCCACTCGGGTGGATCGCGCTTCACCGGGCCCGCAATCGGGTGTCCCTTTGCGTCCTGAGACCCCCAAAAAGGTGCCAAGTCCTGTGGCAAGCATGTCCATAGCGGCGTTTGAGTCCGCATGTTGTTCATGCCCGCAAGCTTTACAAGCAAAGACCGCTTGGCTCTCGCGGTTCTTGTCTGATCTGTACACACAGGCGAAACAGGTTAGAGACGTTTACGGTGTTCACACACCGCTCGACATCTCTCTGCTTACTTCTTGCTTGAGTGGCGCTTGGAACAGACACCTGTGTCATAAGAGCCTCCCAGATCATGCCGGTTAGCTCGTGACTTAGGGCAGCGGCCTCAAGTTAGCCTCTTCTCCAGGTGGATTCACATTTCGCGATGTTGCAGCATTTTGGTCAATTTTAAATGAGCTACCTGAAGTGCTCCTCTTCTAGCAGTGAAGATCGCTGATGTTGAGCTGGTTTACAGAGGGAGCGGGGTTATTCGACGCCGTCAACCACCATAGTTTGCTCCCTATGACATAGACCGAACCGTAGATCGCAGAGCGCTGAACTCCACGCGGCAGGCCAGCTACCCGGCACCACTTGGTCGCTCGGGATTGAAGCAATTCCCAGTTGTGACTGCTTCCATGCTGGCCAGTGACTAAAAGTGAACCCTCTGGAAGCATCAACAGATTCGCACCTCCCCTCCCGAAGCCATAACCCGGCTGCATTCCCTGGAGTAAAGGAACGCTGACATCGGTCCATGTTTTCCCACCATTTGACGAGAGTCTCAACAGGTACTGCGATTCGGATTCCACAAATAATTCTTGGCCGTTGGGCAAAGCTGCCAATTGGGACTGGGAACAGGTCCGGACAATTTGAGGCCAACTAGGTTGAATCCAGCTTTGGCCATTGTCAGTGCTATATATTAAAGCCTGGTTAGAACCGATAGCTCCAGCACAGTTACCGTCGGTAAAAAGACCAAATGTGACACAAGGTCCAGTTTTGGGACAGGACAGATTTTGAACACCCCAGCTGCTCCCGCCGTCTCCGGTGGCCTCTACCAGTGGGTTGGCATATGTCGAAAGAGCCATCGGCGCTGAATAATCCCGGCGGAAGAGCACCTCCAGCGAACCCCCCTGGTAGCGAAAACCTCCAAAACCATCCATGCTGGCACCTTTGGGAACTGGCACCGGTTGCCAAGTTGCACCTCCATTTTTTGTCAAGAGAGCAACCTCTGCCACAGGCGGTGCATACTTTTGTGGCGCAACGCTAAAGGCAGCCGCCACAACATTTGGAGTAACTCCTGCTCCATTCGAGGCGACCGCCATACAGTTTGCAGGAGATCCTGGAGTTCCAGTTAGTCCAAAACCTAATTGCTTCAGTAACGCACCTACAGGAGCAGTTGAAATAGTTTTGGTTCCACCTGGGCCGACTAGGTTAATTGTCCCTTGGCTGCACCAGTCGACTTGTCCCGGATTGGTGGGATCGCTGGAAATTTGTGACAGTCCTCCGGGCACCAATGCCGTAGGGTTCAGTTTGCCTAGGCTGGCAAAAGTCGGAGGTGGCTGAACTTTGAGTTGAGCATGGCCGAAATACAGGTCCGTTATCGAACCCTTTATCGAACCCTTTGCATTCGCCTTCGTCTCTATCTTCACCTCTGACCCCTTTGGAGCCCCGGGATTCACGTTTAGCTGGAATACGAAGGGATGATCCGACCCAATTACAGACAACAGAGGCGCATAACCGGTTACCTTTATGACATCGCCAGGAAATGCCACACCGGGACTTGTCGAAAGAAAAGCGCAGTTCGGGAGAGTTCGACACCAAGGCGTTGATCCTTTAGGAACTGACAAATGGAATGAGGCAGAGCCTTCAGAACCACCTAGGCCGCATCCCTTGAGGACACCCAGACACTGAATGGAGATAGGATAATCGCCTGAAATTAGCGGACTTATCTTTACGGGATCGGCGCTAATCCAAGGTGCGCCCGGTACTACCATAGTTGTCTCAAATGTCGTTGGATTCATCCATTTCAAATTGACTCCGGAGTACTGGAGTCCCCTTCTGCAACTATCCCAGCACAGGTTCCCGTGGGTAATTTCTCGAGAAAGAGGCGAAGATAGTATTCCGGTTACAACCACCTTCGTTCCAGGTTTTCCCGAGCTGGGCGACAGGCTCAAATTGACCGGAGGCCCCACCGTACTTCCGGTAGGGCCCTTCAAACCTCTTGCAGCTACTGCTGGGCCTTTTGAAATAGGGATTTGATTCATCACGATGGAGTACAAGCCGCTAGACACTGCACCAACGCGCAAGCACGACGAAATGGCCCCGGTCATGGACTGCGATGTTCCATAATTTCCGAAATCACCCTTGGAACACCCTGCTCCCGAATATGAGGTGTGTTGGACTATGGGCGGTGTCGTGATGGTGGTTTTTATCTTTGCCGCCGGTGTTGTCTGCCCGCACGCGCTCAGAACGAGCACCGCTAGAAGCGCTGCTACCATTGGTAGAGACCTGTAACGCAGGGACGATTTCACAGCACGACTTTATACCTTTATTACATGGCGTTGCAGTTAGTGCAATCTTCAGAGGCCGTAGCGATATTTGATCGAGCCAGTGATTTAGGTCAGGTCCCTTGAGTTTGATACAGCCGCTAGACCTGCCATATGGCATCTACATTGCATGAGTCACCGAAGCGCTTCGGATTAACTTTCACGGGAAAACGCTCACATGCCGGGGCACGGGTGGTAGTTAGCAAGCTTTTGAGATCTGCTTTGCCTCAACTAACGAAAAACCGTCCTCAGTATCGTGGTCTGAGGTTCCCCAGATTTCGTGACACCGGATGAGCCCGACTTAAGCTGTCGGCACAAGGGATGTCAACATAGGAGTAACCAGAAGAAGGTTTGCGCTCGAGTCCAGGATCGAGGCAACCCACAAGATCATCGATTCCGACACAAGCATAACTGAGGTAGCCACCATCTTGCTCACCACTGCCGGCGACAACCCCGGATCGGCTGCGTAACGAGGCCGCCTTTGCCGCTATGTGCGGAGTCTCACCAGTTGAGGCATCTTCAGGCAAGACTGTCCGTCACCAACTCAATCGCTCCGGCAACCGCCAGGCCGACCACGCCCTGCGGAGAATCGTGATGGTCCGTTTAGCCACCGGGAACCCGGCCACCAAGAAATGTGTCGGGCGTCGCACCGCCGAGGGCAAGAGCCAACCTGAGATCGTCCACTGTCTGAAGCGCTTCGTCGCCCGCAAGGTCCTCCGTCATCTCGTTGAGCCCCAGCCCGTGCCGGTCGGCGCCGGCCTGCGAACCGCACGGACGGATGCGCACATTAGCCTCCAGACAGTAGCTGAGGAACTTCGCAGCTGGCCCATCCGGATCTACGAGCTCGAACCGGAGTCTCAAATACAACACCGTGCTTGCGAGGCGATATGCACAGTGGTTGGCCGAACGAAATCCTATCGCTGCCAAAACTTCTTATCGTCGAGTAGCCTGACAATAATAGGAAAATAACCACGTATTCCCCCTGAAGCATGTAACGGCTTCGCCGTTAGCGTGAATCGCCCCCGCTCTCCGGATGGGGTCTGTCCCGCAGATCGATCAAAGTGATCTCGAAAGGAAAAATCCTACAGGACACGATCCGTGGTGTCAGGCACTCAATCCTTTGGTGAAGCCCAGAGCGGATCTCTCGGGGGATCAAAATACGTCTCGGCATGGTCGCCGTTGACAGCTGCGAACGCCATCGACACCCAGCTTCCTACAGCAGCAAGAGGGCTTGGCAGAGCGTCCTGTGTGAACCAACCAACCTCGAGACACTCTAATGGGTGTGCCTTGAGCTCACCGCCCACCTGCTCGCAGTAGAAAATCATCGAATACATGGGCACGGTGGTAAAGCCGCGCTGCATCCCGTCGACGACCGAGAGCAGTCTGGCGGGCCTGACCACGATCCCTGTCTCCTCGAAAACCTCTTTAGCTACTATCTCCGCAGGGCTATACCCAACATCGGCCCAGCCGGTTGGATATAGCCAAACGCCGGAATCAGACCTTCGAACCAAGAGCAGCTCTTTGCGCTGATTTCCTACTATCGCGCCAACTGCCGTTTTAGGTGTGACATAGCCGGGAATTCCCCGGCCGATCGACTCCCGCCAGAGTTCATAAACCTCATCCACGTATCGGTCGTCCAAATCGGGATGCCCGTTAAGAAAGGCCTTAATCTCTGCAGCTACATGAAGTATCTCTTCGAATCGCTCCTTTTCGTAGAGGCTATCCGTAAAAGAAAGGCCTGTACTGGCAATGCCAGCAAGAGCCTCGCTCCATCGATTCAATGCTGATCTTGCAACATCCACATAATTGAAGCTAGCGAAAAATCTCTGCAAATGTGACACCAAATCCTCGTCAATTCACAAATTTGCTACTGCGGACACATTTCCAGCAAGATATATGCTCGATGGTGATGGCGGTCAACACGGAGTGCAAACACTACATAATGCAGACGGTCAAATCCGGAGACAAGATCGAAAAGTGCCGCTTAGGCGTGAACGAACCCTTTCCTTTTGCGTGTCCCGAAAACTGCCTGTTCTTCGAACCTAGGGACGGGATCTCGAAAGCTGGCTGGCACGTTCCGAAAAGCTAGGGCAGAACTCTCGAATATGACTCAACCTCATTCGGCCCAGTGCTGCGGCAACGCGCGGCAGCGATCACTTCAAGGATAACGAGTTAGCGTTCCCGAACTTTGCTAGCCTCGGTGATAAGCAATTGTTGAGCACAGGGGGTAACGCAATGAGCGGCTTCAAGAAGTTCCTGCTCCGAGGAAATCTCATAGAACTGGCCGTCGCGTTTGTCATTGGAACCGCATTTGCCAAGGTCGTGACGGCAACGGTCTCAGATCTCATCACTCCGATAATCGCTGCATTCGTCAAACAGCCTGACTTTGCGCAGCTGTATTTCACGGTCAACTCTTCCAAGTTCGCCTACGGTGACTTCTTGAACAACGTTGTGACCTTCATAATCATCGCCCTCGTCGTCTATTTCGTTATCGTAGTTCCCTTCGCACGAATGACGTCAAGGCTTTCCAAGACAAACGATCCGTCGACACCGATGAGAGACTGCCCAGAATGTCTCTCGTCGATACCGGCTGCAGCATCCAGATGCCTCTACTGCACGGCAGGTGTGACACCGGTTGAATGACGTCCTCGCTCGACATGCAAGTACCTTTGCGAGTTCATCGATTGCAGTGTAGGGATTATGGAGTCGAAGCGGAATCCCGGACGAGAGGGCTGGTGGATGTTCGGTCGCCGATCAGCTTTCTACGACGTCGCCCAAGCCTTCGACTTCGACACCGAGCGAAGCCACCCAGTCCATGGCCCGCCTTATCGACTCTGCATCGCCCTCTAACTCACAAATTATCCATCCACTGCCTTCATCGACCGCGGCTCGACGAATGTTCGACATCACCTTGAACTGAAGCGTCACTTCAGACAGGACAGGTCTGGTGATCAGGGACTCCGGATAGATGAGCTTGACTCTTTGAGTTGCCAAATCCTGCCTCCGAGCTTCAAATAACAACACTCTAGAGACTAGCCAACCACGGCATTCTAAGACACTTGTGGGATAATCTTGGAATTTAAATTCCCCGATCTGAAGCCTTCAAGATCAACCGTAACGTAGTCATAGCCTGCACGTCGGACTGCTGCGACAATCTCTACGCGCTTTTCCAATGCCCGCTCAAGGTCTTCGATCGTGAATTCGATTCTCGCTAATGAGTCGTAGTGTCTTACCCTCACCTGAGCGAAACCGAGCCTTTTCAGCGCGGCCTCTGCACGATCAAGTTGGGCGAGGATCGGTAAAGAGACCGGAGTACCATAAGGAATGCGAGAGGCAAGGCAGGCGGACTGAGGACGATCCCAGGTGGAAAGCCCGAGCTCTCGCGAGTGCTCTCTTATGAGGGTTTTCGTGTACCCGGCATCCACGAGAGGGAAGAATGCACTGGCCTCTTTGGCGGCCTGCTGCCCAGGCCTATGATCCCCCAGGTCGTCGAGATTGACTCCCAAGACAACGTGAAAGTTGGTTGACTCAATGATGGGCGCGATTGAGCTCATCAATTCAGCTTTGCACCAGTAGCAACGGTCCTCTCTATTTGCCAGGTAATTCGGATTCTCCATCTCTCGCGTAAGAACGGAGAGGAATGGAATGTCCCAGAGCTCAGCCAGATATCGACAGTGCTCAAACTCTCCACTCCCTAGAGAAGGCGATACCGCGGTTATCGCTTGCACACCGTCTCTGCCCAATACCGCTCTTGCGACAAAGGCCAAAAATGTCGAATCCACGCCTCCCGAAAAGGCGACAGCCACCCCTCCCAGCTCTCGCAAGCGAGAGACCAGGGCGGTAAATACGCTGTGAGACGCCACAATCTCAAAGCCTGCCTGCGAAAGCTGCTCCTTCGGTGATGCCGATTGCTCATTCATTTGAATCTCCATATGGTTCTGACCTCCATGGAGCGCAACGGCTCACTGGTTTGAACCTGAAAGGCATGTTGCGAGAACTGTCTCGGGCTTGTCAACTAGGCCGACATAAAATGGGCCGAATTCGGCATACACGGCGGACACCTCGTCGAATCTTAGCGTATAAACCACATCTTTTATATCATCTATGCGCTGCCCAAATAGAGTGACGCCCCACTCGTAGCGGTCAAGTCCGGTGGACCCGGTGATCAACTGGATGATCCTTCCGGAAAACTTGCGTCCTGATCCTCCGTGCGCCATCATCTGCTCTTCGCGCTCTTGGTAGCTGAGACGGTACCAGTTAGCCCCGACTTCACGCCTTTTCGACATCGGATAGAAGCAGAAAGCCCGCATCCCAGAAGGAGGAAGGAGCGGGTAGAGTCGTGGAGCCCTTCTGTCCACAGGTAGGCCCTTTGCATACTCTGAAACCTCGGTTAGTGAGAAATAGGAGTCCGCAAGGCTAAGACCTGAGTTCTGGAGGTCACTTTGCAGCCTCCGCAGCCGACACATATCCGGACCCAGAGCCATGACGGCCATATCTGCCTTGTGGCCCATCAACGTTGCGGTCACGACCTGGTAACTGTCCCCTACCGCCGACTTCAAAGCGTCGGCTATCCCCGCCTTATCGATCCCGGGAGCCACATGGAAGAAAAGGTGCAGGACCGACCAGCCCTCTCTGGGGACTCCCGGTACCACGACTTCATTTTCAGCCAGATCATCGCTCATCGATATCTCCTCAACCATTAGCCCTTGGAACAAACCGCCCTGATGCACACCTACGGTAGCAGTTGAGTGGTCCAAAGCGGTCTCAATCGGGGAGGACCGCGTTGATGTTTTGAACTGCCAGGTGGGCTAGGGCCTCTCATTCATGGCAGCTTTCCAGCACTTAGAGATGGACAAGGCCCGCACAGATTCGACCGTCGACCACGGGGCCTTACAAGCGATCTATGACGGCCAGTCCGTCCTCACCTGTGACCCCTTTACGTGATCGGAGCCATGCCACCAAAGATCTTCGTTTCCTAAGTCTCTCACCTTCTAATGACACTCGTTCAGCTTCGGCTTCACTCTGGCACCGCGCAACGCTGGAACATCCCAGTCGTAGCGCAAATACAACGAGGGAGGCCGCAGCCTCCCTCAGGTTTACTTCTTTTGCCCTGGCGAACTAGTAGTCTTCCATGCCCTGACTTGGCGCAGCTTGAGTCTTCTCGGCGGGCTTCTCGACGACCACAGCCTCCGTCGTCAAGAAGAGACCCGCGATAGATGCCGCATTCTGCAGCGCAGATCGGGTCACCTTCACGGCGTCGATCACGCCCGACTTCACGAGGTCCTCATACTCGCCGGTCGCCGCGTTTAGACCCTCGGACGGACTTGTCAGAGCCTTCACCCTCTCAACGACAACTCCACCCTCAAGCCCTGCGTTTATGGCAATCTGCTTCAGCGGCTCTTCAACTGCCTTTGCCACGATTCTCGCACCAGTAGCCTCGTCGCCTTCGAGCTTGTCAGCCACCGCAAGGATTGCAGACTGCGCCCTCAACAGGGCAACTCCACCGCCGGGCACTACGCCCTCTTCGATGGCGGCCTTTGTGGTGGAAACCGCATCTTCGATTCGATGCTTCTTCTCCTTCAGCTCGACCTCCGTTGCGGCACCAACCTTGATGATGGCCACGCCACCGGAAAGCTTGGCGAGGCGCTCCTGAAGCTTTTCCCGATCGTAGTCCGAGTCGGTATTCTCGATCTCCGTCTTGATCTGCTTGATACGAGCCTTGATGTCGTCATCAGTACCACCGCCTTCGATGACAGTGGTCTCATCCTTGGTAACCTCGATCTTGCGCGCCCTTCCGAGCAGATCAAGAGTCACCGACTCGAGCTTGAGACCAACCTCCTCGGTTATCACCTGGCCGGCGGTTAGGATCGCAATGTCCTGCAGCATCGCCTTGCGCCGCTCACCAAAGCCCGGTGCCTTGACGGCTACCGATTTGAAGGTGCCACGGATCTTGTTGACGACGAGAGTTGCAAGAGCCTCCGCCTCGACGTCTTCCGCGATGATGACAAGAGGCTTACCACTCTGCATCACTTTTTCGAGGACCGGTAGCAGATCCCTGACGTTCGAGATCTTCGAACCGTAAATCAAAATGTAAGGCTCCTCGAGCGTTACCGACATCGACTCCGGATCGCTTACAAAATATGGCGAGATGTACCCTTTGTCAAAGCGCATACCCTCTACCAGATCCATCTCCATGCCGAAGGTATTGGACTCCTCTACGGTGATGACACCGTCCTTGCCCACCTTTTCAATCGCCTCAGAGATCATCGATCCAATCTCGGTGTCAGCAGCGGAAATCGACGCAACCTGCGCGATCTGGTCCTTGGAGTCGGTCTCCCTTGCAATGGACTTGAGCGAGTCCACCGCTGCGACTACGGCATCCTCGATTCCCTTCTTCAGAGACATCGGGTTGGCACCCGCAGCCACGTTCCGGAGACCTTCACGCACCATGGACCAAGCCAGGACGGTTGCCGTGGTCGTGCCATCACCGGCAACGTCATCTGTCTTCTTGGCAACTTCTTTTACCAGCTCCGCACCGATTCTTTCAAATGGGTCTTCGAGCTCGATCTCTTTTGCAATCGAGACTCCGTCATTCGTGATTGTGGGAGCTCCCCACTTCTTCTCGAAAACAACGTTTCGACCCTTCGGTCCTAGAGTCACTCGAACAGCATCGGCAAGTTGGTTCATGCCGCTCTCAAGTGCTCTACGAGCCTGCTCATCAAATGTAATCAACTTAGCCATACGTTGGTTCCCTCCGTTGGGTTCCTTTTTAGCACTCTCAATACTAGAGTGCTAATAGAAGTTCACGATAGATGAAAATAATTAAACCGCAAACACATTTTCAGAAATTTTCTGAATGAATTTTGCAAAGTCCCCTGACCTGGATCGATCGAGGGACACGTTAGTGCGATCCGCCTGCCACGGCGGGAACAATGGAAAGTACCTGATTCTCCTTGACCGGAGTATCGAGCCCTTCCAAGAAACGCACGTCCTCGTCCGCGAGGAACACGTTCACAAATCTCCTGAGCGCCCCGCTTTCATCGAAGATTCTCTCACCCAAACCTGGGTACTCTGAGTCGATCTTCCCCAAAATCTCGCCAACGGTTGAACCGTCGATTTGCAGCTCCGCCAATCCGCCGGTCAGAGACCGTAGCTGGGTGGGTACGCGGACTGTCGTGCTCATTGATTGCTCCTTTTAGATTGGTACACCTCGGTAAACGCCTCCAAGGTTGGCTTGATTACATAAGTGGGACCTTGCGAGTCCTCCAGCGCTTCCACTGTCTTTAGACCATTGCCCGTTATGTAGGCGACAACGGTCTCGTCAGGCCTGACGATGCCCTCCTTGGCGAGCTTGGCCAGAGTCGCGATCGTCACGCCCCCCGCGGTCTCGGCAAAGATACCTTCGGTGCGAGCAAGGAGGCCCATTCCTTCAATTATTTCCTCGTCAGTGACCGATCCGAACGAGCCCCCGCTCTTGCGAACCACATCAAGTGCGTAAAAACCGTCAGCCGGATTTCCTATCGCCAGAGACTTAGCGATGGTGTTTGGCTTGACCGGCCGCACGTAGTCATACCCCGCCGCAAATGCAGTGGCCACGGGTGAACAGCCCGCCGCCTGCGCTCCTGAAATCCTTACATTCGGCTCTTCGTCCAAGAGACCTACCTCGTACAACTCATGGAAGCCCTTGTGGATCTTGGTCAACTGACTGCCAGAGCCCACAGGAACGATAACGTGGTCAGGCGCTTTCCAGCCAAGCTGCTCGGCCACCTCAAAAGCCAGGGTCTTCGAACCCTCCGAGTAGTAAGCTCTCACGTTCACGTTGACAAAAGCCCAGGTTGGTTCCTCTGACGCGAGTTCCGCACACAACCTGTTCACATCGTCGTAATTGCCTTCAATTGCAATTAGGTTTCCCCCGAAAATAGAGGTTGTTATTATCTTCGCCTTCTCCAGGTTGGCTGGAATGAACACATAAGACTCCATTCCCGCCCATGCCGCATGAGCTGCGACCGAGTTGGCAAGATTGCCTGTCGAGGCGCATGCAGCGACCTTGAGACCAAGCTCTCGCGCCTTCGAGAGCGCCACGGAGACCACCCTGTCCTTGAAGGACCCTGTCGGATTGACAGTATCGTTCTTGAGCCACAGATTCGGCAGTCCGAGTTCCTCACCTAAACTTCGCGCTTTAACCAGCGGGGTGAAGCCAGCTCCCAATGACACATAATCCGTGCCATCGACAGGAAGGAGATCCGCGTAGCGCCAAATGGTGGGGGGTCCACTCGCAATCTTCTCCCGGGATATCGATGCGGCTATCCCCTCGTAATCGTACGCAACCTCGAGTGGACCAAAGCAGAACTCACAAACATGCAGTGCCTCGATCGGATAGGTCTTGTGACACTCACGGCACTTCAAAGATTGAACAAAAGCCACCTTACTCTCCTCATCGATCGGGCATTGGCACCTGGTAACTAGCTACTGGTTGCCGCGGTATCGCAGGGCCCGTCCCTAAACCGCTCTTGATGATGTCTCAATTACTGCTAAATGATAATCGGAGTGCCTATTTGAGTCGACACAAAATTCCGATGGAGCGAAGATTTAGACCCTCTATTCGCTACCTGACAAGGCACATGGCGACAAATCCAGATTTCAGTGGTAGCTAGTCGAGTTGCGGCGACTACACCTGAAATGGTGAGAGTCTCCGGAGAACAAACTTCAGCCCGCTTTTTACAGCTCGCCAACACGCACTCGATCACAGTTCTCATTCCAGCGAGAAATGAGGAAAGGACTGTAGGTGAAGTCGTCAGCAAGCTGATGGACAGATATGGTCCCGACTCTGGAAGACTCGTCCAAATCGTCGTGATCGACGACCATTCAACCGACAATACCTCGGCCGCCGCAGCGAAATCCGGTGCACAAGTGTTGACTCGCAAGGGTCCCGAGGACGCGACTGGGAAAGCCGAGACTATAACGGAGGGCATCAGGCGATTCCCGAGCGATATATACGTCCTTTTTGATGCGGACATATCCAACTTCAATCCAGACTGGGTTGAGCTTCTCTGCTTGCCCATTGACCGCGGCAACGCCATCCTTGCCAAAGGCACCTATCATAGACCGGTCCAGACAGGCTTGGGAAGCCATGGGAGGTTCTTAGAAGGGGGAAGGGTCACGGAACTGGTCGCAAGGCCCTTGCTCTCGATGTGCTTTCCCGATCTTGCGAGATTCGGACAACCGCTGAGCGGCGAAGTGGCCTTCAAAGCCGAGCTGGCTAGATCAGGCCCATTCTTCGCCGGTTACGGATTTGACGTGGGCCTTTTGATAGACAGCTACCTGCGTTTCGGTCTTGAGTCGATAGTTGAAGTTGACCTGGGAGAGCGAACACACAACCATCAGGAGCTGAGAGCTCTCTCTTATCAAGCCAGCCAGGTCGCCTCGACGATTCTGATCAAGGCTGGCATCGATGTGGCGGCTTTTCCGGGAGCGGGTCGACTGATCAGGCCGAGCTTGCCCGACAAGACCGTTCCATTTGGTGCGTTGAAAATCCTAAAGTCCACGTGATTTCAATGCTATTTCCAGTGTTTGCTTCACCGCATCAAGTGTCGCATTGAACGCCCGCTCTTCACCGACTTGCGCCACAAGAGAAAATATCTTTGACTTATCCGGCCTTGCGTTCAGCACGTCCTGATCGCAGTCGCCCACCACCACCAGGTATGGAATCGAATTCTGGTTCGCGATCTCAACGATGTGGCCAACAACCTTTCCCCTAAAGCTCTGGATATCGAGATATCCTTCTCCTGTCACGATCAGCGATGCACCCTCTAGCGACTCATAGAGGCCGTTCGCATCTGCTGCAACCTCGAAACCCGAAACAACCCGTGCTCCTATGGCAGCAAGGCCTCCAGCAAGGCCGCCAGCGGCACCGCCGCCTTCAATAGATGAGATATCGATGCCAAAGCGAGTTAGATACTGCTGCTCCAAAGCCTCCAGTCGCAAGGTCAACAGTGCCACCTGAGCGGGGGTCGCACCTTTCTGGGGCGAAAACTCTTTCGCCGCGTCGTGAAAGAGCGCCTCGACGTCAACAGCCGCAATCAGTTCGACTCCGCTAAGGCGCACGGTCGGCTCCAGCGCGTCTATCGCACCGAGGCCGCCATCGGTTGTCGCAGAACCACCACACCCCACGATCACTCTGTTAGCGCCCGCAAAGACAGCAGCTTTTATGAGTTCCCCCACACCTTTGGTTGTAGCGGCCATCGCATCATTATTCTCAGCTCCACCCACCAAGCTAAGTCCAGCCACCCGCGCCATCTCGATTACGGCGGTCTTCCCAGTCATCTTGTAGTCTGCTGAAATCTTTCTGCCGGTGGCAGCAGTGACAAGTGCGTTTCTAACTACCCCCGGAAACACCTCCAAAAGTCCCTCTCCCCCGTCGGACATCGGAAACACTTCGGTCTCATATCCGGCCCTTGAGAAAACCTCCGCCATTGCCCGTGCAACCTCCACGGCCGATGCCGTACCGCGAAACTTGTCTGGCGCTACAAGTGCTCTTTTCAACTCGCTCGACTTTCAAACATCCAAATCATGCTTTTTCGCCATTGCTCTTCGCGTACACCACGAGCTGCGTGCAACGGAACTCCGCCATGGTCTTCCCGGTCAAGCCGCTTGTCACGGTGCAATCCCACACTTGGGTAGTCCTCCCGCCATGAACCATGTTCGAGACGCCAAAGATAGTTCCACTCCTGGCCGTTGAGATAAAATTTGTCTTCAGTTCTACCGTTGTGAAACCAATAGCGCCCAGAGGCAACCGCAGTTGGCACCCGATGCCACAAAGTGTGTCGGCAAGCGAGACAACTACCCCAGCATGGAGATAACCATTCGGCGCCTGATGATCGTCTCCCACCTCTAGCTGCCCATACAGCCTCTCGCCGTCGAAGTGGGTCAGGGTGATCCCCATCGCGCCCAAGAGCCCATAGGAGCTGATAGCATTCAGACTCTCTTCGGTTAAAGGCAACAAGGATACCGATTCAAAGATTGACATGACTTCAGCCTAACGAACTTGCCCTGACTGCTTCTCCGCTTTTACACAGATCTTGCATCCGGAGACCACAAAGCTCCCAAGCGTGTTTCAGCCAGCCTTGTCCGTGCCAAGAACAACGTTAAGATCCGACGGCTGAACCGCGGGAATCGGAGTGGCGAACGAGATCGGCTTGACCGATGAGACCCCTAGCCCTAATGCGACAGCAAGCCGATCGGCTTGAGACGTGTACCCAGGCGAGTAGTAGATCTCGGTGGTGGTGATGTTCTGAGTGTTGGCATTCGCCGCTGCGACGACATTGTACCCAAGCTGAGCCAATTGGTTCGTCACCTTACCAGCAGCGCCCGCAACATTGGTTCCGTTGAAGACCCGTACAGTCACCTGCGAATTCGAAACGGAAGAACTGGCGGCAGCAGGATTTCCTGGCGAAACCGTGCCGGTAGTCTTGACACTAGTTGAGGCCGAGCCGCTATTCGCGCCGGAGGAACCTTTAGAGGGGGAGATCTGTGGAAGAACGACCTGATCCGGACTAACTGATCCTCCGGTAACACCTGAGTTCGAAGACGGAGCCGAGGAGACCGACTTCGCAAAAGTGGTCGTTGTGGGGTGTAACGCCTTTGTAATCCCAAGACTTTTATCTGAGGATGTCTTGACGGTGGAAGGAAGCGAGGAGAAGGCCTTGATGGCTATAAGGGAAATAGCAAGGATCAGGATCGCCCCTTTTCCTGCTGCCTTTCCAGAGCGTTCCGTCTTGCGCGACACCACTTCTTGTTCTCTCTGTGCCCTCATCCGCGCCGCCGAGGTGGGAACGGATCTGGACCGTGAGGCTCTTGTGCTCGGTGTGGACGACCCGCCGGCGTAAACCCTTCGATTTCGTGACGAGCCGGAATGGCGCGGACGCCGAGAACTCCTGTAACTCGCAGGCATCACACTCCTCTCGCAATCACTCTGCTGACGCAAAACTGCCAGATTTGTTTCAAGTATAGCCACGTGGCCTAGTTGTAATTACACTATTGTCGTGTTCTTCGGATTTGCATGAGAAGATCTCAAATTTAGAACCTTCTTGGTCACCCGCATCTCGCAACCGCAGCTAAATGAAATAACCTGGAGACAATCCATAAGACTGATCTTCAAAATCGAACGGAAACAGTTGCGAGCTAAGACCTGAGATTCAGCCCAGAGTGAAAAAAGTAATGCAGTCAAAGAAAACCGCGAAGATCATTGCCCGAAATACCCTGCCGCCAGCGTCCGAAATGAGCGGTCCATTGGGCGATTCCAACGAGACACAAAATCTTACCGCTCTATGGCTAACCAACGAAATGCGGATGCGGAACCACATCGCACGACGTATTCACGATATAAGTGCGGTCGAGGACATAACGCAAGACGCCTACGTCAAGCCCACCAAAAGTTTTCGACAATCGATTCACCTACACGTGCAGCCAAGTGGCTTCTTAGAGTCACAGCTAATACTGCCATTGATCACTACTGTCGCCCGCAAAGATCTACTGGGTCGCCTGAGGACATCGCAGAGTCCGAGCCGGAGTGGGACTACGTTGCGGATTTGGCGAACTGTGTACGACCAGTTATAGAAATGCTGCCCTCGAATTACCGGGAATCCCTGATCCTCTCGGAATTGGAAGGGCTGCCACAACGGGAGATCGCCCAACAATCGGATCGCATTTTCCGGAGCGAAGTCCAGAGTCCAGCGCCGACGTGAGAGCCTCAAACAGACTATCCACAAGTGTTGTGATATCAAGGTTGAAAAAACGGGATCGTCGGCTACGGGCGAAGAGTCGCGGCCACAACATCCGCAACCTCGAAATGCTGCGAATAAAGATTCTCTGCGTCATTTTGCACTTTGCAACGTCTCTATGAATAGGCTCGGAATAGCTCTACGAAGTACAGGAGGATGCATGAACCCAGTTGAAAGCGACCAGATTCGAGAGGCCGTGCGCAATCAATACAGCGCGATAGCAACTGAGGAGGAACCCTGCGGCTGCGGATCTAGCTGCTGTGAGCTCACTGGCGGAGACCGATCCAGCGTGTCGAGCCAACTCGGCTACAGTGATGACGATCTAGCGTCACTCCCAGATGGGGCGGACATGGGGCTCGGATGCGGCAATCCAATGGCTATCGCTGCGCTTCGCCTTGGTGAGGTGGTGCTTGATTTAGGAAGCGGTGGTGGCCTCGACTGTTTCTTAGCTGCTCAACGGGTAGGTGGCGAAGGACGAGCTATCGGTGTCGACATGACCCCAGCAATGATCTCCAAGGCGCGTCTCAATGCCGAGCGCGGTGGGTTTGGAAATGTTGAATTTCGTCTTGGTGAAATCGAGAATCTGCCAGTCCCCGACTGCTCCGTTGATGTCGTTATATCGAATTGTGTTGTAAATCTTTCACCAGACAAACCGAGGGTTTTCCGCGAAGCCTTTCGTGTTTTGCGGTCCGGTGGACGAGTCGCGATCTCCGACGTCGTTGCTTTTGCGGATATCCCTGAATCAACCCGCCAGGATGTCGAGATGTATAGCGCTTGTGTAGCCGGGGCCTCTTCTGTCAGCGAAGTGGACAGAATGCTTCGTGATGCCGGCTTTACCGAGATCAGAATCGAGCCAAAGTTCGAAAGTTCATCATTTATGAAGGACTGGGCTCCAGGTGCCGACATCACCGACTACGTGGTTTCTGCAGTCATCGAAGCCACCAAACCGCTCTAAGTATCGGTGGTGCGAGCAACGTCTAAAGCAAGGGCTACTTCTGGATCGTCTTCTGACCCTTGGCTGGCCGAGTGAGTGCATCATTGTGCCGGCGGGCTCACCTGGCCTAGGTATTAAGCCATCGATGCGTAAACCTTAGACTATAAGACTTGTTGGCCTGAACTCCGCAGGGTTATTTGCCGCCACAGTTCAGGAGATCTCATTCCCACATGACTAGAGAGAGCGCGCCAACGCGAACAGCGTTCCAAATTTTTAGGTACCACGACTGGGATACTGAGTAGCGCAAGGGATGAAAATCTCGGGCCCAAAACAATCTCTTTCGCAGGAGTTCTTTCGTTTAGCATCGCCAAACTTTATAACCTGTTACCCGAGGCGTCGGTCTTTTGCTGCGCCACCGGTAAACTCGTTGACCTAGCCGGTGTGGCGCAGCTGGTAGCGCAGGCGATTTGTAATCGTCAGGTCGTCGGTTCGAGTCCGACCACCGGCTCCACTCCAAACCCGGGGCCAAGACCACGTCCGAGATTCTTCCATGCCGAGTTCGCCGATCATGATCTGGCGCGAGCCACTTCGAACATTGCCAACGCGGCGGCATTAGACACATTGAGCGAAGCTATATGACCGAACTGCGGGATTGAAGCAACGACATCACAGCGCTCCACCGCCAATTTGGAAAGTCCGCGTCCTTCCGCACCAAAGACCAGGGCCACCGGCTGGTCGAATAGAGTGACGTCGTAGATGCTCTGCGGACCGTCACTGTCTAACCCGATACACCACACACCCGCCTTGGAGAGATCCTGCAAGCAGGCAGGGATCCCTGCAACGACGGCAAAATTCAGGTACTCAATTGCACCAGCGGCCGACTTGGTTACAGCCGGCGTTACGTGCACCGACCTGTGCTCGGGAAGTATGACCCCTGTCACCCCGGCACACTCAGCGCTCCGCAGTATCGCTCCCAAATTGTACGGATCGGTCACCCCGTCTAGAACTGCCAAAAACGGCTTCACCCCGTTGCTGGGTCGCGCAAGCTTTTCGAGCAGAACATCGTAAAGCCTCTCGACAAATGCGATAACCCCTTGGGAGCTCTCGGAGCCAGCCACCTTGTCGAGCTTCGCACGGGGCACACTCACGACAGGGACTCTAGCAGCTGCCGCCATGTCGAGAATATCCTCGACGATCCCGACCCGCTCCACCGAATCGGAAATCCAGATCTCCTTCACCTGGCGTCGCCTGGCAAGCAGGAGTTCCCTCACCGCCTGACGACCTTCGACCTGCTCGCCACCAAGGCTCCTGTCGCTCCGGATGAAAGGCCTGCTCTCCTTGTTCGAGCCCGAGAGCCTGCTGGATGCACGGGGACCCCGAGGCCTCGCCCGCCCCTCGCGACTTGTTGAAGCTTTACGCCCTTTTGCCATGTCTCAGCCCTTCTCTAAGGCTGCCACAATAGAGCACTTGACAGAGCGACCATGCCGAGATTCTCGCCCAAAGCACCGACTCTCTCAGGACTCTTGGCCTTAACCGAGACCGGAGCGGAAATCGTCAGCGACACAGACGAAGAGATCTCTTTCAGAAAACCCGAAAGCCGTGGCTTCTGTGCAATTACGGTAACATCTGCGTTGATGATGAGCCATCCATGCTCTGCAACCATCTGGACGCATCTGGAGAGCAAGATCAGGCTGTTCGCGCCACTGAGCGCGGGGTCGTCATCTGGAAAGTGGTCTCCGATACCACCAAGGCCGACCGCCCCGAGAACGGCGTCGGCAACAGAGTGACAGACCACGTCGGCATCCGAATGGCCCAGGAGTCCGAAGCCCGAAGAGATCTCCACCCCACCTAAGACCAATGGTCTCGTGGGGTCGGAAGAGACCGGGTGAATGTCGAATCCATTTCCAATCCTCAGCCTGGGTGGACTAGCGCTTTCCACGATCACGGACCAATTCTTTGACGCGATCAAGATCGGCAGGCGTTGTTATCTTGAAGTTGTCTTCTTCGCCCATTATCGCCTCCACCGTCACTCCCATCTTTTCTACCATCTGAGAGTCGTCAGTCACATCAGTCCGGCTTTGATAGGCGAGTTCAATTACGGATTTCTGGAATCCTTGAGGTGTCTGGACTCTGAACAACCTCGATCGGTCGAGCGTGGCAACCACCTTGTTCCCGACGACCTCCTTCACAGTGTCAGTAATGCCAAGAACCGGAATCACTGCGGGGGCTCCATTCTCCAGGCGACCAAGTACTCTGCCATAAAGGTCCGCCGACGCTAGCGGCCTGGCCGCATCATGCACTAAGACCCATTTGATCTCCCGAGGAAGCTTAGCCAATCCCGCACGCACCGAGTCAGATCTAGTTGCTCCACCGTCAACTGCTAAGTCGGCCTCGAGTTTACCGAAGTCCGTTCCGGGAAGTTTCACACAGATAACGAAATCAACACATTTGCGAGCAATCGACAGCGAGATATCTACGACTCTCCGCTCACCAATAAGCTCGAGCTGCTTCAGACCGCCAAATCTGACGCCGCTACCTGCAGACACTACTACAGCGGCACTTCTCATGCTCACGCAGATCGCTCCTCGCGGAATCCTCGACTGAGTCTTAGGTGCCTCCGCCATCCAATAATTCAAAGACTACGGCAGGGCTGCGTCAAGCTTTGCCTCAGCCTCTTCCTCGCTCACACCACATGCGAAGGTCAACTCCGAGATCAATATCTGACGCGCGCGTGCCAACATCCGCTTTTCTCCAGCTGACAAGCCTTTGTCCTTGTCTCGAATGGAAAGATTCCGCACAACCTCTGCGACCTGGTATATATCACCGGACTTCAGCTTCTCCACATGGTTCTTGTATCGACGGGACCAGTTGGTCGGCATCCTGGCTTCCTTCTTACGGAGAACAGCGAATACCTCTTCAACTTCCTCGTCGTTTATCACTTCCCGAAGACCGACTTCATCAGTGTTATCTGCAGGAACCATGAGGGTCAAATCGCCGTATGCGAGCCTAAGAACAAGGTATTCGCGCTTTTCGCCAAATGCCTCTTTGGTCTCCCGGCGTTCTATCACAGCCGCACCGTGATGAGGGTAAACTACCTTGTCGCCAACTTCAAAAGCCATCTTTCTCCTGCCAAAGGGAAACGCCCGCTACTAGCGTAAAACCAAAACCACAGCGCTCACAACCATGAAGGCAATTCCAGCCTAGTTGAATAACATCGCACTCTAGACCTTCCAATTCATGGAGATCTCCCACTAGTTTGAATAGTCATGGATCCACGACAACTTTTAAAGCAAACGACACTGTTCAGCATGCTCGACGAGGAGACCTTGGACCAAGTGCTTCGCGAACTAAAGGTCATCAACATCAAGCGCGGGACCGATCTCTTCCTTGAGAACGACGAAGCAAATGCGCTGTACATCGTGGTTGAAGGCAGGATTGCCATCATAAAATCGTTTGTAGACCGTAAGGATTCAATGGTGGCCCTGATGGAGCCAGGCGATCTCTTCGGCGAAATGGGGCTCTTCGAAGACCAGCTTAGATCGGCGTCTTCGAGAGCTGTCGAAAATTCCCAACTCATCGAGGTCCCCTATCCACCGATAAGACGTGCTCTTGAAGCCCGGCCCTCCCTATTGTGGACCCTCGTTGCACTTCTGGCCCGTCGACTTCGCTCGACGGATGAAGCCCTCGCCGACGCCATGTTTCTCGACGTAACCGGGAGAACCGCAAAAAGGATCCTCGAAATCGCTGGGGATTCGGACGAATTCATAATTCCCCTTACGCAAGAGGAGCTGGCCGGAATGGTCGGAGCATCCCGGGAGAGGGTCAACAAGACCCTGGCGAGCTTTGTGAAATCCGGCTTCTTGGAAATAGATGACAGACATTACACCATCATCCAGCGGAAAAAACTCGAAGAGATCTCGAGCTAGCCAACTCTGAGCTAGGGCCTTGACAAGGCCCTAGCTCAGCTGAGCGAAGAGGTCCTTGATCGCCTTGGCCCAGTGGTTCCCGACCCCCGGCAGTGAGGCGACGTCTGACTCTGACGCTTCAACGATCGGAAAGAGCGAGCCGAAATGTGAGACGACAGTCTTCTTCACATCCTCCGGCATGCGTGCCACCTTTCCTAGAATCCGATAGCCTCGCGGCTCCAACCAGGAGCCCAGCAGCGCCTGCACATCTTCGTTCGTCCCGGCAGCATGCCGCCTGAGTACAGAGGTCGGCGCGCTGAACTCCTTGAGACCAAGCCCGACGACGGAGGCATCTAATAGCTCGTCAGTTTCCAACGAAGCTAGGTAGCTACGAACCTTGTCGATGTCACCTGGCGTGCAAGGGCCAATGTAGTCCTCGATCACCTTGCTGTACTCGGATTCAACGCCTAGACAAAGCTCCTCCAGCTGCAGCGAGATTAAACGCCCCTGGTCCCCCAGCTCGATCAGATAGCCTTCGATCTCCTCGTCGATCCTTCTCACCATCTCCGATCGTTGAATTGCAGCGATGACATCTCTGAAGGTCACCTGGTTCCTTATTTCAAGAGAGTCGAGAACCGACATTACATGGCTAAGCCGCTCTCGGTACCTCTCGAGAGTTGCAAGACCTTGGTTGGCTCGAGAAAGCAGTATCGGGATTGGAGCGATAACGCTCTTGTACCCCTGCCGATAAACGGTTATTACGGATAGCTCCTCAGAAACCGCGAAAACAGAGACGTCGACGCTTCGGGCAACCCTCTCTGCAGTCCGATGCCTTGTGCCCGTCTCCGATGTCGGCACCATGGCGTCAGGAACTAGATGCACGTTAGCGCGCGCGATTCTCGAACCGTCCCCTGAGAGCACGATCGCACCATCCATCTTTGCCAGTTCGAACAGCTTTTGGGGGGAGTACTCGGCGTCGACCAAAAATCCGCCTGAGCAGATGGAGAGGACCTCGTGGCTGTCTCCAAGAATCACCAACGCCCCCATGCGTGCTTGTAAGACCCTGTCCAAACCTTCTCGGAGCGCAGTCCCAGGAGAGACTTGTCGTAGTGCCTCGATCAAGACAGGTGGTTTCGCCATGTAGTTAGTCTAACCGGCCGCACCTTGTCTGATTAGCGAGGCCTCACCAAGGGCACTTCCCACGTCTTTTACTTTCACAGCGAATATTGCTGGAACGTGGTCGGAGAAGCCTGCCGACACCAAACATCTCGAGAACCCGAGCCTCTGCGCTTCTGCCATTCTCTGCCTACTGCTCGACGCAGAACGTATCTCCCCGCCTAAGCCGACCTCGCCGATAAAGATTAAGGATGGATCTACCGGTCTGTCGACGAGTGACGATACGACTGCTGTGACCACTGCCAGGTCGGCAGCGGGATCGGAAAGCTTCACGCCTCCCGCAACGGAGACGAAGACGTCTTTGTTGTGCAATTTGACGCCGATCTTCTTCTCCAGAACCGCAAGGAGAAGCAGCAATCTGTTTGTCTCGAGCCCCGTAACCACCCTCCTTGGCTGTTCAGAAGAGGTCGGAACGACGAGGGCCTGTATCTCGGTAAGCATTACGCGTCTACCGTCAAGGGCTGGGAAGACCGCACTTCCAGCCTGTCCTGCTACGCGATCCGAGAGATGGACTCCGGTGGCATTCGCCAGATCGATTAGACCGGTGTTCCCCATTTCGAACATGCCGAGGTCACCTACCGGCCCAAATCGATGCTTGATGACTCGAAGTGCCCTCATTGAAGAGTCCCGATCTCCCTCGAAGTACGCGACCGTGTCGACAAGGTGCTCGAGCACCCTTGGGCCGGCGAGAGACCCGTCCTTGGTCACATGGCCCACAAGCACCAGCGCAATGCCATAAAGCTTGGCAACCTCCGCAAGTCTGGTTGCACACTCCCTGACTTGGATCACGCTGCCTGACGATGAACCAAGATCGGAATCTGCGATAGTCTGGATCGAATCGATGACGACAATTGCTGGCTTGAACTCCCTGATCTGGCCTTCAATCTCTTGGAGTTCGCTTTCAATAAGAACCCCTATGGAACTATCTCCCCCTCCCAGGCGAGATATCCTTCCGGCGAGCTGAGACATCGACTCCTCAGCGCTCACGTACAGACAGCGGTATTCCTTGGCGGCGCGAACCAGGAACTGAGTAAGCAGCGTCGATTTGCCTATTCCCGGCTCGCCACCGATGAGAGTGACGGATCCAAGAGTGACACCACCCCCGAGGGCCCTGTCGAACTCAAAGGACCCTGTCGGAACTGTAGTCGCAAGCCGAGCATCGCCAAGATGGGCTGAATCCAGTATCGATACCTTCCCCTGCCTGCCGCGGCTCGACCTTGCGGTCCTGGACCCGCCCGAGCGGTCAACCCGTTCCTCGGCAAGTGTATTCCACTCTCCACATGAACTGCACTTGCCACTCCACTGCAGGTGTGTGGTGCTGCAGCTGTTGCACACATAACGTCTCTTGGCTGTCGGCATCCCAACACGTTAGTAACCGGATGTGACAGATAGGCAATACGCAGCTGGGGGAGGCGTTTGCCTCCCCCAGCGTCAATTCTCAACCAGAAGCTTGAGCGTTAGATCTGATCCACTCCTGATCCAGATTCAGCCAACTCGATCGTTGGAGGTTCGAAGCCCTCCACCGATCGAAAGACGATCTCACCGTCTTGCACATCGACTATTACAGTCTCACCGACTCTGAACTCTTTCCAGAGAAGCCTCTCTGAAAGCTGGTCCTCGACCATCCGCTGGATAGCACGACGCAGAGGTCTTGCACCCAAAGTGGGGTCATAACCCCTCTCTGCCACAAGCTCCTTCGCGGCCTGAGTCATCTCGAAACCGATGCCAAGAGACTCCAGATGCGTCTGAATCCTTTTGATCAGCAGGTCGACGATCTCGGTTACCTCGCTCTTAGATAGCTCGTGGAACACGATGACGTCGTCGATGCGGTTCAGGAACTCCGGCTTGAAGTGAGACTTCAAAGCCTCGTTCACCTTGAGCTTCATCCTCTCGTACGTGACAGCCTCGGAGGTCTGGGCAAATCCGATGCTGGCCTTACGCAGATCAGCAGAACCCAGGTTGGAGGTCATTATCAAGATAGTGTTCTTGAAGTCCACCGTCCTTCCCTGAGAGTCTGTCAACCTACCATCTTCAAGTATTTGAAGAAGGGTGTTGAAGATATCGGGGTGTGCCTTTTCGATCTCATCGAAGAGCACCACGGAGAACGGCTTGCGCCGGACAGCTTCAGTCAGCTGTCCACCCTCGTCGTAACCGACATATCCAGGAGGAGATCCAACCAAACGAGAAACCGTGTGCTTCTCCATGTACTCACTCATGTCCAACTGGATCAAAGCGGCTTCATCGCCGAACAGGAACTCCGCCAAAGTCTTGGCAAGCTCTGTCTTTCCAACTCCCGTCGGACCAAGGAAGATGAACGAGCCGCTGGGCCGCTTGGGGTCCTTCAGACCCGCCCTCGTACGCCTAATGGCACGAGAGAGAGCTGAGATAGCCTCTTGCTGACCGACGATCCTCTTGTGGAGTTCATCCTCCATTCGAAGCAGCTTCGCCGTCTCTTCCTCCGTCAACTTATACACAGGGATTCCAGTCCAGTTCGCCAGAACCTCAGCAATCACGTCCTCGTCCACAATGTCGAACAGGTCTCGACCTTCGCTTCGCCAGACTGTCTCCAGCGAAGCTCTCTGGTCAAGCTTTTCCTTCTCTTTGCTTGCCAGTCTCTTGGCCTCATCGTAGGCCTGCTTCTCGATCGCACTATCCTTCTCACGCCGGATGCGAGCTAGATCATCATCGATCTGACGCATCTCAGGCGGCATCGACATCCTTCGAATGCGCAACCTCGCGCCCGCCTCGTCGATCAAATCGATCGCCTTATCAGGCAGGTAACGGTCTGCAATGTATCGATCGGCAAGATTGGCTGCTGCCACAAGAGCCTGATCGGTGATAGTCACGTTGTGATGACTCTCGTACCTCTCGCGAAGTCCCTTGAGAATTTCGATCGTGTGCACCAGGGCCGGCTCCTCAACCTTGATCGGCTGAAAACGTCGCTCCAACGCAGCATCCTTCTCGAGATGCTTGCGGTACTCGTCGATGGTCGTCGCACCTATGGTCTGCAACTCTCCCCTCGCCAACATCGGTTTGAGTATGGAAGCAGCATCTATCGCGCCTTCGGCCGCACCCGCACCCACAAGCGTGTGAAGCTCATCGATGAACAAGATGATGTCACCTCGAGTACGAATCTCTTTAAGAACCTTCTTCAAGCGCTCTTCGAAATCGCCACGATAACGGCTTCCTGCTACTAGGGCACCGAGGTCTAGGGTATAAAGCTGCTTTCCTTTGATGATGTCAGGAACGTCGTTGGCAACAATCTTCTGCGCGAGGCCTTCCACAATTGCCGTTTTTCCAACTCCGGGCTCACCTATGAGCACGGGGTTGTTCTTCGATCTCCTTGAAAGAACCTGCATCACTCGCTCGATTTCGCGGTCACGCCCAATGACGGGATCAAGCTTCTTCTCACGCGCCATCGAGGTCAGGTTGCGCCCAAACTGATCCAGAACCGGGGACCCTCCAGGGGTCTCGGCCGTAGTGGCGGGACCAACACCAGCACCAGCTGTCTCTTTACCCTGGTAGCCTGAGAGTAGTTGAATTACCTGTTGGCGAACTCGTGGGAGGTCAGCACCAAGACTCACCAGAACCTGAGCAGCCACACCTTCACCTTCGCGGACCAAACCCAAAAGCATGTGCTCGGTGCCGATGTAATTGTGCCCTAATTGCAATGCTTCACGCAGCGAGAGCTCTAGAACTTTCTTGGCTCGGGGCGTGAACGGTGGCGAGCCAGCAGTGGCACCGCCGGCTGGACCGATCGTTTCCTCTACCTTTTCGCGCACTGCCTCAAGAGTGATCCCGAAAGATTCAAGGGCGCGCGCAGCTACACCCTCACCTTCGTGAATTAACCCGAGAAGGATGTGTTCGGTTCCTATGAAGTTATGATTTAATAGCCGAGCCTCTTCCTGGGCTAGGACCAGGACCCGTCTTGCTCTATCTGTGAAGCGTTCGAACAAACTGTCCGCCTCCCTATTGGGGCCTATGAGACTGTTAACAGTCTACCGCGACCGTGGTACTTGTGTGAAAAACCTTTCAAATCTTTATTTGCCTATATAACACGCGAGAGGCCGATATCCTTCCCGAGTATCGCTTACTGAGTGAGCAACTTTTTTGAGGAGCATTGT
>JAJZIP010000162.1 GCA_021810525.1 Actinomycetes bacterium | reverse complement strand
GGTACCGACCCAAGGATTGACCGCGGCACAGTACTCTTCAGCGCTTTCCTCGTGGCATGCCCTGCAGACGAAGGACTTCGGGTAGATCCAACTGTGTTGTATTCGAGCCAGGTGGGGCGCTTCCCATCTGGCTCAAATGAGCTGAGCCTGCTGGAAATAGCCGACGGGCCCCATGTTGTTCTCGGGGTTCGCAGCTGAGCCTTCGTCCCCGCGGGATTGCTTGGCAGGTGAGGGCTTCCCACGCGGCGGATACAGGAGCGGGAGTTAGGTCATTTTGAGTAACGGGGGTTGGTAGATGGCTATGCGGGGGGAGTTGGGTTGAAGGGTTTGCTGCAGCGGTTTCGCGCTTTTATAAAAAATATTCGCGGGCCAGAGTCGGCTCTGGCGGTGATAGTCCTGCTCGTCCTGGCCTATCTGACGATTCCGCCGCTCTTCGTGATGTTTTGGAAGAGCTTTGTCTCCGGGATCTCCCTTGGCCTGAACTTCTCCTTCAGCGGCTACCGCTCGATAACCCACAACGGGCTTGGCTCGACCGTTGTGCAAACGCTCGAATTTGCACTCGGAAGCACCATCGTCACACTTGTTGTTGGCTCTGTAATTGCCTGGTCGACGATCAGAACCGATGCTGCGATGCGCTGGCTTGGCTATGTGGTGGCGTTCATCGGCTTTGCGGTTCCCGGCCTGGTGAACATAATTGGATGGATCATCCTCTTCGGGAATGGAAACGGTGTTGGAGACCTTTGGTTGAGGCACCTGCTCGGGTTCCATCTGGCTCTCAACATCGAGACCCTGCCGGGGATGATCGCAATGGAAGGGTTGCTAAATGTGCCGGTGGTGTTCTTCCTTTTGATAGGCCCGCTCCGGTCATTCAATGCCTCCTTCGAAGAGGCGGCACAGATACACGGCGGCAGGGGGATAACCGTGATGAGAAAGGTCACCATCCCACTTCTCAAGCCGGTGCTTCTGAGCGCAGTGATACTCATTGCGATCAGGGCCATACAGGGTTTCGAGGTACCGGTTCTTCTGGGCGTACCCGCTCGGGCGAGTATCTTCACCGAGGAGATCTACAACTCCATACACGGGTCACTGATCCCCAACTATTCGATCGCCTCCGCTTTTGGCGTCGTGCTGGTGGCTGGGCTTGTGGTGCTTCTCTTGCTCGAGACGAGGTTCACCAGGGGAACAAAGCGTTTCGAGGTGATATCTGGACGAGGGAACGTGGATCGGACAATCCGGCTGGGGCGGTTCAGGTGGCTTCCAACAATTTTGAACCTGGTCATCTTGGCCTTTTTCCTGCTTCCGTGCTTATACGTCGTGCTGGCGTCGTTTCAGAAGACCATCGGGACCTCCCTTCGGGCGAGCAGCTTCACCCTGAGCAACTACACCACGCTTTTGCATACCTCAGGTTTCATGACCGCCATTCGCGATAC
The DNA here is from genome assembly GCA_021810525.1 of Actinomycetes bacterium. Lineage (GTDB taxonomy): Bacteria > Actinomycetota > Acidimicrobiia > Acidimicrobiales > Acidimicrobiaceae > SCQM01. Next base: position 5,527 of record JAJZIP010000162.1, on the reverse strand, counting down.
GATCGAGGTTGCTCTGGGGGCGGCCATTTTCACAGCACTGCTTACCTTGCTCGCATCTTGGGTGTCGGTTCGTGGAAAGGGCCCTTTGGCAAGGGTTGTAAACTTCATGGCGAACATCCCCCTTGTCATTCCGGGCATCGTGATGGGTTTCGGGTTCCTTCTTTTCTACCTTTACTCGCCCGTTCCACTCTTCGGGACTCTGTTGGCGATCGGAATCGCGTTCGTGGCCATGTTCGTCCCGTACGGCATCCGATATGTCAGGCCGGCACTGATGGGGATATCGGGCGAACTCGAAGAAGCGGCAAGAATCTCGGGCGCATCAGGGTATCAAGTGATCTTCAAGATTGTACTTCCGCTGGTGAAAAGCTCTGTCACCGGTACCTCTCTCTATGTCTTTTTCACATCGTTCAGAGAGCTGGCGATGGCCTCGATACTGGTGACCGCAGCTACCCCTCTGCTATCTACGCTGCTGCTGGATCAGCTTGTAAATGGCGATCTCAACGTGGTCAGCGCTCTTGGTGCATTGATCTTTGTTGTAAGCGCGCTTGTGGGTCTCTTGGCTTTCCGCTTCATAGGGTTTCAAAGAGTTGCTCCCGCTGCCGTAACGGTTGGTGACGCCGCATGAGAAGAACAAGTGGTCGATCGAGCTGTGTGGGAACGCGTGGTCTTGACCCAGGTAGAGAGCGCCAAGGGATCGCTGATCATCGCAAGGACGCTTCCCTCCTATATTCGCCGCTTTGGCAGAAGAGAGACTGTGGCCTCAGTTCACATCGATTTGAATCGATCAAAGGAGAGTAGAAATGTCGAGCAGAAATTATGACATATCGCCCGAGGGGCTTTTGGGCGCTGCTCCTCGGCTGACCGGTTTCCGGATCGTGCGGCTTGAGCTGCCAAAGAGCGACCCCACCTGGCGCTTCGCACTTGCGGCGAATCCAGCCAGCCCGGGATTTCTGCTCCAGCTCTACGGTGAAAACGGAGCTGTGGGCTCTGGGTCCGTGGGGGAGATCCAGCACTTGGGGTATCGGCTGGGTGAGATGAAAGACGCCCTCGAAAAGGTCCTTCCCCAAGTGGTGTCCGCAAGAGACGGCACAGTAGTCGAGAGCCTGGTCGGGCCTTCTCGTGCACTGGTTCAGATGGCGCTCCTTGACCTTGTTGCCCGCTCCAACCAAGTCGCTGCTCATGAGCTTCTGGGTGATTTGAGAAGGGAGTCGGTGAGGGTCACTCGAATACTCTCTCTGAAGTCCCCGGAGGAGATGGCCGAGGTGGCGGCTTCGCTCGTAGATGAAGGGTACCGCGATCTCAAGGTCAAGCTGGACAACAAGGATGCAGACCTGGATTTTGAAAGGGTTGCAGCCATACGGAGCCGGGTTGGGCCGAGCGTCAACCTGACCGTCGACGCCAACCAGAGCTACAGCGCAGAGGGGGCATTGTCGATCTCGAAGCGGATAGCACAGTTCACCATCGAGGTGTTCGAGCAGCCGGTTCCCCAAGACGACATCGAAGGCATGAAGTTCCTTCGCGAGCGCAACCCGATTCCGATAGAGGCTGATGAAGCGGCGAACTCGGTAGAGCGCGTGGAGGAGTTGATCAGGGAGAAGGCCGTCCACGGTGTGAGCATAAAGGTTCCAAAGCTCGGCGGGATCGACAAGGCCGCGCAAGTGGTGCGGATGTGCTCGGATGCCGGAGTGCAGGTGCGGATCGGCGCGCATGTAGGCAGCAGGCTGCTCAGTGCCGCCGCGCTCCAGCTCGCAGTTGTCATAGACGATCTAAGCGAGCCTGCTGAGCTCGCAGAGTTCGAACGCCTTGAGGGGGATCCGGTCACCGGTCTTCGCATAGTGGGTGGCAAGGTGAGCCTGCCCGGAGGGCACGGCTTCGGAGTGTCGGTGTCCGAGGCGCTCTGAGGATCAAGAGATGTCGAGAACGGAAAAGGCGGCTTTTTCAAGGTCACGGAATGATCGGCGTGCAATATGAGCACCAGTAGTACCGATTATCAGGGACGAGATGGTGTGGCTGTTGAAAAAAGTGGGGCAGAGAGGAAAGACGGCCCCTTTACAGATGGAGTTCTAAGGATAGGTGGATATGGAAAGCCGCAAGCTGCGCCCGAATAACCTGGAGAAGCTGTTCTCGCCGGCAAGCATTGCAATCGTCGGTGCGTCAGAGAGTCGCCACTACTCCAAGAGCCTGATCGGCAACCTCAGACAGCAGGGTTTTGCGGCTTCGAAGATATTTCCGATTAATCCCAAGTACGAAACGATCTCAGGCCTTAGGTGCTTTGCGTCTCTGGAGGAGCTCGAGGAGGCCCCGGATGCGGTAGCTGTTCTGGTCGGTCACGATCAGGTCGCCGGTGTGATTGAATCTGCTGGCAAGATGGGGGTGGGCGCGGCCCTGGTCATTGCCGACGGCTATGCCGATGAGAGTGAACAAGGACGCTTGGCTCAGGTCGAACTCGGAGATCTTGCCCGCCAGTACGGAATCATGATGCTTGGTCCGAACACGCTGGGTTATATCCGTCCAGCTTCAAACGTAGGGATGTGGTGCGCAGGGACGCTCCAGACTCCTCTCAAGCACGGCGGGATATCCGTGGTTGCCCAGTCCAGCGGCATGTTGAATGTGATCATGGGAATGCTTAGCGATCGTCAGATCGGTGTTCGGGCATCTGTTTCAATTGGGAACGCCGCCGTGATAGGTCTGCCGGAACTGGTGAGCCATTTCGCCGAGGACCCCGAGACCAGGGTCATCGCACTGGTGGTCGAGAGCATCGACAGGCCCAGAGCGTTTGCTGAGGCGCTGGCAGCCGCTCAGAGGAGCCGAAAGCCGGTGGTAGTGCTCAAGATAGGAGCATCGGAGCGCGGCCAGCTCAATTCAATTGCCCACACCGGGCGCCTCTCCAGTCCAAATCAGGGATGGCAGGCGGTCTTTAGCAAAGTGGGGGTCAGCGAGGCTTTCGACATCGATGATTTCGTAGAGACCGTCACACTATTCGACGGCCTGAAGAAAGAGGGCGTATCGATAGCCAAGCCCTCAGGGTTGGGAGCTGCTTTTGCGACTATCTCTGGCGGAGAGACCAGCCTCATCTGCGACATTGCGGATCGTGAAGGTCTCGAGCTGGCAACTCTTGATCCCAACACGCTGGCTTCTCTGAGGAATGGGCTGAACAAGTCCACGCTGATCGGCAACCCGCTGGATCTCCAGAACAGCCGCACCACGCGTCCCGATGCCTTTTGGGAGAGTCTGAGGGTGCTCGCGAGCGATGAGGCCGTCGATGTATTGGCGATCAGATTGAACATGTCTGTGGAGCCTTCGCCAGCTCTTGCCTCTCTTTATAAGGACGTCATCGACTTGGTTCGATCGGCCGGGACGGTGCCTCTTGTCCTTTCGAGGGCCTATGAGCGCTTTGACCTTTCGTGGTGGGATCTATTTCGAAAACTTGATGTAACGTTTGTGATGAGCTACAGAAACGCCATAGGGGCATTGGCAAGGTTCAACACTTGGCTTACTTCGTCCAGCAGTGTCGGTGGGTCTCCCAAGGCGATCCCGGCCGACGCAGGTGCATTGATGGATGAAAGTTCTGTGGCGCTACCACTGGCTCGAGCTCGCAAATGGCTCTCGGATTCGGGCATTCCTTACGTGGCCGGTGGCATCGCAGAGGACCCGGCTGGCGCCGTTTCGCTGGCAAGTGAGCTTGGCTATCCAGTTGTGGTAAAAGCTGTCATGGAAAACATGGTGCATAAGTCTGATGTCGGTGGTGTGGCTCTCGATCTTAGAGATGAAGGCTCTCTAATCAAGGCGTGCCAGGAGATGTCTCAGCGCTTTTCGGCCGATTCACCCTCGAGCGGAGCGGTTCTGCATTTCGAGGTCCAGAAAATGATGGGTTCGGGAGTCGAGATCATCCTGGGAATGAAGAAAGACCCGACGTGGGGCCCTCTTCTGATGGTCGGCACAGGTGGCATCTACGCGGAGATTCTTCGTGACACTGTGTGGGAACTTCCGCCAATCTCGCCTGAGGCGGCGCGGCGAATTCTCGAGAAATTGAGGATTTGGCCAGCTCTCAGCGGTGCTCGCGGTCGCAAGCCTGCGGATGTCGGGGCGCTCTCTCAGCTGATTGCTTCATTCAGCGATGCAATTGTTCGAGGGGGCACCTGGATCGTCGGCATGGATCTGAATCCAGTAATTGTCGGTACCGATGGCAGCGGTGCATGTGTGGTGGATGTTGCAATGTTTGTAGATGAAAAAAGTGGTCACTAATTGATGAGTTCAAGAATTTACATCATTTTGCGTGATCAGGGTGCGTTCAAGTGATTTGTGGGCGGGACGAACGATTGGTATTTGAGTGGAGGGCAAAAGTCAGTGCTTTGGGTTAAGGACTTGGTGACACATTTCTCCGTAGACGTCACGAGGGGACCCGGTTCTCAAGAATCCGCGCAAGATGGCAGAAGCCGGACTGGTGGAATCGACGGGGTGTCCTTTGAGGTGGAGCAAGGCGAGCTGTTTACGCTTCTGGGGCCGTCAGGGTGCGGAAAGACCACGACTTTGCGCTCGATTGCAGGGTTGGAGCGCCCGAACTCAGGTAGTGTGCGGCTTAGGGAGAAGGTGCTTTTCGATAGCGATTTGGGGATCAACGTGCCTGTCAGCAAGCGCGGAATCTCGATGGTGTTCCAGTCGTATGCTATCTGGCCGCACATGACGGTGTTCAAAAACGTTGCGTTTCCTTTGGAGGTGTTGCCGCGCAAGCAGAGACCTTCGGCCGCGGTGATCAAAGATCGCGTGGAGCAGATTCTCGAGACCGTCGGCCTGATCTCCCACGTGAACCATTCAGCCACGCAACTCTCCGGGGGGCAACAGCAACGGCTGGCTCTGGCTAGAGCTCTGGTGACGGAGCCGCCCATCATCTTGCTGGATGAGCCCCTTTCGAATCTTGATGCGAAGTTGCGCGAGAGCATGAGGATGGAGCTGAAGAGGCTGCAGAGGGAGACCGGGGTGACCGCGATATACGTGACCCACGATCAAGGCGAGGCTTTGAGCCTCTCGTCTCGAATTGCGATCATGAATGCCGGCAAGATCGTTCAGTTGGGTACGCCACGCGAAATCTATGGAAGCCCGTCCACTCAGTATGTTGCGGACTTCTTAGGAGGAGCGAATTTTCTTGATGGCACGGTGACCGCTATGTTCGGCGACGAAGTTCAGGTTGAAACCGGAATCGGAGCTATCCGTGCCTCCGGCCAGCGGGGGCGGGAAAAAGGATCCCGGGTTGTTGTTTGCCTCAGGCCGGAGCACATGTGCGTAAGTACCGGTGTTCCCGCTGAGAGGCCGGTAAATTGCTTTGATGCAAAATTGGTAGCCACCGCGTTTCTGGGCGATCGCATAGATCACGTCGTCAGAACGGGAGAGTGTGAGCTAAGGATCAGATCTGAGGCCTCTGTGCGCATACGCAGAGCTGATGATGTCTATGTCTGGGTTCAACCGTCTGACGTAATCATCCTCGACAGCTGATCGCGTTGAGCCTGGCTCATGTCCATCTGCCAGGTTG
>JAJZIP010000161.1 GCA_021810525.1 Actinomycetes bacterium | reverse complement strand
GGATTCATGCCATAGCAACTCTTTTGCCAGCGGCAGCAACTCTCTCTCTGGCCGCCTGTGGCTCCACTTCCTCAACCAGTCTCACGATTTCGAGCGTTTCGTCAACCACTCAAGCAACCCCGGCGACAACCTCTATTCTCGTACCGCCAACGACCGCCGTGCCGATTCCAGACCAAATGGACATCGTTCAATCTCCTGTCGTGTCTGGACCGGTCATCTTGCGTGGTAACGGGATCGGCAATGCCATCTTTGGCCAGTCGGAAACAACCGCAATTTCAAATCTTGAGAAAGTGCTTGGCCCGTCGACTACAACAGCTCCAAGACCGACGACAAACTGTACCGTGGACGCGTATCTCCAGTTTCCGGGCATCGTCATCTATTTCGACCGTAAAACTTTTGTAGGCTATGATACGGGACCAGGGAATACTGGATCAGCAAACACCGAGAACAAAGAGATCCTGAACGTCATAACGACCGATGGTCTTAAGATCGGCGACACTTTGGCTCAAGCTAAACAGATATACGGATCCATGTTGAGGACCTCCGCCGCCCAAGGTGGAAGCTGGTTCGCGTCCACTTCGACGGGAACCGTGGATGGCCTGACAACTGACGAGTTGTACAGGACTAATCCGCCGCCCAAGATTGCAGACATAAGCGCCGGCTCCGTAGGATGTCCGGCGGTGTCGCCGTAGGGATACTCCTCTGAGTCATTAATACGGCGATTCAATGTGATGGTACCTTCGAATGGATCGATGTTCATTGGAACAGTCAAGCGACTCGAAAGACGACAGTTTTCCACGCAGGATTACGGAGCTTCGAGCGGTCACAAATGCGCGGTCGCGTCACATTTTGGCAAGTTTTTCGGAACAAAAGCCCTCGTAGGAATGCATCATTACGTCCGGATCACTTGTGACGAAGCGACTCAACGCGGTGTTTGTGCTAAGAGCCCGTGGTGGAACTCGACGGCTTTGCAGACCCGGTGATAACGTGCCCATTTGGAGCTATCAAATACCAATACGCTCCAAATGAGTATAGGGCTTGTCCAGCTGTGCTTCCAGGTGTTGTATCCCCAGCGAAGCTATATAACGGATGGCCATCGTATGTAAGTTGCTTGGCACCATTAGACCTGGTTATCGAACCAACCAATGACTTCCTGATGTTCCCTGAGACTACATGTGATGCTCCAATCACTGGTGGCCAAATGGCTGCACACGCGACGTCACAGTTCGATCTAGTAGGCGAGTCAAGCTGGAAGATGTAATAGGCATAGCCCGACTGCGAGCCTAGGACCTCTCCGTATCTCGATTTGATAATAGACAAGCTTGGGATGACATGGCTGTTGGACGCGGTGGATGGGGGCGCGTAGGCGGGAGATGTCGCAGTCCTTGAATAAGACACCGCCGATCCACATGCACTAAGTGCAACAGATGACACCGCGAGCAACCACCACTTGTTGTGTCCCATCTTTGTCCTCTCGCTGCACAACAGTTCTATTAATTCAACCCACGGCTCGGTTAATCCATCTTTATACACGGCAACGACGTAATCAAGCCAACCTATCCTACTGACAAAGGTGGTCACGAAACAGTACAGCGGTTGAACCCACGAAAGCTCCCGCTGCTGTGGAAAATGCAAAGCTTGCTCCGTTTGAAATGCTTCGAACCGACACATCCGTAGACACCGGGGAGAAGGTTGTCACGCTAGGAAAAACCAAAGTGCCAAAAACAATGGAATTAACCAGCCGCACGGGATGGCTGCGTGCGTGCTCATATTCCTTCGGTCACAACTCGGTAACCTGAAAATTCGAAACCTTCCAACCCATTTATGTCCTGCCGCTTCACTGGATCAGCAGATTGTGCCAACCGGCCTCGGACATTCGCCTCCGGAGTTGACAGCTTTGCCAAGCATCGCTTCAAGCACAATAAGATCGCCAGCGGCTCTTCACCCAAGAATATCAACTAACAGCTCACATCAAAGTGGTAGCTTCGGTATCCGGGAGGTGCCTTGGGAGAACGATCAGATCCTAAGCGGGCCAAGTGGTCCCCGTAGGATATCCCTAAGGCTCCATCGGGATCTATCCCCCGGACAGACGTGCTCTCAGCCCGTCTCCGGTTTTGACCAGCTATTCGTGCAATCGGGGTAAAGTCGGCGGGGATCTCCAGGGTTAGAGTTGACATTGGACATGCGATCATCTTCGCGCCAATTGTTACGCGCTAATACACTGCTTCTCCCGCGTTCACTTCCGACGTCGCCAACGGCAATATCGGCATTCAGGTCGGCAAAATCCAGACATTCTTCACAGCCGTGCAACTTGCGCCGCCTTTTCCGCAGTCTCGGAGGAAACTGGTGACCGGTTCACGTTCTCAGCTTGGGATGCTGAGATAAGCGCAATTTGTGGATGTGTCTCAAGAGCATGTTCATAAGAGAATCATTGTCAAAGGCAAAATAGATAGTTCAGTACTAGACGTCAGTAACCGCTACAGACCAGCATTATGTGGTTTGGCTAAGGCCCCTACTCCGCCTAAGCATGGCAAGCCCCTCTCTCCATAGCCGGTCCGTTGGTGCAACGGACTGCATGGCGAGCCGAAGCGGTTCTCACAGCAGATTAAGAAGATAGTTCGAACATCTTGAGACCGAGTGGGTGGCAACATACTCCACATAATTCCAACCGCAGTCGCAGCTGGCCAGCTATCTCATCTTGCGCGTCCCGAGTTCCGTAGGGGAGTACACATCACATCCCAGAGATTCGGCGTTCTCGTGGTGCTGATCCGCCATCTCAAGCTTCGCCGGAGTCACTTCACTACACATGCCAACTCATTTGTTTTCCGTAGCTATGATCGTCAGGCTCACTCCTGGTTCTAGGGTCTCAGGCCAGGTAGCGTGAAAGTGTATTTCTGACCCAGCAGGAATCTTGACGCCGGCGAATATCGTCCCAGCCTCTTGCCCGCCTGGAGCGTCGGGATCGTCACGGCGGCCCGGGTAACGCACGTCGCTACGAATCTTTGATGCAGCTTGTACGGGGTAGGAGCTACCCTCCACGTGAATTACCAGGTCATCAGGCAGTCCACTTTCCACTCGGTTCCCGGCACTATCTCTCAATGCGATACTAAACACAGTTTTAATGGGAAATGGAAACTTTGCTTCCGCACGCCATGGGCCAGGCTTTACTGGGAATGTGTATGTGTACTCCTTATGCATCCTTACTCCATCGCTGGAATCGCTGCGGAACGAAAATGATAATCCGACAGGGATGGTCGGCGATTTGATCACGCTTTGCTTTTTCTACGTTATTCATTTTTAGTTGCCTCTTTCCCGTTATAGCAAACTGGACTGCTTGCCGGTCCTGCTTACTATCGGCGCACTCTAAACCAGCGTGATTAATCATCCTACCACTGAGATCATGCGGTACGCTTGGTCACGGTCGTCCCTGCCCGCGCGGGGGTCATCCTCTGGTTCGCGCCTCGGCGTTTGCTCCACAGGATAACCTGTCGATCAGCATTAGCCACCTCTCGCGGTTCACCTTCCTCCGGTTTGTTAGCTCTTGATCAGCATCGCTATTGGGATCATGGCAAAATGGAGGTATTGTGGTCGGCCGTCATCTGCTGGGCAACACCGACCTCCGAACAGAGGAGGTACAACATGCAAGTACTCGTCGCATATGAAAGTCGGGGAGGCCGGACACGCCGTGCGGCCGAGGCGGTGGCCGATGCCGTCCGGATTTGCGGGTCAGAGGCCACGGTGAAGACCCTGAAGGACACCACTGCTGAGGATGTCGATCGCAGCGATGCGATCGCCATCGGTTGCTGGGTGGAGGGCTTTGTCTTCTTCAAGGTCGGACCAGCTAAAGCGGCGCTGGCGGAGCTGGAGCTGCTGCCTGCGCTGGGAGGCAAGCCGGCTGCTGTGTTCTGTACCTACGCGTTTAACCCTCGCACTACACTCGCCACGCTGCGCAAGTCGCTCGAGACCAAGGGGGCTAAGGTGGTGGTGCAGAATGCGAGTCCTCGTTCGCACCCTGACCGAGGCGCCACCGAACTGGCAGAGCATATCTGCGCGCCCTTGAAAAAGTCCTAACTAGCGACAATTCAAGTTACCTTTATAGGAATACTCGCCGGGTACTACTCATTGCCCGAGCGAGAGAACAGATCTAGGTGCTGATGTATGAGTCAAACAGCAAGCTGAAATCAGTCGAACTCGCTCTCACCCAGTGAGTGATAGCCGGGCATTCCGAGGAGTTCATCAATTGTGGCAAAGCTGTAGCCATCTCTAAGTAGATGGTCGACAACCAACTTCAGCGCTTCGACTGTCTGGCCTCGGGGCCCGGTCCGAGCGTCGAAACCATCGTGGAAGATCAGGATTGCGCCCGGTCGTGCTTTTGCCAGGGCCCGGCGGGCGATCCTTTCAGGGCGAGGTTGAAAGACTTCGAGGACGTGTGCGAACTCTCCTGAGATTGGTTCTAGGCCTTGGGCTCTCAAAGTCCGCAGCATCGGAGGGTGACGAAATAGCCAGGGTGGGCGGAACAGAGCCGGTCGCCGACCCAGTAGTGTCGTCAGTGTCTGCCGACCTTTCTCTATGTCTTCGCGTTGGGTAGACCAGCTGAGACAGTGACGGAATCGGTGGGAGTAAGAATGGGTTGCGATGAGATGACCTTCTCTGGCTAAACGCACGGTCACCTCTGGATTCCGGTCGACGCAACTCCCCACTTGGAAAAACGTAGCCCTGACTGCGCGCGTATGTAGGAAATCTGCGATCTCCGAGGTGAACGGCTCATTGGGACCGTCGTCAAAAGTCAAAGCCACGACCTTCTCGGATGTCAAATCCTTGTAGGGGAAGTCGCCAAACAACTGCGAATATGGTGACATGAAAATCCAGTACGTGAGTCCCAACACTGCAACTAATATGCCTCCAGCAGCCACGAGAATCATCGGAGGGCTAGGAACGGGACACCCTTAAGGACATTGACTGCGGTTTCGAGGCCTTCGGCAAGGTCTCTTCCTAGAGGCCTTACAAATACGGCTAAAATGAGAAAGAGCCCCCACAGTCCAGCACCGTAAGCACCACGCCGTATCTTCAGGTGGGCTAGCAGAGACGTTTTTTCGGTGCGAAAGACGGGTGCAGTATGCATCAGTGTCCGACGGGAGACGCGGTTCAAGAGGTAGGCAAGGGCGTAGTAATAGAAGAAGGTGACGAAGAGGTTGTAGGCTAGCCCCCTCTGAAGACGTCGAGCTGAGGTCATAGTCGGGTTGCCTCGGAGGAAGACCACCTTTCCTCGGTGACGCAAGCGTCTGAGCAGATCGAGTTCATCGCCTCCCTGGGTGAGCCTGGTATCGTAGCCATCCCAAGCTGTCTTTTTGAACGAAATATTTGTGGCTGTGACGTAGAGTACCCGACCTGTCACAAGGGCGACAAGGTACACCGCATTGAAGAGCACACGGGGATAGATGATTCCCCACCAAGGAGCCTTTGAGAACCTACAGGGACCTGCTACCGCAACGCATGAAGGGTTTGCCAAAAAAGCCTGGTCGATAGTGGACAGCCACGAAATTGGGAAGGTAGTGTCAGCATCAGTCGACACTATGATCTCTCCTCGACTATTTTCCGTCCCCGTTTGCCGAGCCTGGCATATTCCCGGATGCGGTTCTGACACGACTCTGGCACCATGCGCTTCGGCAATACAGGCGGTGTTATCGGTGCTGTTGTTGTCCACCACGATCACCTCGTAGTCGCCTGCGAAGTCCTGGCGCGCGAGCGAAACAAGCGTGGCGGCTAGGTAACTCTCCTCGTTCAACGCCGGAATGACCACGCTAAACCTCGGTTGACTTGAGAAGCTCATGGATGAAGCATACTATGACATCGCTTCTCAAAATCTCCAGTGATTGGTCAATTGATTTCCCAACATCGATTTAACCCTTGCCAATCCCAGACTTCATTTTCTCCAACTCCCCCAGACGACCATTTATGCCATTTATCACCTAATGTCGTTTCCATGAGAATTCCAGCTGATTTGCCACCACAGAAAAGACGGGTCACTAGAAGAGGGCTAGTTTTCTTCGTTGCGCTAGTTATTGTCACCATTATTGCGCTGTCTCTTAGGAGCATTGCAGTTTTCTATACGGATTTTCTTTGGTTTTCAAACATCCATTTTACGGAAGTTTGGAGTGGCATATTACTTGACAAGGTAGGCCTTGCAGCTGTTTTCGATCTGGTCTTCTTCGTTCTTATGTTTGCCAATCTTGCCGTGGCTAAAAAGCTGAGTTCACCGCTCCAGGTTCCACGTACCACTAGCGACGATCTCATTGTCCGAGTTCGAGCGGTTACGGGCAAATTTCCACGGCTCACCCTGGTGCTTGTTTCCGCTGTCCTGGCGATAGTCGTAGGTACCCCAGCTTCTGGTCAGTGGAAAAACTGGATACTGTTCTCGAATTCGGTGCCTTTCCACTGGAGCGATCCTCAGTTCCACAAAGATGCCTCTTTCTATGTCTTCCGACTGCCATTTCTCTCATTCCTGGTGTCGTGGAGTTTTCTGGCGCTCCTGGTGGTGTTTTTGGCGGTAGCGGCACTGAATTACTTCAATGGCGGAATTCGATTTCAGGGAAAAGGCGCACGAGTGAGTCCGGCGGCCAAGGCCCATCTATCCTTCATTCTGGCAATGATAGCCCTGGTCAAGGCGGTCGGCTACTACCTGCAAAAGTACAAGTTGGTAAATGCTACCGATGCCTACGTGAATGGAGCCGGCTATACCGATGTCCACGCGATGCTGCCGGCACTGACACTGCTGCTTTTCATTTCAGTTGTTTCAGCAATCATCCTGCTTGTAAACATTCGACGCCGAGGGTGGGTTCTGCCCGCGGTGGCTGTCGGTCTATGGGGACTTATTTCCATCATTCTGGGGGGTATCTATCCGGCAATAGTCCAAAAGTTTGTTGTGCAGCCATCACAGATCTCGAAAGAGTCGCCGTACATCCAACGCAATATTACGGCTACTCGATTTGCAATGGGGATAAATAATGTCGCTCAGCAG
>JAJZIP010000160.1 GCA_021810525.1 Actinomycetes bacterium | reverse complement strand
CCGATGACGAGGACCCGTTGAATGACGATACTTCAGTTGTGAGCGGGAGATCTTTCGAGGAGATCATGGCTGCTAAAAACTTTCGTTCAAATAAACCAACTCTTGACCTCGAAGGGGCGACAAAGGCAAGACAGCCGAAGTTCCTCGAGCCGATGCTGGCAACACTTGTTGATGATGGCCATTACGACCTCAATTGGATTACAGAGGTCAAATGGGACGGCTATCGCATTCTTGCTTTCGTGGAAAATGGCAATGTTCATCTCAAATCCAGAAACGGCAAGGACTATACCTCAGTTTTCCAGCAGATCGCAGACGAACTAAAGCAGGTGAGCCTCGATTGCGTGCTCGACGGCGAGGTCGTAGTCTTGGACAAGGAGGGGATATCTGATTTTGGGGCGCTGCAGAACTATCAGCGAACCGGTGATGGGGATCTGCGTTATTACGTCTTTGACCTCCCCTTCGCTGACGGGTACGATCTCACGAACCTGCCGCTTCTAAGACGCAAGGAGGCCCTGCGAGCCTTAGTCGAGGGTTTGGACTACGTCAAATTCAGCGATTATGTAGCAGGCAAAGCCAAAGAGATGCTCCAGCAGGCGAAGGCTAGGAACCTCGAGGGCATCGTGGTCAAGGATGCTTCAAGCAAGTATGAGCCTGGCAAACGAACCAAGTCATGGCTCAAGATCAAGACCCGCAAACGCCAAGAGGCTGTGATCGGAGGTTATACCGCGCCCCGGGGAGGCCGCGACAAACTGGGCGCTCTAGTTCTGGGCGTCTACGACAATGGCGAACTCACCTACATCGGCCACACGGGAGGCGGCTTGGGCAACCGGCAATTGAACGAACTTTATGACCGCCTACATCCTCTCGAACTCCGCAGTTCCCCGTTTTCCACGAGCTTCAAGACGAATGCACCGGTTACCTGGGTCGAGCCTGTGCTCATATGCGAGGTCGAATTTGAGGAATGGACCTCCGACGGGCTGATGCGCCAACCCTCGTTCATCGGTTTGCGTGAGGACAAAGATCCGAGACTTGTAAGGAGAGAGGAGTCCCAGTCGAAACCGGAAGCGGTAGTTGAAAGACCCTCGCGAATCAGGCGCTCCAGAGTGCGCTTCACCCATCTGGACGGCATCTATTGGCCGGATGAAGGCTATACGAAGCGTGATCTCGTCGCTTACTACGACGTCGTTGCAGAGCTGATACTTCCCTATCTTCGCAATCGTCCTGAGTCACTGAACCGCCAGCCGAACGGGATTGGAGAGCCTGGGTTCTTTCAAAAGGATGTGGAAAATTCTCCCGTATGGGCAAAGACCGTTCCTATTCATTCGGAGTCTGGAGACAGAGACATTAATTGGCTGGTCTGCGACAACCGCGATACCCTGCTTTACATGGCGAACCTCGGATGCATTGAGGTGAACCCTTGGTTGTCGCGTCTTTCGAGTCTCGACAAACCGGACTTCTGTTTAGTCGATTTGGATGCTAAAGCATGCCCGTTTGACTCAGTGATCACCGTGGCGCTCGAGACGAAGAAGTTGTTGAACGAGCTTGGTGTGCCCAGCTATCCTAAGACATCCGGCAAGACCGGAATGCATATCTGCATACCCCTCAATTCCAAGTACAGCTACGACCAGAGTCGCCAGTTTGCCGAACTTGTAGTGGGGATGATTCATGATCGCCTTCCAAGGTTGACCAGTATCGAAAGGGATCCGTCCAAGCGTCGCAATCAGATCTACCTGGATTATCTTCAGAATCGCCGTGGTCAGACGATGGCTGCTCCCTACTGCGTTCGCCCGGTGCCAGGGGCACACGTGAGCACCCCGCTTTCGTGGGAGGAGGTCGACAGAAAGCTACGCCCCCAATCCTTTACAATCAAGACGGTTGTGGATCGCTTCGAATCCCTTGGAGATCTTTGGAAGCCGGTGCTAGCCAAAGGGATCGACATGAGAACGGTGCTCAAAGAGTCGGGCCGTCCTGATGGAAGGTGAGCGCCACCTTGCCTATGGTCCAGCTCTCCTCTCTCAAGAACTCCAAACCGGTTGCTGATGAGCTTGCAGCGGTCCTCTAAGTATCTTCTCCCTGCAAGTGGCCTCGATGTCCAAAGCTGAACTCTCTCGCAGAACTTTCGCGAATCCGAGTCATCCAGACGGCTGTCGCGATTGCAGGGATTTCGCTGACCAGTGTGGTCAATCAAGGACGATTCGGCCTGCGAGTCGGCCGAATCGAATCCACAGTGATCTGAGGCAATCAAGAGATCGGCCCTTGTAGATAGGACAAATTCGATGCATGGCGCCCAACTCACGAGCCGTGCCTGTCTGTGTTTGTTGCTGCTCAGATCAGGGTGCTGTATCGACAGGATTTAGTCCGACCTGTGCTGGTGGTACTTGGCCTCCAGCACAGGTCGGTATTGGCTGTCGCGTTGCTGCTGAGTCCTAGGAGCTGCTCATATGGCCGTCTCCATTTTTGGTGCCGGAGGCGAAAACAGCAATTCCATAGCCCGGGATGGGTGCGAACACTTGCCCGTTCATGGGATTGGATGCCACCGAGTGCGCCGATACCGCCGTGGGGAAGTTCTCCACCCAGCGGTTTCCGTGGGAGCTGATCACACCCAAGACCGGGGCGTGATATCCGCTGGACAGGCCGTTTGAGGTCATGTTGCTTGCAGCGAGGTAATATTGCGCCGTGCTGGGGTTGTACCAAACCTCATCGGAGCCGCCGACCTGCGGGAATTTCGCAACAATGCGGCCATTCCTCGCGTCCATGATGTATGACACCGCCGGGTTGCCATTGTACGTAACTCCATTGACCGTATCGCCGGCTACGGCATCACCGCTGCAGCCGAGGAGCATCTGCTGGAGGGGTACGTTGATCGCCAAGCCAGCTGGCGAACATCCGGGGACCGGGAGCGTGCGAGTGACGTTCATGGTTTTGGGATTGATGATTGCCACCTCACCCATCCAGGACCCATTTGTGGTAGGGATCTGGGGAATGTTGACATAGAACATGTCGTTGGCAGGATTCCAAGCGGGCTGCTCAATACCATCGATCGCATTAGTGAATGGGATTTTACCCACGACCTTGTCGTTGGCCGGGTTGGCATGCACCGAGATGAATGACAGGTAAGGCGGCGTGTCGACATCGTTGGCTATGACTACCAAGTGGTCGACGGGATCGTATGCCAGTTCATCAGCACGGCACAGGCCTCCGGTGGAGATTGTCGCAGCTAGTGTGCCGGTGCTCGGGCCACTCAGGTCAAAAACCTTGACGGTGCTAGCTGGTGACGTCGCGGTAACCCCGTCGCCCGCCCACAGCTGGGTGACCCCGCCCACGCGCAGCACAAGGTCGCCGTTAGGGCCTGCAACCCCGAAGGGGCCACAGGTAGACTTTTGCGCTGACGTCGCAGCAGCGCCGGTTCCGCTGAAGTCACCGGAGCCGATCACACCTTCGAATGTGTCGGTCGCCGCGTT
The DNA here is from genome assembly GCA_021810525.1 of Actinomycetes bacterium. Taxonomy (GTDB): domain Bacteria; phylum Actinomycetota; class Acidimicrobiia; order Acidimicrobiales; family Acidimicrobiaceae; genus SCQM01. The sequence continues at coordinate 3,616 of JAJZIP010000160.1, read as the reverse complement.
GATCGCATCGACACCGTTATTAGTGCGATCTGCAAGGTAATAGGTCTGTGTTTGAGGATCCAACCAACTGATATCAAAACTCGTAGGATTCAAATAAGGCGACGGGAACTTTACGGTAGCGACTTGATGGAGAGGACCAGACTCTCCTGGCGTCGCTGCGACACTGGTCCCCTGCGCGCCTTGAGAGCCCTCTGCAGCGGCCGTGCCGGCTCCCGTGAGGGAAGCGGTCAATCCGACTACGCTGATAACTAGGGCAGCTCTTCGCAAGGATGGTAATCTCACTCTTAATACCTCCGTGTCTAGAGGGTCGATTACTACCTACCCCTCTTCGAAGAAGTCGCATCAAGTATCTTCATGCAACTGTGAATAGGTTGAACTACTGCTATTACTGCGAGAATGACATCGACAAGATGGCCTCAGATGTTACACTGATCTGTTCGGCGATGCCCTGCGCAAGTTGCGAAACCAAGAGTGAACGTAAACAGCCTGGTGGACAGAGCTAGCATGGTGGCCAACGATCGGGGCTTGGCGTACGGAAACGAACTCGGTGAATCCGCCATATCAAGGAGGATAGATATTGGTTGAACGGCACGCAAGTATTGCGGTCATGTCGCTAGCTCTCGGTGGGACTCTGGCAGCATGTGGTAATTCCGCTGCAGCAGTCAGCACTAGCCCAACATGCTCGTCGATCTCGACGGTGACCGCCCACGGTCAAGGCAGCGCTTTGGGCGCTCCGGATATGGCTACCGTTGATCTTGCGGTGCAGACGCAAGGTAGTACAGCTGCGTCGGCCCTTGGCCAAAACTCGAGTGACACCAACAATCTACTGAACGCACTATTTGCTAGCAAATTATCGAAAAGCGACGTTCAGACTTCCGGTCTTTCTCTTAATGCGATTTACGGAGGGCCAACCCCGGCTATCACCGGTTATCAAGTGACAAATACGGTCACCGTTCAAATCCACAGTGTCAGTTCAACAGGGACGATCATTGACTCGGCAGCAAAGTCAGCAGGGAATTCAATCCGAATCAATCAGATTTCATTTTCGGTCCAAGATTCCACGGCTTTGTTTGGCCAGGCAAGAGCTCGAGCAGTGAGTCAGGCGGCGACGGAAGCTAAAGCCATGGCTACGGCTGCTGGTAAGCGTCTCGGAGCGCTATGTTCGCTCAATGACTCGGCTCCATCATCGCTACCACTGAATACTTCGAGCTTCAGCACCGCGTTGGGAGTCCCATCGTCGGTTCCGGTCCAAGCTGGATCCCAGCAAGTGAAAGCCACGGTGACTGCGGTGTACCAGCTCGAGCCCTGAGTTAGCATCTCAGGACAGATAGCTTTTCATGTGTTTGCCAAAAGACGCAAGTCACATCCGAGCGCGACAAAGAGATAGCCAATAGAGGGTTCTGCACCCACTGCGTGGAGCCACAGATCGAGACAGATGGCGAAGACGACCAAGTCCATCTGCTGGTGGAGTATCCGCCCAAGGTTGCTGCCTCGAATCTCGTGAACAGCCTCAAAGGCCTGTCCAGCGCCTGCTGCGCAAGGAGTTGCCAGAGATCCAGAGGCGCTACTGGCGGGTGCGCTGTGGTCGCTGTCTGACTTCGCTTCGAGCTGCGGCGGCGCTCCGATTTCCGTCGCACGCTGCTACATCGGCCAGCAACAGACACCTCAGCGAAACCCAACGACGGCGTAGCCGCCCGCCCTATCCTTACCCACCCAGAACGGCGCGGCTTGCCGGCCCCGGATTAAAAAGCGAACGAACAGTCAGGAGCGCAGGAGTCACGCAGCCAACACGTCAGCCTAGACGACTGAACAACCTTCTTACGAACTCTGGGTCTTCGTGGTTGACGATAGTCGCGTTGATATCGAGACCGGCGATCTGGTCCATTTCCGCATGTGACAGTTCAAAATCAAAGACATCAAAGTTTTCTTCGATGCGTTCTCTCCGTACCGATTTCGGGATGGCCACAATTCCTTTTTGGACGTGCCATCGTAGCACTACTTGACCTATCGTCTTGCCATGACCTTGTGCGATCTTGGCCAGGACACCGTTGGTGAAGATACCGTAATTGCCCTCAGCGAATGGCGCCCAGCCTTCGTGGACGATGCCGTACTCATGCATGATCGCTCGAGCTTCGACTTCTTGGTTGAACGGATTCGTCTCGATCTGGTTGACCAGAGGGACGGTGTTGATATCCAACACCTTTTGGTTAGTGAGAACAAAGTTGGTCAGCTTGGCGCCACTGAAGTTTGAAACGCCGATGGCCTTCACTTTGCCCGCTTCGTACAGCTCGGCTAATGCTTTCCAGGCGCCAAAAACGTCTCCGAAGGGTTGGTGCAGAAGGTAAAGGTCGAGATAGTCAAGGCCCAATTTCTCGAGCGACGTCTGATAAGCGTTCTTTGCTTTCTCGTACGATGCATCAGCAATCCAGAGCTTGCTGGTGACGAAGATCTTGTCTCTAGCAATGCCGCTCTTCTTGATGCCGCGACCGACAGCTTCTTCGTTTTGGTACGAAGCTGCCGTGTCGATCGACCGATAGCCAATTTCTATCGCGTCGACCACACTTTGCTCGGTCTCTTCGTTGTTCATCTGAAACACACCGAAGCCCAGGACGGGCATTTCGTTTCCGTTGGACAGTTTGATAGTGGGAACTTTCTCCATCATGTTTGCCTCTGAAATCTCACTTTCGATATCGATTTTGAACGGGCGCTGACATCCTCCCCTTATCTCCACTTTTGAAGGGTATTCCGAAAAATCAGCGACTCATGCCACTTCTTCTTCCGAGAGTTGATGCTAGATCGGGCCGGGGTGCAAACGCTGGCGGGTACTCACAATGTCAGCCTATCTTGCAGGTGTGACCACTTACTCCCCGTTAAGCGTGTATCGGCTTCGCCGTTATCGCTATTTGTCCCCGCTCTCCGGACGTGGTTAGTCGCGCAGATCGATCAACTACTTGGCCATAATTCGTCCGCGCTAGAAACCGCTTGCTTTGGCTCAAGGCTTCAAAAGGGCCGCCCAGCGTGGTTATTTCGGGTCGAGAGTTCGAGAAACAGATTTTTTGCGTTGACTCCAAATCTGCGTCAACTTTTTTGAGAAACGAAATAAGGTAACGCAAGTCTGCCATGGAGGCTCGTTGAAGCTTCAAGTCCAGCCTCACTCAGTGAACCTCCCCGCCCTTACGGACGAGGCTCCTGACCCATCCGTTCGATAGGGGTTAGCGGCGAATGCTTCTGTCATGCCACCACGACCATCGGGTCTGGCTCTTGGGAGCCGGTGGGTGACTTGGCTTCAGTCGGCTTGCTCACTTGAATTGCTCCAAGCGAGGCCCAATTCTGGGCGCTGCTTAGAACTCTGGCCTTGCGGCGCTGCACCTTGTGGTGTGTCTTAGACTGGCCAGGTGACAAGCGTTGGACGGCCCGGAGATACGTGATGCTCTATCTCTCAAATCTGCGTAGATGAGCCATCTGGTGTTGTTGGAGATGACGTGGTTTGTAGCCTTGCAAGAGATCTGGTGAAAGAAGTCTCGGAGCTGTCTTTTAGTCTTGGCTTGGATCTTTTTTCTGGCCATGTCCAGCTTGCGGTGTCTTTTTGATCCTGGCTTGGTCCGATCTAGCTTTC
>JAJZIP010000159.1 GCA_021810525.1 Actinomycetes bacterium | reverse complement strand
ACGTTATTATCGCACTCATCACTCCACCCCCATATCAACCAGATGCGCTGCGACCTTGATCTCAAGGCTTCTCAGTTGTTCGTTGAGTTCATCAACAGTCTCAGCGTAGCGCTCCCCGAGTTCCTGGATACGAGCGACAAGAGCTAGCGTGAGTGCGTTGACCTCGCTTCCGACACCGGCTGCAATACTGGCATGCCATTTATCCTCGAGCACCAGTTGTTGGATATCTGCCTCGTTTAGCTCTCCGCACTTCCTCAACGTTGCGAGATCCAGAGCAGATTGGGCATCCTTGGCAGCCTTCTTGGCCGAGGTCTCCTCGGCATACAGCTCAAGTAGCCGCTCCAGAGCCTTGACTTCGTCAGGGTCGGATCCCTCCCGCTTAGCTTCCTTGAGCCTAGATATTGCAAGGGACTTGATCACCTTGCCATCATCCATGGCTTCTGATAGTTGACCGTCCTCGACTCCATGTTCTTCTGTGTACTCTTCGATTGCCCTGCTGGTTTCCACAGCTATAACCTGGAGCTCGTCCACTCGGATCTGTTCATCACCGAAGTAGCGAGCGACAATCAGCTCCGGTGGTACCAGGTCCATCTTGTACTTGGAGCCCGACTTCCCAGTCCCGATTACAAGGTCAGGGGTCTCTGCCAATTTGCGGTCCTTGTCCTCAATGGTCTTGCGAGGCTTGGCAGCGTTAACCCAGCCATCATTCATTAGCAGGAAGATGTCGTCGTGCATTGTCAAGTGCCAGTAGGTCATGAGTTGTTCATAGACATCGTAGGCATCAAGTAGCGGCGCAGCCTTGAACCGTTCTAACAAGTCGTTGCCAAGTGTAGTAATGAGAGCGTTCGGTTTGGTGTCAGAGCTCAGGCTCTCCAGTGCTAGACGATGGTCCATAAACCAGTCATCGACTTTGTGCCTGACCGTTTCCGCAAAGCTCCTGAACTCATCGGAGTCCAGGATGGCTTGCTGGACTTTTGTGATATCGATCGCCAGATCCACATAACCAGGACGGTTCGGCTTGAAGAGCGCTGAACGCAAGCTCGGGAAGGCATCCCAGTAGGGAGCGAGTACATCTACGTCTCGCTCCGGGATGCCGCCATGGACATGGGCATGGAGATCCTGGATGTCCTCGGGCGCAGAGGAATCGATATGGCGAGGGATGTTGAGGTTGTAGTCGTTCTTTGGATCATCGATCTCGGTAAATGGCACCATGCGGGAGTAGCGAGCGATCTCTGTCTGCTTATTGAATACGTCGACAATCTTGTGGATATCCTGGCTACGAAGGCGGTTCTTCGGGCCGTCCTTCATGAAGCCCTTCGAGGCGTCGATCATAAAGACCCCGCTGCGAGCTTGGGCGTTCTCTTTGTCAAGTATCACAATGCAGGCTGGAATGCCGGTGCCATAGAAGAGGTTGGGAGGCAGTCCGATGATCCCCTTGATGTAGCCATGTCTGACGAGCTCTTTGCGAATGGTTGCCTCGGCGTTTCCGCGAAAGAGCACGCCATGGGGCAAGATGATAGCCGCCTTGCCAGTGCTCTTCAAGGACTTCAAAATGTGTAGTAAGAAGGCGTAGTCGCCGTTCTTTTCAGGAGGTCTGCCGAAGTCGAAGCGACCATAGTCGTTCTCCAGACCTCTACTCCATGACTTCACTGAAAATGGAGGATTAGCAACAGCAAAGTCGAAGGTACGAAGTTGTCCACCATTCAAAAACTCTGGGCTAGTAATGGTATCGCCTTTTCGGATATCAGCATCCGCGTTGCCGTGCAGGATCATGTTCATCTTGGAGAGTGCCCAAGTGGCGTTGTCCTTTTCTTGCCCATAGATGGTGATGCCACGAGGAGCTTCGTCGGCCACTTTGAGCAAGAGCGACCCGGAACCACAGGTAGGGTCATAGACCGTGTGGTCCTGCTTGGTATCTGGACCAATACCTACCACTTTCGCGAGAATCCGAGATACTTCGGCGGGGGTGTAGAACTGTCCCTTGGACTTGCCGGACTCGGTTGCAAAGTGGCGCATCAGGTATTCGTAGGCATCACCGAGTAGATCGTCACCTTCGGCCCGACTACCTCGAAAGTCAAGGTCAGCGAAGATGGCGACGAGCTTGGAGAGGCGGTCCTGCATCTCCTTGCCTTTACCGAGCTTCTCCTCATCGTTGAAGTCAGCCTGGTCGATGACTCTTTGTAAGTCGTTAGCCTCGGCAAGCCTGGCGATAATCTTGTTGATCTTGTCGCCGATCTCCTTGTCACCCTTGAGTGCGACCATGTCGTCGAAGGATCCACCAACTGGGACTTCGATCAAACTGTTCCGGTCAGTCTTTGCCTTATCGGATACGTACTTCACGAACAACAAGGTCAGGATGTAGTCCTTGTATTGAGAGGCATCCATTCCACCGCGCAGCTCGTCGCAACTCTTCCAGAGAGAGCCGTAGAGATCGGACTTTCGTAAAGTCACGCAGCTCTCCTCGACCTGTTGCTAATGATCATTAGCCGGCTAACTCCTTCCAAGACGGTTCCTAGCATAGGCCCCATTTCAACTCCCAGAAACCCAGCCAGGCAGCTTGTGTGCCCGTTTCTACCATAGCACGAGATGGAGACAGCAGGGGTTCTTATCAGGTGTCGTTTAGCTGGTGGCACTTCCGTCGGGTTGTCAATGAGGCACCTGTCACGTGATCCGAAACGGCTGTGCACCTAATGATGGTTCAGTATCCTAAGCCTACGGATCTCACATGGACCAAGCCCTATCTGAATCAACTAAATGAGAGGATCGAGGATACGACCGCCTCAGCGGTCCGTTGAATTCGCTCAGCAGAGGTCCTAATCTTGATGATAGCTTGAGTTGGATCACCGGCCCAGATAGCGACATAGCCAAAGGAGTAGCCGCCAGAGTCGATGCCAAGAGCTTGGCAGATCACATAAGCACTTGATTCTGCCTCGAGTTCGGCCAGCTGACGGTTTGACTCGTTCTCGTGCAGGAGTGCGTGACTGAGTTCATGAGCCAGAGTCTTTACCCGATGAGCCGGTGAATTATCTACCTTGATCTTGATCATGCGTTCCCGATAGCTGCAGAACCCGTTGATCTCTTCTGCGAGAAGAGCGTCCTCGACGGAAAAGCCATAATCATTGGCCACTTTGACGAGGGCCTCGTAATGCCTGAGATGATCATCTCCCGATAACTTGGCACACGGCGAAGGAAGTTCCTCGCCGTCTGTCTGGGAGAGATCAAAGACCGGGACGTACTTGAATCCTTTAATAACTGGATCCTCATCGGTAGCTTCACGATAGATCATCGGAGCGATGATCCAGATAGCCTTCTCACCCTTGCGAACGATACGTCCGAGTTTGCGCCAGGAGTTGAAGCTTGCTACCCGGGTAGCGCTCGGGTACTGCTTGGCGATCAGCATCGTGTTATTGAAGCTGTAGTTGTGAAAGAGAGCCTGGCATTTCAGGTACTGCCTCCAGCTCGATTGATCCGAAAGTTCCATTATCCCATCCGTTAGTTTGGTTAATAGTTCTGCGTGCGAATTGTGATTTATCATCATCGACTCCTTATCTCTTGTTGGCGCTTTCTTGCGATGCACCCGATTCACCAGAGCGAGACGGGGCGAAATAGCCCCGAAGCAAAGCTGAGTACATTTCAGGGCTTGTAGCCCCGTTCAAAGTCTCTGGTAGGGTTGCTAAGCGCGAGGAAGTGCCAACAAGAGAAAGAGATGAGACAAGTCGGTCGGATCTAGAACTACTCCAGCTGAACTGCGGTCGGAATCGCTCGCAAGGCATCGAGATGACTCTGGAGGCAAGACCAGATCGGATAACAGCCGGAGACAGAAACAGACGCCAGCGATAGCTTTGTGAGCACGCCGTGGTCAAGGCCCTGACGAGACTCGCGAAGTGTCCGCGTGGTGCCGGCCGATGCATCGATTAGAGACCGTTGATGCCAGCTTGTGGACGAGAGTCCTTAGGCCAAGGCAGTAGCGGTTGTGCAGCTTCCTGCTCCGAGGGGATCGCTCAAGTGACTCGATCGGGCGCCGGCCCGAAGGGCCAAGCGCCCGATCGAGCACGATCATGGGCACATTCTCTTGAAGTAGTAGAGAAAGTTGTAACATCCCATGCGAACAGGGCCATTGATACGTGACGCACGGATTGAAAGCACCTTGAAGCAGACCTAGCGTCAGAGCATGGATGCCCCTCCACAGGTGAGGACACCAGCGAAGGAACTTATAGACAGCATGCATCGGAGATTGTTCCAGGTTGTGATGGTGAACATACAGGAGGAAAGCTTCTCATCGAAAATCATTGACGACATTACCGAAAGCGCAGCCTTGGTCATGGCAGTTTGGTTACACAACAAAGGGCACGCGTCCTCTCTCACAAAGACCAGCTTTCGCAATTTTGACTGGGCGACCTATATTGCGGAACACGACCAGCATCGACTCACGCGTTTGGTACCGCATCAGTCGTCCCGGGAACACTACGCTCATCTGCGTGGTCTCGATCAAGTCATGTCACGCTTCCCAGTGAGATCTTGACTTGTACCAGGCTAACTAACCCACTACGAACCTTTAATGTACTATACGGCCACACGATGCAGATCGCCCGCAGAACCAACAAGGTCAAGAGATGCTGCCGCAACGACATGCGCCGGTGAATCCTATGTAATTCACTCCTAAAGCGACAAGGTCGATCAAAACAATAACGGGAGGAACAATGCATGAACGGCAAAAAGTACGTGCTTAATCAGATCATCGCAAAGCACGCAGAGAGTGATCAAGTGTTGAACAAGAACAAAACCGTCACTCAGGCAAATCTGTGCTGTTGCATCACCGACACCACCTTGCTTAAATCCGAACTTTTCCTAAGTCTCCCGCCAACGAACCTGCCGGAACATTAAATAGTTAACCGATGGCAATTTCCCCATCGTTATTGGCAGCGATAGGGCTAGGATCTGAATAGACGTTGATCAGCTGGGCAACGTTATCACTGCAGCCAGGCTCTCTCCCTGACCTTTCAAATGCAGCATGGAGTATGTCGTCCTTTGCTGCCCCTCCGCCGCTTCCCGGTATCGATCAGGGCTTGGTATCGATTCATTAGATAAGCAGGTTCCCTTTACGGCTGTTGTCAACTACCGCAAGGGCTTCTGGGCTATGAGCAGTAGCCCAGAAGCAGCTGAACCAGAGCACAACCCCGGCAGGCACTCCGATTGCTAAGAGCATGGAATGGAGTCGCGAAAGATCTCTTCGAAGTTTTGGACATATGCAGAAAACAGCCCACCTTCTTTATCAAAGTGAATCCGGAACAAAGGCGCAGCACGACCATGCTGATTGTACAGATTTGTACTGACTAGCATGTCGTCGTCAAATCGGGACATCGAATATTGGATCGGCGACTTTTGATATCTCAAGTCCGGCCCACATGAAGGTGCTGGCATGGCTCCCGCTCTGTCATGCTGAAGGGCTCGAAAGCTGTTTAGGAACGACATACGCTTCTTGAATTCGTTTAGGATAGCACGGTCCTGCTCGACCCTAATTTCAGGGCTAGGCATGACAATACGAACCTTGCATCTCGCAATAGCCTTAAACCTGAGCTGATTAACGACCTCGCTGTGGTCTTCATGCAAAAACTGCATATCGTTACCAAGAAGCTCTATGCGTTCCTCCGCACTTTGAAGGAGGTTCCACCATAGGTCCAATGGACACTCGCTACGATGGGGCCAGGCGTTGACAATCTCGTTATGGGCCGCAGTCTTAACTGGCCCATCCTCCGGCCACAGTTGATATCTCTCGAGTCCTAGCACCTTAGCAATTTTATTTTTAGTCGCATCATGGGGCTTTTTAGTGCCACGGATATAGTGATTGAGTTGTCTAGATTCAATATAGGCCGCTCGGCATAGCTCGCTTCTCGACATCGAGAGGTCCTTTAGGGCGGCTTCAAAAACTTGTACATCCATGGAATAGTTTTCGGCATCTCTGAGCGCTACTGAAGATAACACGGATTTTCCTGGATTTTAAGATCCGAAGAGATCCACCATTTATCCCTTGATATCCACCACAACATTCGTCGAAAGATATGCATGCCGGAGGTACCGGTTGGAATAATGGAGGTAACTAATGAAGCTCAAGCTAGACACCAGCGGGTCAACACTACTGGTTGCGAAGGAGCCTGAAGCGCTAATGGATTCGGCTACGGGTGTACAGAAGATCACCAAGGAGGGCCTACCTCTCTATGGCGTGCAACTGGTCTGGATGACCGACGGTGGAGCGGAAGTTCTACATGTAAAGATAGCTGGGAAGCCAGCTGGGGTCACTACAGGCACCAACGTCAAAGTTGCAGGTCTGACCGCTAGCCCATGGAATATGGGTGAGAGAAGTGGAGTCAGTTTTACAGCTGATCGAATCGAACCTACCACTCCAACAGGCAGGTAACTAACAGCGCCGAGCTGGAGTCAATTTGGGCTCTGGCTCGGCAACTAACGGAAATGAGGAGTTGACATGAGCACTAACAACACAACCGAACCAAGCATGACCGATGAAATAATTGAGTGGGCAACCGAAGAACTCTGGGCCTTCAAAGTCGAAGTGGCCGTCCTGGTAATTCTTGGGGGAGCCTTCTACGAGGGATCTCGCTATCTCGGATATTGGCCGACTGGAGTCATCCTCGGCGGACTTATTGGATCAATCCTAACGTTCTCTCAAACTCGACACGCTGTAGGAAGACTTTTTCGTTGGTCGAGTTGGAGTCGGAGGTTCAATAAGGCTTTGGATTCCCAAGACTCCGTGATCGCCAAGAAGCGGCCGACCCTAATACAGGTCGAACGATTCAACTGTGGAGTTCGTTTGACTTTGTCCCTAGCTAGTGGTACTTCTTTGGAGGAGTTTGAGAAACTTGCTTCCTATCTAGCGGTCCACTTTGGTGCGAGAGAAGTGCGGATGGATCGGGCCAAGACGAATGCCTCGATCGTCGTCTGTGCCATCTACATGCAAGACCCTTTTGAAGGTAAGGAATTCACGTGGACAAGCGCGAAGGGTGTCAGGCAACCTACCTCTGCATGGGACCCGATTCCCATCGGGATCGATCGGGATGGCAACGAAGTCAAGCTTTCACTCATCGAACGCAATTTGCTTATTGGGGGAGAACCTGGGAGCGGAAAAAGCGTCGCGCTCAATGTGGTTATTGCCAATCTGGCGCAGTGCAGTGACGTAGCGGTCCATCTCTTTGACGCAAAGTCTGTGGAGCAGATCGGA
>JAJZIP010000158.1 GCA_021810525.1 Actinomycetes bacterium | reverse complement strand
GCGGCATTCGCACGAGTGCTTGCGCCCGCCCCGAATGAAATATGAGCAAAGACCGCTTGGATCTCGCGGATACCAATATGCCTTGTCCCAGATACAACCTCCGGCGGATGCGCACGCGTTTAGTCTACTCCGAGGATACGGCAAGTCCGTTTCCAAAACTCACCTGTGCCGGCGCTGCTAGCGTTGCCTATTTGCCACCCTAAAGGCTGCTGTTTCCCTCGAATCTGCGACATGCAAGCGGCATAGAACTATCCGAGCTGGCACCGACACAGCCTCTGGAGCAAGAGCTCACCCGGTCACCAGTGTGACCCTGGCCAGTGGTCCGTCACTATCACGAGAGTCTCCGATAACGTGGTATAACTTGCACCTTTCTCACAAACAAGGGATTCGATTCTCCGGGACTGCACGCCATCACCCCCTGAAGCGTTCACCGCGCACGCGGGAGATGTCCTGCGAATGGAGACGAGCAGCATAGACTAGCATTTCACTCGGGATTTCCTCTCGGCCGAGCACCATATAAGGAATTCTGCGTCGTAAACCTTGTCAGTCGCAGCTGGAAATATGCAAATGAAAAAGCGAAACAAACGTAGAAAAGCAAGAGTACGTGACGAGAGTCGGCAAGCTCCAAATTCTTTGAACTATGACGGCTTCGTAAGTTACGAAATGGTGTCGGATCCACTCACAGGCTACGACGCTACGCTTCGAGCAATTCAGGGCTATCAAGCCCTCAAGAGCTACATCTGTCCCGAGTGCAATGACATCATTGAAAAAGGGTCCACGCACTTAGTCGTGGTGCCTAATGATGCTCCAGATCTGCGACGTCATTGGCACCACTACTGCTGGGTGCGACGACAAAACAGGGTTCCTGCCTCCAAAGCGCAACGCAAGAATACTAAGCGCTGATCAGATTTAGACCCATGCACATTCGCTCCAGATGAACCCCAGCCTTTGCAGGTAGCCAGAATTCAATCGATACGGTTCGCGACAATTCAAGCCCCAGTTCAAGCCCATTAATGCTGTCTTTGGTTCTGCTCTGATTCAGATTTCTTGATGCTCAGGTAGTTTTTCTATATTAACATCTCGGAAGGTCACCACTTTGACGTTGTCGACAAAACGAACCGGCCTGTACATGTCCCAGACCCAAGCGTCTTTGAGTTCCACCTGGAAATACGACCTGTCGCCTTCTCCAAGGGGAGTGATCTTAACCTCGTTCGTAAGGTAAAACCTTCGTTCCGTCTCAACGGCATACTGAAACATTGGAAGAACCGCCCTGTACTCCTGGTAAAGGGCAAGCTCAATCTCCGTCTCATAATTTTCAAGATCTTCTGAGCTCATATGTACTCTCCAACCTTTAACTGAACAATGGAGTGGCCAAAGTTCACCTGAGCCACTCCATTTGAAAAAAGTAAACCAGCACTAAATATAATTCTTAGCGCTTTTCTTTGATCTTCGCGGCCTTTCCGACCCGATCTCTTAAATAGTAGAGTTTTGCCCTGCGAACATCACCCCGAGAGACGACTTCGAGTGTCGCAATGATCGGAGAGTGAACGGGAAAGATTCGCTCCACGCCAACGCCAAAAGAAACCTTACGAACCGTAAAAGTCTCCTGCAGCCCTGAACCGGATTTCCTGATTACGACACCTTGAAAGATCTGGACTCTTTCCCTGGTGCCTTCTACCACCCTTACGTGTACTTTGACAGTGTCACCGGGTCCGAAAGCGGGTACGTCTTCTCGAAGACTTTCCCTATCAACTAGGTCGGTTGGCTTCATCGTTCTTGGAACTCCTAAAAATTATTCAAAGACGTTATAAGAATAACCGTGCTTTGCAAGAATCCGCTCATCCTCTTTGCTAAGACCGCCTCGTGCCCGAATAAGGTCGGGTCGATGGATGAGGGTTCTATAGAGCGCGGCAGCCCTGCGCCACTCAGCAATCAGCGCATGATTGCCAGAGAGCAGAACCTCTGGAACCTCCAATCCATCTAAGCTGGCCGGTCTAGTGTAGTGGGGATACTCGAGCAATCCCTCCGCGAAGCTCTCCTCTACAGAAGATTCTTCGTTACCCAAGACCCCACCGATCAGCCTCACCGTGCTCTCGATGACCGAGAGCGCCGCGAGTTCACCCCCCGCTAGCACGAAATCGCCGATGGAGAGCTCGAAGTCCACGATCTTGTCGATAATCCTCTGATCCAACCCTTCGTACCTGCCGCACAATAGGGTGAATCCGTCGCCGGTGCTGAGCTCCTTTGCCATCTTCTGGCTGAACACTCGGCCTCCGGGCGAGAGGGCGATTATTGGTCTAGGAGGCCTACGGTCTGCGACCAAATCGAACACCGGCTGACACATCATCACCATTCCCGGCCCCCCTCCGAACGGAGCGTCATCGACGGTCTTGTGCAGATCTCTTGCATAGTCTCGCGGATCATGAACATCTAAGGAGAAGATTTGGCGTTCGCGGGCCTTCGACAGAAGAGAGAAGGAAAGGTAGGCCTCGATCACCTCGGGGAATAACGAAATGACGGCAATTTGCACCTAAGACTCGCTCTCTATAAGCCCCTCTGGTATCTCGACATGAATCTGTTTGCTTTGCCGATAGTCCGGGGCATCGTCTTTGAGAAAGACAAGTGGTATAAGTAGGCCCGAGTCAAGGACAAGCAGGTCAGAAGCTGGATTGATCTCTAGGGCCTCAACAGAACCGAGAAGTTCTCCCTGCTGATCAAAGACAGGAAGCCCGACGATTTCGTCAATCCAGATTTCGCTTTCGTCCGTGAGCGGAGGAGCCGACAAGGCTTTACCTCTCAAAGATTCCGCAAGAGTCCTGTTGTCAATCCCGTCAAAACGAACGATCCAACGGCCTAGATGTGGAGAGGATGCGGCGATCTCCAGTTCTTTGCCGGAACAGCAAAGGGTCGTCCCAGGTAGGATCCTCTCCGACCTATTTGTGGTCAACGCAACGATCACTTCGCCCTTGATGCCATGTGCCTTGACTATGTAGCCGACCTCAACCATTCTTTCGGCCATGGCGACATTTCTGTCCTATCGCTCCACTATCTCCACTGAGGCATCCAAACCTTCACGAGCACCCGCCGCGCGTACAATAGTCCTAATTGAATACGCCACGCGGCCCTTGCGGCCTATCACCTTACCCATGTCTTCATCGGCAACCTGCAGTGTGAGATGAAGCTTGCCATCCTCAGAGACCTCACGCCTGATGCTGATGGCATCAGCATTGTCTACTACTTGCGATGCAAGGTACCTAAGAACCGACACCGCGAGTTCTTCCTCGGTTTCTTCGGACTCTTTGTGATCCAACGGCTCAGTCGTACTCACTGGATTAATCAGCCGCCTTTGCCTTGAACTGGTCCCACGCACCCGAAATCTTCAACAACTTACCAACAGTCTCGGTTGGCTGAGCACCCTGGCGCAGCCACTTGACCGCTGCTTCGTTGTTGATGACGATCTTTGACTGCTCCTGCTTAGGGTCGTAGTGCCCCAGTATCTCTATAAACCGACCATCTCTAGGTGAACGGGAGTCGGCAGCAATAATCCTGTATGTAGGCTGCTTCTTCTTTCCCATTCGAACTAACCGTAGCTTCACCGCCACTAACTGCTCCTTGTTCTTTCTAAAACCAATTGGACTGAAGCCATCTAGATAAATCCCAAAAATATGGCATCAGTCATCAGCCGCTATAGTCTAAGGTCTTTCCCCGTAAATCACTGCAACGCCCACCTATTGTCTATTCGGGCGGCTGACCAATAGTCTAGGCTAGCGTCGCTTCTTCTTCCTATTGTTTGCCCGATTTGGTGACTTTTTGGTAGCAGAAGGGCCACCCATGCCCATGGAACGCATCATTTTCTGCATATCTTTGAATTGCTTGAGCAGAGTGCCCACCGCAGCAGTAGTGGTTCCGGCGCCCTTGGCAATCCTCAGACGTCTAGAACCATCAATCGAGTCCGGATTCGCCCTCTCCGCCCTCGTCATCGAGGAGATGATCGCCTCGACTTTCACCAACTCGCGCTCGTTGATGTCGGCATTGCGTATCTCCTTCGGAACCCCGGGAAGCATCGAAAGCACGCCTTTCAGTGGCCCCATCTTCTTGACCTGCTGCATCTGCTCCAAAAAGTCTTCAAGGTCGAACTTGCCACCCTTGAGCTTTTTCGCACCTTTATCGGTGATCTCCTTGTCAAGATTCCGTTCGGCCTGTTCGATCAGCGTGAGAACATCGCCCATGCCAAGAATCCGGTTTGCCATGCGGTCTGGATAGAACAGGTCAAAATCCGCAAGCTTCTCGCCAGTTGAAACGAAGGTTATAGGCTTCCCAACCACCTGACGCACGGATAGGGCTGCTCCACCTCTGGCGTCACCGTCCAGCTTGGTAAGAATGATCCCATCCAGCGCAAGCGCCTCATTGAAAACCTTTGCCGAATTGACGGCGTCCTGACCTACCATTGCATCGATGACCAAGAAGGTATAGTTGGGAGATATCGAGTCCGAGATTCGACTGACCTCGCCCATCAATTCCTGGTCTATCGAGAGCCGGCCTGCGGTGTCGACGACAACGACATCCTTCCCAATCCTTCGCGCCTCTTCGACCCCCGCAGCAGCGGTTCGCACTGGATCACCCTCAAGCGAGAACACAGGCACGTTTGCCTGCCCACCCAACACACGCAGCTGCTCCACTGCCGCAGGACGCTGAAGGTCAGCTCCGACCAGCAACGGATTTCTCCCATGGTGACGAAACCACAGGGCAAGCTTGGCCGCTGCAGTCGTCTTGCCGACTCCCTGCAGACCAGCCAAAAGCACTATCGTCGGAGGCCGGCTTGCATAGGTTATTTTGAGGTTCTGGCCTCCCAGGGCATTTGTAAGCTCAGCGTTGACGACTTTGATCACGTGCTGCGCCGGCGATAAGCTCCTTAGTAGCTCCTCGCCAACAGTGTTCTCTCTTACGCGCTCTATGAAGGACCGCACGACCCCGACATTTACGTCCGCCTCGATCAGGGCAGCCCGTATCTCGCGAAGGACCGCATCAACCTCGGCCTCGCTTAGCCTTCCCTTGCCCCGGATACGGGAAAAAATCTCTTCAAATCGATCAGTAAGGTTATCGAACATCAGTTAACACCCAGGTCCAGTATTTACGCGTCATTTCCAGCTTCGAGCAGGGCGTCGAGGAATTCATCTGGCGAAAACAGTATAAGGTCGCTAACCTTCTCCCCGATTCCGACCATCTTGATTGGCACGCCCAACTCCGCTTCCGCCGCCAAAGCGATTCCACCCTTTGCTGATCCGTCGAGCTTGGTGAGGATTACTCCTGTAATTCCCGCCGCTTTTGCAAACTCCCTCGCCTGGACCAAACCGTTCTGGCCGGTAGTCGCATCTAGTACTAGCAGCACCTCGGTTAGGTGGCCTGGCTCTTTCTCGGCGGTGCGCCTGAGCTTGTGCAATTCATCCATTAGGTTCGACTTGGTATGAAGCCGGCCTGCAGTATCTGCAATGACCACGTCGTAGCCCCTTGCGGCGGCCCTCTGGATCGAGTCGTAGACAACCGAAGATGGATCGGCACCAGGAACCGATCGCACTATATCAGCCCCTGTGCGCTCGGCCCACATCTGCAGCTGGTCTGCTGCCGCCGCCCTGAAGGTATCTCCGGCCGCCAAGATCACCCTCTTTCCATCAGCGGAAACCATAGCCGAGAGCTTGCCTATCGACGTAGTCTTTCCAACCCCGTTCACACCAACAACCAGCCACACGGTCGGTGACTCCTCGGAGTATTCGAGTTCCCGATCCCGATCTACAAAAAGGCTCCTCAGCTCCGATCTGACCGCGTTTGCCATCAATACTCCATCCGCAGAGTCGTTGGCTACCAGCTGCTTCTTGGCTCCCTCGATGACCTTAGAGGTCAAGTCGAGCCCGAGATCCGAAAGGAGAAGGGTCTCTTCGAGTTCATCCCATAGAAGTTGGTCGTGACTATCACCTCCCAAGATTCTCCCAAACAGCCTGCTGAAAGGGACACGAGTACGGCCAACACCCTTTCTCATGTCTCCAGGGGTGGTCACCTCGGGCGCCACCTCTTCGGCGCTCGGAGCTGGTTTGCCGGAAACCTCGCCTCGTGGTTGAACAAGCGTCGGGCTTCCAGGAGCTGTGAGCTTCGGTCTCCCTCTTCTTGCAACGAGGTAGACCGCCGAGGCAGCAATCAGAATCACTAGGACAGCTACAACCACTATTTCAGTTATCATCGCTTAGTCAGCCTAGACAATCAAAAAAAGAGATCGACGGCATTTGCGCCTATTGGGCATTAGCGGCTACTTGAGACATCCTTTGCGATACCACCTTGCTGGAGCCGCCCGCCTGCATGGTCACCCCGTACAGGAGGTCGGCCACCTCCATGGTCCTCTTCTGGTGGGAGATTATGAGAAGCTGCGAGCTCTTTCCAAAGGACGTAATCAGCTTGAGGAACCTGTTGAGGTTTATATCATCGAGCGCCGCCTCCACCTCATCCAGAATATAAAAGGGTGACGGCCTGGACTCGAAGATTGAAAACAGGAACGCCAAAGCAACAAGTGAACGCTCACCTCCAGAGAGAAGTGACAGCCTCTTGACGCTCTTTCCAGGCAATGTAACTTCTAAATCGAGGCCGGACGCTAAAGGCTCGTTCGGATCAGACAGGACAAGCCTGCCCTTACCACCCTGGAAGAGTTGGTCAAACAGGATAGAGAAGTTCTCGGTGACGTCGTTGATCGCGCCCTGAAAGAGTTGAAGAATCTCGGAATCGATCGATCTAATCACCTTGCCCAATTCACGCCGCGAGGCCTTTACGTCATCGAGCTGCGTGTCTAGAAACTCCAGCTTCTCGGTCAGCTCTGCCAGCTCAATCTCAGCCAGTTCGTTGATGGGCCCCAACCTTGAAAGCTCCTCTTCCAGCTGTCGAAGAACCAGCTCAGCCTCGGCCGGGTAAACCCCCTCGGGAATCGGAGTACTCTTGGCAATCTCCACCTCGATGCTGAGTTCCCTCCTGATCCTCTCCCCCATTGTCTCCAGCCGCACTCTCGCCTCCGACCGCCGAATGGCACTGAGCTGCAGCGCCTCTCGCTTAGCCTCCAGCTCCGCTTCAAGCTGCAAGCGCCTTGTACGGGCATCATTGAGACGTTCGGACCTGAATCTCGCCGCCTCGATCAGATGAAGCCGCAGCCGTTTTGCCTCCCCCGCGAGCTCAGATGCAACCCCGAGAACAATCGACGATCGCT
>JAJZIP010000157.1 GCA_021810525.1 Actinomycetes bacterium | reverse complement strand
CAAATCCGTTCGAAAATTGGAAAACGTGCAAAGAAACATCGAAGCTCAAAAAATTGTCGTGGTGGACAATTACGATTCCTTCGTATACAACCTCGTTCAATACCTTGGAGAAGCGGGGGCTGCGCCTATAGTCTACCGAAACAATAAGGTCACGATACACGAAGTGCTTGAACTCCAGCCTGATGGCATTCTCATCTCTCCGGGACCGGGAATTCCCAGCCAGGCTGGCATAACCAATGAACTGGTTCGCGTCGCCGCGGAGAGCGGGATATTTGTTTTCGGCGTATGCCTTGGACATCAGGCCATTGGCGAGGTGTTCGGCTCAAAGGTTGTAAGGGCCCCCTATTTGATGCACGGCAAGACCTCGATGATCAGCCACGACGGTAATGGCGTATTCAATGAGCTGGCAAACCCGTTCAGAGCTACAAGATACCACTCCCTCATAGTCGAGCAAGAAAGCCTCTCTCCGGAGCTCATTGTCTCTGCAACCAGTGAAGACGGCCTTATCATGGGGCTTCGCCACACAAGCCTCCCAGTCGAGGGGGTACAGTTTCATCCGGAATCCATCTACACCGACTGCGGCAAGACCATAATTAGGAACTTTCTCGATATGGCCCGACAGATCAGGGCAAAGCGGATTCTCAGTAGCTAGCGTGCGGCAGTCGTGGTCGTAGTCGACGGAAAGGTTGTCGTAGTAGAACTTGGCGGGACAGTGGTGGTGGTGGTCGGACTTGGACCCTGTGACACTACGACGTCGACCGAGGTATTAGGAGCTACGCTCGTCCCGGCCGCCGGGTTGGTGGATATGACATCCCCATTTGCGACGGTCGGAGATGGCGCATATGTGACGTTGCCCAGTGTCAGATTGTGCGATCCGAGCGTGTTCGCAGCCTGAGCCACCGGTTGACCAACGACGTTCGGCACCGCTATTTGAGAAGGACCATTGGAGACATCCAGGGTCACCGACGATCCCTTGGGAGCCTGGTTGGAAGCAGGAGGCGTTTCCGACGTCACAGTACCCACAGTTGCGGGATTGTTGACATAATTGGTGGTCACCTGAAATCCGGCAGCTAGAAGCGTCGATTCGGCCGAGGCTATCGTCTGACCGACGACATTTGGCACCGAGACCTGTGGGATGCTGGAACTCACGACAAGCGCAACTGACGTGCCCTTGTCCACAGTCGCCCCGGCGCTCGGGTTCTCCGATAGCACCGTGCCGGACTGCTCATTCGAGGTCTGGTGCGAAATCGTGTACTTGAGACCCCGGTTGGTCAGAGTGGCGGTCGCATTCGTCTCGCTCTCCCCTACTACCGCGGGGACCAGAACCGTGGTCGATACTCGGGTATTGTTGGAGTTCGAATTCAGAAAGTACTTAGCCCCCAGAAGAAGGGCACCGATGATCAACACCAGGAGGAGTATCCCGACCAGAAGCCAGTTCGTCCCACGCCCAGGTGGGTCGATAGATGAGATTGGAGAGGTGCGCATCGTCTGCGTTGGGGAACCGCCGCCCCGGGAGATGTCAACTACAGGTAGCGCCTGGGTCGCATCAGGATCAAAGCCCGAGAGAGCCACAACCTCTTGATGGTTCAAGAACCTTCGAAGGTCATCTCTCATCTCAGTGGCACTCTGATAGCGCGACGCTGGATCTTTCGCCATCGCCTTCAAAACGATCGCCTCCAGCGCCTCTGGGATAGCCGGCACCAAAGCACGGGGGCGTGGGGCGTCTTCGCGAACGTGCTTGTAGGCGATGGCAAGCGGGCTGTCCCCGGAAAATGGAACCCTTCCTACCAGCATCTCATATAGGACTACTCCAAGCGAGTAGACATCGCTTCTGCCATCGACAACCAAACCCTGCGCCTGTTCCGGCGGAATGTAGGTTGCGGTTCCCATGACCGCTCCGGTTTGAGTCAGGTCCCCGTCCGCGGTAGCCGCTCGGGCTATGCCGAAGTCGGTCACCTTGACCTGGCCGTCCTCAGTCAAAAGGACATTGGACGGCTTGACGTCCCTGTGGATCACGCCATGCTTGTGTGCGAACGCGAGAGAGGCGGCCACGTCAGCGGCGATCGAAGCCGCCTTTTGCGGATCCAGATGGCCGCTCTCTTTGATCAAGGAGGAAAGAGTGACGCCCTCGACAAGCTCCATCACGATGAAGTAGGTATTGTCAGCCTCGCCCCAGTCAAAAACGGAGACAATGTTCGGATGAGAGAGATTAGCAGCGGCTTGAGCCTCTCGCCTGAAGCGCTCGACGAATGATACGTTCACCGAGAGTTCCGGAAACAGCACCTTCAGTGCTACCGGCCGATCCAAAAGCTGATCCTTAGCCATGAAAACTTCGGCCATGCCACCACGAGCGATCTTTTGGATCAGCTCGTACCTTCCGCCGTATGGCTTATTTTCTGTTGGGAGCATTGCTTCTACATGCCTTATCTATCAGGAGAGCCCTAAGGCCGTCTGGATCATGGATTTCACTATCGGTCCTGCGTACTGGGCACCAGTCGAACTCGACGAGAGACCCTTCTGAACGGGCACTACCACAGCGACAGCTATTTTGGGATTCTGGGCAGGAGCAAAGGCTACCATCCAGTTGTCAGATCCAGAAAGTGACAGATTGTTGGATGCGGTCAGGTTTGTCTGTGCAGTCCCTGTCTTCGCTGCTATCTCCACCCCTGGAATGGCTATTCCTTGGGCGGTTCCACTCTTGACAACACCTACCATAAGCTGCGTGACCTGCGAAGCAGTCGTTGCTGAGGTGGCCTGCTTCCATATCTTCGGTACAAAGTTCTTCACGATCTGGTCTTGATAATTCCTAACCTGGCTCATTAGATGAGGCACCATGATTGCGCCGTGATTTGCAATCCCGGCACCCACAAGAGCCATCTGAAGTGCCGTTGCCGAGACGTTCTCTTGTCCGATGGCTGAGTATGCAATACCAGGTATATTTCGGGCAAATGAGCTCGCCTTCGGAAACTGGGCCGCCGCTGCACCCGGTATGTCAAGTGGCGGCGTCTGATTGAATCCAAATGAGTAAGCTTCATTGTACAGGTTCTGGGCCCCCAGCTGCATTCCAATTTGAGCGTAGGTCGTATCGCAGCTCACCGCCAACGCCGTAGCGAGAGAACCCCCGCAACTCTCGTGCGCGTAGTTCGAAAGTGTGTTGGTTGTGTCGGGAAGATTGATTTGGGTCTGATATGGGAACGTCTCGGATGCGATCTGAGGCGAGTGGTCAAAGACGGCAGAAGTGGTAACAATCTTGAAGGTTGATCCGGGAGGATACGCCCTGGCGATAGCCCTGTCCAGCATCGGCTGGTTGGGATCGCTCTGCAGAGAATGCCAAGCCGCCTCGACCGCGGTCGCATTGTGAGACGCCAGCTGATTCGGATCATAGGAGGGGTTCGAGTACAGGGCGAGTATCGCCCCGGTTGACGGGTCGATCGCCACGACCGCACCTTTCAACGAACCAAGCGCCTTCTGAGCCTCGGCCTGCAGCTTTGCGGAAATGGTCAGCACTACGCTATCGGTTACATACTTCTGCTGCTGTGAAAATATATCCGAAAGCGACTTGATAGGGTTTGGCTGAGCAACGAGATACTGGTTGTAGCTCGATTCGATGCCGCTGGTGCCGTATATGAGAGAGTAGAACCCAGTTACGTCAGCATACAGAGGCCCGTTCGGGTAGACCCTTTGATAGTGGTACTGATCAGATACGGGCACTGACCGGGCCAGAACGGTTCCATTCCTAGCTACGATCAACCCCCTGGGCTCTACGTTGGTCGAGGAGGCGGTAAGAGCGTTGCCCGGCTTGTTGTCTAGCTTGCTGGCCTGCAAAACCTGAATATTGTTCAGCTGGAGGAACAGAATTGCGAACAAGACTGCGAGGAACACTCCCATGTTTCTGATGCGTCTATCCACTTCCGCTCGCCACCGTCGTCGGATTCACAGCTGGCACAGTTGTAGTGGGCGAGGGCACCGCAGCTGAGTTGATCTGGCTCGATTCGCTCGATAGACGATTGACATATGCCAAAGCGGCAGCCAGAGACGGCTCAGACACTCCCTTCTCGAGATCGGGAAGGTGGTAGGGAGCCACCCGATTTTCATTCAGCTTGGTCTCCTGCACTAGGGTCGGGTTGTACCAAAGAAGTCCGCCCGGTCTTCCCCTGTATATGGCGACCCTGGAGCTGTCAAGGCCCACGAAGTATGAGCGGTTGGCATAGATCCCAACCGCACTTACCCCCACTGCCAGCACGATGGCCAGGATAAGAAGAAATATGATGCTCCTCAGAAACGAGCCGAAGCGCAACTTTTTTTCAGTGGCCCTCTTCGGCAGCGGCATGGGGATTGCGGAGAGTTCAGGTGACCTGGTGGTAGCGGAGCTGATGACGGGGTTGACCCTGACAGCTGAGCCGGCGTACCTTTGGGCGTTGTCCCGGGCTCTCTGTTCTCTGTCCCTGTCCTCCCGCTCCTTTTGAAGCTGAGAGACGCTCAAGAAATGCTCACGCTCGACAATGTCCGTCCCTACCGCCCGAGTCGCGCTTTGCAGGCGCTCCCGCATCTTGGTCTGGCTGGGGAGCTCGACAATCCGCGATTTCTCGCCGCCGCCCGAGTCCAAAGAGGCTGAGGTAACGGTTGAGACCCTAACCACTATGCAGGTGACGTTGTCAGAGCCGCCATTGGCCAGAGCGCCGTTCACCAGCTCCTGCGCCATCGCGTCTGTCGGCTCCTGCCTTGCCAGGATCTGCACGATCTCTGGGTCAGTCATCTCGTTGGTCAAGCCGTCGCTGCACAGAAGATAGAGGTCGCTCTCCTTGGGCTCAATCTTCCAATGATCGATCTCAACCTCCGGATCCACGCCTAGCGCGCGGGTCAGAATGTGCCTGGCCCTGTGGCTCCCAGCCTGCTCCCTCGTTATCTCCCCCGACCTTAGCATCTCGGAAACCAGGGTGTGATCGTCGGTGAGCTGGTATAGTTCGCCGTTCCTGAATAGGTATCCCCGTGAGTCTCCTACATTTACCAAATTGAGCTGGTACTTGTTCTCATTATCGGAAACCGACAAGAGACACAGGGTGGTACCCATCCCGGCGAGCTTCGGCTCACGCAAGGCGCGAGTCAAAATCGCCGAGTTCGCCTTGTGCACCACATCTACGATATTGGGGCTGTTCTCGGTCTCAGAAAACGCCTCGGTGAAAACATCGATTGCCATCTTTGAGGCTATCTCGCCGCCGACGTGACCTCCCATCCCATCGGCGACGGCGAAAACGGTGCCATCTGCAAGATAGGAGTCTTGATTATTTTTTCTGATGCGGCCAGTATCACTTGCCACACCCCAAGAAAGTGATATCAAAGGCTAACCTCAAATATGGTCTGGCCTATCTGCAACCGGTCTCCTGATACAATACTCTGAGAACCGGAGAGTTTCTTCCCATTGACGTAGGTTCCGTTCGTCGAGTTCAGATCTTCCACGTACCATCCGTTCGAATGCTGGTAGATCCGTGCATGCACGCTCGAAGCATAGGTATCCCTGGCCATAGAGACGCTGCAGCCTTGACCCCTTCCCAAAGTCATAGATTCGCTCATCATAAACTCGGCTCCTTTGACCAGAGCTCCTCCGGACAGCACGGTCAGCTTTGGCTGACCTCCAGAGCCCCCGCCTTTTCTTGTCCGCCCGCTTTTTTCACTTCTGGGAGGGGCGGCAGGGGGAGCCTGTGGAGTGGCTACCGCAATCGAACTGCGCTGGGGCCGCGACTCGACCCAAATAGCCCGGAGGACTCGAAGGAAGAATAGCCATATCAGCACGATAAGAAGGTACTTGAATAGATTCAGGAGCTGAACCGGCATGACTAGTTCTCCATAAATACTATATGGGCACCGCCGATGACTATCTCGTCCTGATTGTGAAGTCCTGTTCTTGCAACGCGTACGCCATTGACGTAGGTCCCGTTGGTCGAGCCAAGATCGGTCAGAATGACCTGGTCTTGGTCGACAAATATCTGAGCATGTTGCCGAGATACTTTTGGATCGTCAATGACGACCGTAGAGCCCGGCATGCGCCCAATGGTCACCGCCTGCTTCTCCACTGCCACCTTCATGCCGTTTGGCAGCAACAGAAAGCCTCCAACCAGGAAATTCTCCTCTTCATTGAATTCCGGCTCGATTGAAAAGGTGCTTGGCTTGTATGCTCCTTCCTCAACAAGCTTCACGGTCACAGGTCCTGGCAGCCTGTAGTGATTCTGGGAACAGTGATCCACCGCCAATTTCTCGAGTTCATTGCAGACAGTCAATGAAAATCCTTCAAGATCGGCGTAATCGCGGGATGACAAGATGATGCTGAAGCTGTTCGGCGCCACAATTCCCTTAACACCCACGCGGCGCTCGATCTCAATTTCTCTGATCAATCGTCGCCCTATCTCCGCAGGTTGCAGGCCTCTTTTTGAGGTGCGTGCAAACGCTCCCTCTACCAAGCGTTCTATTCGAGACTCGAAGCTAGAAAGACCCATGCTTACAATTTACTTAGTCAAGATCAATATATGTGTACAAGGCCTCTCAACTGGCTTTCAGCCAGGTATCCACTGTTGCACCCCGCACGAACGACCTTATGCTTCAAATCCGCTAGAGTAGTTTTCCTGATATTAGAATAGCTCCTACTCGGGCGAGTGGCGGAATAGGCAGACGCGCAGGATTCAGGTTCCTGTATCCGTAAGGATGTGAGGGTTCAACTCCCTTCTCGCCCACCAGTCCCCGGCTTCCAAAGTTCGATCAAGGCACAGTGCGCTTCCCTGAGACAGCAGCAACTCCGTCGGCAAGATCCCTTGTTTCTTCTGCGACTGACGCGATGACTTTGCAAGATCCGGTCGGGAGCTTCACCTGACTTTGCAAGATACTGCTTGGCGCCGTCGCTCTAACCCGGCCGACCCGCCGTCCACACGGCATTCACAGCCCCACAGAGGTGCCTACTATGAGGTCCGGGCGTAATCCTTCAGTCGACGAGGGCAGAAAGCATAACACAAGCTTCTCCAAGGCGCAGCGGGCACAGTTCCGCTCAGACGCTGGCGGAATCATTCGTGGGAGAAGTCACGAACCAATTCCCTGCAAAGCTCCCAGGGAAGGCGTCTCGCCAACCCTTCGATGGTCAACCGCCAGCTATTGCTGCAATTATCAGAAAGGGTTCCTTGCCGCTTGCAACTGCGATCGGCAGAGCCAGTTCGGAAGACTGATGCGACAAATCCTTGCCGCAAGCGAAGAATCGGACGAACGGCCTCCTCTGAGCGGTAACGGGGTCTCGAAGAGCCCCCTTGAGCGCAGGATACCTCTTCTCGAGTGCGTCGAGAACCGAC
>JAJZIP010000156.1 GCA_021810525.1 Actinomycetes bacterium | reverse complement strand
GGACAAGCTCGTCTCAACTCTTTCTGTGCGCGGCAGGTTTGCATATTCCTAAAGATTTAGTTCAGGGCTCAGTCGACAACGCGCAAAGGTGGGCACTGACTTGACGATAAAGACCTTGCCTCCGGGATCACCCCATGAAAGGCGCACCTAGTTTTTTGTGCCGGTTCCTTCCCATCGCTTGAAGAGCTGATGATCTATCTCGAACTGGTCGAGTACCTTGCCAACGGTTTGCTTGAGGAGGTCGTCGATCGTCTGTGGGTGGTGGTAGAAAGCCGGCACTGGCGGCAAGATGGTTGCGCCTGCAAGAGTGGCCGATTCCATATTGCGGAGGTGGATGAGGCTCAGGGGCGTTTCTCTGGTGACCATCACAAGCTTGCGGCGTTCTTTGAGACAGACGTCCGCAGTTCTGGTCAAAAGGTCCGGCGTGTAACCCGAGGCAATCGCTGCGAGAGTCCTCATGGAGCAAGGTATTACGATCATGCCCATTGTTTTAAAAGAGCCGGAAGAAATGGCGGCACCGAGATCCTCGGGATCATAGACGATGTCTCCCAGGGCCTCTACATCTTTCCTCGTCATGCCGATCTCGTATTCGATGCTCTTTTCAGCACCCTTAGAACCAACCAGATGGACTTCGATACTCTCGACTTCTTTTAGGGTGCGCAACATGGTCAAGGCCAGCTGCGGGGCGCTGGAGCCGGAAATTCCGATAATCAGCCTGTTAGTCGGGCTCATTTTGTAATTCACACCTTCCTGTCTTGCGCTGGGTAAGTTATCGTCCACATCAAGTCATGGCGTCTCCAACGCGCAGCAGACAAGCCCATTGCTGCTTCTATTGCTCTGGTCCGGAGATCCCAGGCAATAGACAGTTCCCGTTGACGTGGCCACAGAGACTTTTAGGTAACTCTATTCATGTTTGGCGCGAGTTCCAACCGTTGGCTGCCCATCTTTACGGCGATGAACAAAAACCGCCTTTGAAAAGATGGCGGGCCTGGGTCCTGTGCGCCCTTGAGCGCGTTTTGCGAGGATGTAAATAGTGCTTTAGGGCTTGAAGTCCTAGGGAATCTGTTATGGCATGGCATTCCGATGTGGTGCAAAATCGATCATCGGCTGCGCGAGCTATGGCGATGTACCCAGATGGATGATAGTTTTTATGCATAGCAGAAAATGCGCGAGATCCATTTAATTGCGATGGGGGGCGCATGCTACGCTTTGCCATGTCATAGAAAGTATTGCTCAGGGGGGAGCGCAGCATGTCACGGTCAGAAAAGCGAGAGTCTCGACGGGCCTCTTTAGTGATCCGTGCCTGGTCTCTGCCCCAAAGCCATGAGAACGGCGAAGGCCACAGCACAACGCTTTACCGGGTCAGCTCTGCGCTCAAGTTTTTCCGATCCGATTGCGAGCGTATTTAACGGTTTTGATGAAGTCGAGGGACCGTCCCAGCTTCAGGTGTCCAGATCGCCGGGCTGAGACGTATGAGGAGGTAGGTATGGGAAGCATTGGCAGCCATGAGGTTTTACGGCTCTCGGTAAATGGGCGCAGTCACGAACTGCTCGTAAAGCCCTACGCAACTTTGCTGGAAATTCTTCGCGAGGATTTGAGGCTCACGGGAACCAAGCACGGCTGTGAGGCGGGTGAATGTGGTGCATGCGTTGTGCTCATAGACGGAGCTCCACAGTTGAGCTGTCTCGTTCTTCCGGGTCAGATCAATGGCAGCGAGGTTACGACTATAGAGGGTGTCACCAACGGTTCTGAGCTACACCCGGTACAGCAGGCCTTCATGGATCATGGAGCTCTGCAGTGCGGATATTGCACTCCCGGAATGGTCCTGTCTTCCGTAGCCCTTCTCGAATCCAACCCCGCCCCTTCCCGAGAGGAGATCAAAGAGGCCCTCTCTGGAAATCTTTGCAGGTGCACCGGATACGCCAGCATCATAGAGGCCGTCGAGGATGCTGGGAGGTCCATGGCATGACGAACGTGGTCACTGAGACGAGTTCGGATCTGCGGGTGATCGGGAAGTCGCTTCCCAGGGTGGATGCAGTTGGAAAGCTGATAGGGCTGACCGCCTACGCCGACGACATGGAGCTGCCTAATACTCTCTACTGCAAGTTGCTGAGAAGTCATCACCCGCATGCTCGTGTGCTCTCTATAGACACCAGCGCAGCGAAGGCCTTGGATGGCGTGGCAGCGGTGATCACTGGCGAGGATCTCCCGATCAAGTACGGCATCATGCCAACGAGCCAAGACGAGCACGCGCTCGAGAATGAGAAGGTTCGTTTCGTAGGGGATCCGGTTGCTGCCGTAGCGGCGGTGGACGAGGAGACTGCATTGGCGGCATGCAGGCTCATCAAGGTCGAGTACGAGCCGCTGGAGGCTATTGAATCCATCGAGCACGCATTGCTTGCCCCCAGTGACGAACCCATCCACGACTACGCCGGACCCGGCAACATTCACAGGATGGGCGCGTTGGAATTTGGCGACGTGGATCAGGGCTTCGAAAACGCTAGCCATATCCGCGAAGACGTTTTCTTCTATGAGGGCAACACACACCTTCCCATGGAGCAGCACTCTGCAATTGCCACCTTTGTGGGTGATCAACTGACACTTTGGTCGTCGACGCAGAACCCCCACTATGTTCACCGCGCTTTGGCGAGAGTGTTCGACATGCCAATGGGGCATATTCGGGTCGTAGCCGCTCCACATGGTGGCGGGTTTGGGGGGAAGTCCGACCCATTCTCTCATGAAATGGCGGTTTGTAAGCTCGCGATGGTGACAGGACGCCCTGTCAAGTGCACTCTCACGCGCGAGGAGGTATTCTACGTCCATCGTGGACGTCATCCAGTGTTGATGTGGGTGAGAACTGGAGTCTCCAACGACGGCAAGATATTGGCCATGCACTTCCGGACCGCACTAGACGGTGGCGCCTACGGATCGTATGGTCCAGCTTCGATGCTTTATACCGGAGCGCTTCAGACGACGACGTACAACATTCCTGCCTATCGCTTTGAAGGCGTCAGGGTCTTCACTAACAAGGCACCATGCGGCCCAAAGCGTGGCCACGGCACTCCGCAGCCCCGCTTTGCCCTGGAACTGCACCTTGACAAGATCGCCGAAGAGATCGGACTCGATCCCGTGGAGCTGCGCCGGCGCAACTACGTTAAACCGTATACACGCACAATCAATCATCTGCGGATCACCTCGTGTGGAATTGAAGAGGTGACCGACCAGGTGATCGAGGCGTCAGGGTTCTTGAATCGCAAGAGGCGTCTTGGGCATGGCATGGGCTTTGCCATTTCGAGTTACATGTGCGGAGCAGGATTGCCCATCTATTGGAACAAGCTCCCTCACAGTGAATGCATCATACAGGTGAACCGTGGCGGCGTTTCTCTGTACTGCGGCGCCACCGACATCGGTCAGGGGTCTGACACAGTGCTGGCTACGGTGGCGGCAGAGCAGCTTGGGCTGCAGCCCACCGACATCAGGATCACAAGCGGCGACACGGGCCTGACTCCGGTCGACCTCGGATCGTACTCCTCGCGTGTCACCTTCATGGCGGGAAACGCGGCGCTTCAGGCTGCCCACGAGATGCGAAACATTCTCGTAGAAGCAGTCGCAGAGAAGATGGAGTGCAGCCCTCAAGAAGTGATGGTTGGAGATGGCAAGATCGGAGAGCTGACTTTTGAGGAGGCTGCAACGCTGGCTCAGGAAAAGCTTGGCGTCTTGGCGACACGCGGCAGTTACGCCCCGCCGCCGAATATAGGTGGAAAGTTCAAGGCCTCCGGCGTTGGTCCAAGCCCTGCATACAGCTACTCGGCTGCAGTAGTGGACTTGGATGCCGATCCCTATAGCGGTGAGATTCAGCTGAACAAGGTCTGGTTAGCACATGACATAGGCAGATCGATCAACGCTTTGGCTGTGAAAGGTCAGGTTGAGGGCGGGGTATATATGGGCTTGAGCGAGGCGATGATGGAGGGTCAGCTCTATCGTCACGGGCTTCACAAGCAGCCTTCGATGCTCGACTACAAATCGTTTACCTTTTTTGAGATGCCGGAGGTTGACACGTTCCTCGTGGAGACGGTTGACCTTGAGGGTCCCTACGGTGCTAAGGAGGTCGGGCAGGGTCCTCTGCTGCCAGTGATTCCCGCTGTGGCCTCCGCCGTTCATGATGCTCTTGGTGTCTGGATAGATGAAGTGCCGATTACACCGGACAAGATCATGCGAGCGCTCGACGCAAAAGCCAAGGGACGTGAAGGCCGGTACGGACCGAAGAACTTCCCGAAAATTTCCTACCCGTCTATTGTAAAGGTGCCTCCGTTCGATGCTTCGTCTTCCCCGTTTTAGTTACCTGCGGCCGGAGTCTGTCGCAGAAGCCGTTCAGATCCTTTCAGAGTATGGAGACCGGGCCAGAGTTGTTGCCGGCGGAACTGATCTTGTGCCAAAGATGAAGCGCGGCCAGATCGAGCCGGAGGTAGTCGTCGGTCTTGGGCATCTCGACGAGCTTCGTCAGATCCGCCCGACGGAGGATGGCGGCTTCGAAATCGGAGCGTGCGTGACTCTGACCGAGGTAGTGTCCAATCCTATTCTGCGATCGGCATATCCTGGCTATGTAAAAGCGGCTGGGTTGGTTTCTTCGCCGGCGCTGCGCAACTCAGGCACAATTGGAGGGAATCTCTGCGTCGACACCCGCTGCAACTACTACGACGAGAGCTACGAGTGGCGCAAGGCCCTTGGATTTTGCATGAAGAAAGACGGCGATATCTGCCGTGTGGCACCTGCCAGTGCCACCTGTCGGGCCATCGCCTCTTCGGATACAGCCCCTGCCGCCATTTCAATGAATGCAACGGTAGTGCTAGCGGGCACGAATGGAAAGCGCGAGGTTCCCGTAGCCTCTTTGTACCAGGACGACGGTCAGTTCTACATCACCAAGGCGGCTGATGAGATACTCGTGAGTCTCCGTATGCCAGAGCCGGGGGAGTGGAAGTCATCCTACGTCAAGGTGCGAAGCCGTGGCTCGATCGATTTTCCCCTTGTGGGGGCTGCAGCCGCCGTACGCATGAACGGCTCTTTGGTCGAGGCGTGCCGGATTGTGATAACGGCCGTCGGTCCGCAGCCACTCGATGTCAGCCAGGCAGCGGAACCGTTGCTAGGAAAGGCGATTGATCCCGCAATTCTCGAGGAGGTTGCCACCGACGCGGCTAAACCCGCGCGGCCTCTTGACAACGCTGATCTCTCCTACGTATGGAGAAAAAGGATGACGCGCCGAGCGATCGAGCAGGCTATCCGGGAGGCCGCAGAAGTTGCATGATCATCGAGGGCCTCTGGAGCGGCAGCGTCGAGTCGGAAATTTAAAGGTCTGAAAAGTTGCCTGAGTGAAAAGTTTTGAAAGCGAAGAGTTAAAAAGCGTACGTGTTGAACTGAGAAAAATTTAGGGCGGTGGATGTTTCGTGCGCCAGTTTGCAAGGCCGCTGTCTTCCAAGATGGGCGGAAGAGCGCCCGGCTTTGCGTAGCTGACATCGGAAGAAGCGAAGTCAGCAGGTGTAGTTGATGTCTTTTCGACCCCCCGCCCTTGGGTTAATTGAAAGTCCCCACCATGCCGAGAGATCTCCGGATCCCTCGCAGTAGGAAGGACCAGATAAAAGTTTGGGGGATGGTCAAATGTATATGATCAACCGAGTCACGGATGTAAGCGGGCTGGGAATGCCTGCCTCGACATGGGAAAGGGCAGATCTTTTTGGCTCGAAAATCCGACGGTTGGGATTGGCGAAGAGCTGTCAGAGCCTATCCATGTTTTCCCGGGATGGTGAGAGATGAGCACGAAAGTTGAGTCCTACGACGACGTAAGAGCTCTGCAGCTAGAGAAGCTGCAGGCCGGCACAGAAGAGCTGCTGGCCTCAAATCGGTTCTATAAGCCACGCATGCACGAAGTGAGTTCTTGGAACGACTTCTACGATCTGCCTTTTCTAACCAAGGCTGAGCTCGTGGAAGACCAGAAGGAAAATGCTCCGTTTGGCACAAATCTCACATACCCTCTCGGCGACTATGTTCGTCTCCACCAGACCTCAGGAAGCTCAGGTGGACGTCCTCTCAGGTGGCTGGATACCGCACGGTCATGGGTTTGGTGGACAGGCATATGGGCCAACCATGTCTACAAGGGGGCTGGGATAACAAGCGAAGACAGGATCTTCTTCGCCTTCAGCTTCGGTCCCTTCGTCGGGTTCTGGTCCGCATACGCCGGAGCCGAAAGGCTTGGGGCGATGGTGATCCCTGGCGGATCGATGAGTTCGGAACAACGTGTTCTGGCCATCCGAGATCTCGAGCCCACGGTGCTCTGCTCGACGCCTACTTATGCGCTACGGCTGGCAGAGGTTGCCAAGGAGATGGGCATCGATTTGTCGGAGTCTTCTATCAAAAAGACGCTCCATGCTGGTGAGCCGGGTGCAAGCATCCCCGCTACCAAGAAAGCAATTGAAACTGCATTCGGTGCGCAGTGTTACGACCACACGGGCATGACCGAGGTCGGGCCGACGGGATTCACCTGTTCCGCAGGGGATGGTGTCCACTTTGTCGAGTCGGAGTTCATCTTGGAAGTAGTTCCAGTCGGAACCGATGCTGATCCCATGGGGACCAGATCCGAAGGCACGGGGGAGCTGGTGATTACCAATCTTGGCCGCTTCTGTTCTCCCCTGATCCGTTACCGCACCGGAGACCTCGTGGAGCTGTCGCGCGAACCCTGCTCCTGTGGCAGCCCGTTTGTCAAGGCTGTTGGCGGGATACGCGGGCGCGTTGACGACATGTTCACGGTGCGAGGTATAAACCTCTACCCGTCGCAGGTGGAAGAGGTGCTAAGACGCTACTCGGAGATAGTCAATTTCCAGATCCGCCATCAGAAAGTTCGCCACATGGATGAGGTTTCTCTAATGATAGAGACCCGCAATGGCGATGACTCAATTGTTGAGAGTGTTGTCTTGGATCTTCGCCACTCTTTTGGTGTGCGCATAGACTGTCAATGCGTACCGGCCGGATCATTGCCAGCGAACGAGATGAAGGCAAAGAGGGTAGTTCATGTCCAGGGGTGAGCCTTTGTTGGAGTGGCACAGGAGGGTCAGCTTGACCTGAGACCTTGCGGTTCCATTCTGCAGGCCGTTCACACGAGCGAACAGAGCGTTTCGGTGGGCATCTGCGGGTGTGTGAATATCTTTAGCGCTTTTGCCGTTGGTACTGTACGATTTATTCTAGAGAGTCAACTCTAAAAATATCTGGGTGCTTGCCAGGCACCGCACGTGCGATGGAGAACGAAGGTGTCCGAGGACGACGAAACTGGGGGAAGTAGCCCTGGGCCA
>JAJZIP010000155.1 GCA_021810525.1 Actinomycetes bacterium | reverse complement strand
CGTCGTGGTTGTCGGCGCGGTCGTCGTGGTTGTCGGCGCGGTCGTCGTGGTTGTCGGCGCGGTCGTCGTGGTTGTCGGCGCGGTCGTCGTGGTTGTCGGCGCGGTTGTCGTGGTTGTCG
This sequence comes from Actinomycetes bacterium, assembly GCA_021810525.1. Lineage (GTDB taxonomy): Bacteria > Actinomycetota > Acidimicrobiia > Acidimicrobiales > Acidimicrobiaceae > SCQM01. The sequence goes on along the minus strand of JAJZIP010000155.1, from coordinate 7,260 downwards.
GCGCGGTCGTCGTGGTTGTCGGCGCGGTCGTCGTGGTTGTCGGCGCGGTCGTCGTGGTTGTTCCGGACACGTGGTTCAAATATGCAGTGCACAGGCCGAAAATGGCGCCCGCATGCATCTGGGAATCATTGAGACTCGGAAGGGTGACGTTACTGCTCGACGTCCCAGAAAATAGGCCATGAAAGTCTTGAAGCTGCATAGGCAACGCGCCGGTCGCCGCGGCTAACACTGTGCCAGTCAACGCCGTGATGGACAATCCCACGCCCAAAACCTTGCGACTTATAACTTTTTCTCGCATATAATCTGATCTCCCATCAAACATCCAACACAATTATGGCCACAGCCTCTCAAAGAGAAGCTTTAAAGGACAGAGGCGAAAAGATTCGGGCTTTCCAGCTGCACAATCAAGGCGCGTAACCACCGTGCTACACGCCGGATCGAGAAAGCTGAACTGTCTCTTTAGTCCATGGCCGACGCAATTCAGGAAGAGATATCGTCAGAAAAGCCACACACGTTACAAGGATGAAAGTGTTTTCCCAAAATACCGTCTCGACATGGTGATACGTACCTTGCGCCGAAATGTTTCAGAAAGTGGCGTAGCTCAAAGGTCAGAAGCTTCTTCGAAATCTGCTCGCAGCATACGGTGCCAGAACCACGAGGATTCCAATAGACCATACCAGCGCCCTTATGACGTACGCCGATGTCGGTCCCCCGTTCGAGAGGGCGCGCATCGCATCTACGAGGATAGAAAACGGCTGGTTGTTGGCAAACCCCTGGAGCCAACCGGGCATCGACTGAACAGGTACAAAGGCCGAGGACGCAAACGTCAATGGGAAGAGCAGCGGAAATGACATCACTTGCGCTGTCTCGGTATTTGGCGCGAGAAGCCCAATGATCGAGAATCCCCATGAAAGGGCATAGGCAAAGATAAGGATCAACAAAAGACCGCCGAGAAAAGCCCAGATTCCTGCCTGAATCCGAAATCCAACCAGAAGACCGACGACTGTTATAAGAATCAGCACCCCTATGTTTCTGACCAGATCTGCCGAGGTCCTGCCGGCCAGCACCGCGGACCTTGCCATTGGAAGGGAGCGGAATCTTTCGATCAAGCCTTTCTGCAGATCTTCGGCGAGCCCGATAGCAGTGCCGATCGAACCGAACGCCACCGTCTGGACAAAGATGCCAGGCATCAGATAATCGACGTAGGCACGTCCAGGAACGGTTATTGCACCGCCAAAGACATACCTGAACAGCAGCACGAACATGATCGGTTGAATACTCGAGAAAAATAAGGACTGTGGAAGGCGAACGAGTGCAATGAGGTTTCGCTCAGTGACAACCAACATATCTGAGAAGAACCTAGGAAGGCCTCGCTGTGCTACTGCTTCGGGGTGGGTCGTCACCGTCAAGCTCACTTTCTGCCTCCCTCAGTAGACGCTTCGGCCATGTGGCCTGTCAGGGTTAGGAAAACGTCGTCAAGACTAGGTTCACGAAGATTCAGGTGTTCCGGCATAAGACCCGCAACCTCGAGTATCTGGAGCAGCTCGCGAACCTGAGAAGGACCGTGTTCTAGCGGAAGCTTCACACTAGCGCCGACCAGCCTCGCCTGCTTACCGGTCTTTTCGATCAAGAGGGTGCTAACCCTATCAGCCTGATCGGTGCTTGACATCTCGAGGTCTATAACGGTGGCCCCCAGAGTTGCCTTCAGCTCCGTTGGAGTTCCCTCCGCGATCACCTTTCCACGGTCCACCACCGCGATCACCTTTGCCAGCCTGTCGGCCTCCTCTAGATACTGGGTCGTTAACAAAACCGTAGTACCTTCGTTGACGAGTTCCTCGATGACCCCCCAGAGCGACTGGCGTGAGTATGGATCAAGCCCCGTGGTCGGCTCATCCAAAAAAAGCACCGACGGTGAATGAAGCAACGCTGCGGCAAGGTCGAGACGACGACGCATTCCGCCGGAATAGGTCTTGGCAATTCTCTTGGCAGCATCGGTGAGTTCAAAAAGCTGAAGCAAGTCATTCGCTCGGGCAATGGCCTGTCTCCTCCCCAACCGGGTCAACTGCCCTATCATCCTCAAGTTCTCCAGCCCGGTGAGATTCTCATCCACCGCGGCAAACTGACCGGCCAAACCAATATTGGCACGAACAGTTTCTGCATCAGCTACTATGTCGTGGCCCAGTACTGAGGCTCGCCCACTATCTGGCAGAAAGACCGTTGTCAGAATTCGAACAACGGTTGTCTTCCCTGCTCCATTCGGACCAAGCAGACCAAACACAGTTCCGGCCTCGACCTGCAAACTGAGCCCGTCGACAGCCCGAATCCCACCTTTGAACTCTTTGACAAGCCCTTCTGCTTCAATTGCAAAGGCCACAGCACCTCCCATGAGTCAATCTCGCCAGACTTGTCAAAGCACCGATGTGCTCACGTCCTTGTCCGACTAAGCGGGTCAAACCGAGACTAAAAGCACAAATGATTTTATTAGCCAAAATATTTAACTCCTAAAATAAATTACGCCAAGACGCGCGTTGATTTACGGGATTGAAGCTGAGGGGGCAATATCTGACGTTGCGCGCTCGAGCAACTGCACCTGATGCTTATCCTCTGCTATACGAACCGAGCGAACTTTATCAAGCATTTGCAAGATATCTCAAGCTCACTTCCAAAAAACCCTCAAACCTCCCGAGAACAACGTCTCGACCCCTTAGCGTCCTACTCTGAAGCGCTCCGCAATCTCAGCCCCCGTTGCCCACCAGACCCCTTCTTGAGCTGAAATGTACTCGAGGGCTCCGCGAAGGGCCTTAATTCGATATGGAAGCCCGGTCAAATAGGGATGGACTGCGATGACCATTACTACAGGGCTATTCGCACCATCGGCGTAAAGCTCTTCGAACTGAGAGATCATCAGGTCTCGAAAGCCTTCCGGCGTGAGACAGGCCCGTCCGTACGCTCCCTTGTCGTTGATGTCCATCGAGTAGGGAACCGAGATCAGAGTAGAACCCGCAATCGGTATCTCGTAAGGACGGTCGTCTGCCGCGAAGTCGGCCAAGTAGCCGATTCCATTCGAAGCAAGCTCACTAAGTGTGTATTCGCTTTGCTGCAAACCCGGGCTCAGCCAGCCCACAGGTCTCTGGCCCCATGCACTCTCGATGTCTTGGATCACACTCGAGATGAGCTCTTTCTCCTCGTCAGGTGTATAGGTGTGCATCTTTCGATTGTTGTAATCGCCGTGACCCATCATGTCCCAACCTCGGTCCGCACATTCCTTCATCCAATGGGGAAAGTTGCGGGCAAAGGCGGCATTTACCGCACCGGTGCCTCTTATGCCGAATCGATCCAGCTCTGCCAAAATTCGAGGCATTCCGGCTCGGTTTCCGTATTCTCGGAGGGCATACTCCCGGTAGTCAGGAACCGACTCGCCGCCATCAATTGGATAGTGAAGGTCGAAATCCTCGATATTGACCACCACCCACACGGCGATCCTGGCTCCATTCGGGAGGCTCCAATTGGAATTGTCAAGGCCCCTGGACGCTTTCATGGCGTTGCCAGTATCAGGCCTTATGGAGAGCTGCGGCTTCCTGTCAGACATTGAGATCCTCCAAGGGTATGACATCGGCGTATTTGTGATGCAGGTCAAAAAGACTTATCTTGTGACTCAACAGATGGCGATCGAAGACGCAGTCCTCCACCACCACAACATGAAATCCATAGGCGAATCCGTCAACAGCAGAAGATCTGACACACCCGCTCGTACTCTCACCGCAGATGACGAGCGTCTCTATCCCGTTCACGTTGAAATAATCGGCAAGATCGGTGCCGAAAAAGGCGCTCGCCCTTCCCTTGTAGACTATCCGGTCTTCGGGCTGCACCTCGAAGTACTCGTCGATTGCGAAGTCGCTCTTGATTTGACTGATGGATAGCTTGCTCTCGTCCCTGTTTGTAGCCCTACGTGTCTCGTCTTCCGGAACAAGCAGGCGATCGGAGGTCGTCTGAATTATCGGCCAGCCCAAATTTCTGGCAAGGTCTATGAGTCGCTTTATCTTCGGCTTCGCTTCCCAAGCGTAAGGACCGCATGACTTTGGATTCTTTCTAATCGCCTCTAACAACGACATTGGCCCGCTTGGAAATACACTCTCAAACAGATCAATGGATAGAAGTGCCGCGGTGCCCTTTATGCCAACCTCGCGAACGTAGGGTCGATAGACCTCAAGAGTCTCTTCGGAAACTACATCTCGCCAACAGTGATCTTCAAACGACTTTTCGAGATTTGACACCATATCTGCAAACCACCCATTCTCGGGTTGCGTCATTGCAAGGCAGATGCTAAGAATTGCCGCTCTTGCTCGCCCCCATACTTTCTCAACATACTCATTGAATCGTGGACTCCTCATGAAAGCAAGGAGGTCCTCCTACTTTCTGCTAAATTCCCCCTTTATTCTTACACCAACTAGCATCTTGAACTCCACACCCCAGCCAGGCGTGACGCCTCTCCTGCATTTCTAGGGCTGGCGCCATAGAGGATGCGATACTGATTTTGGGAAGAATCTTCTTCCATTAAGACGGCGTGACAAATTCGTGCACGAACACCGCCCCCTCTATAGAGATTCAGAGACATATCCTGGAGGATTCTCGACTATTTGCCCTGGATGAATTGACACGGGCCAACTCTTACTCTATGCTCAGCTTTCTAAAGTGGAATACTGTTCCATCCAGTCTCTCGGTTGGTCGGGCTGCGAGGGTGCTGGTTCGTGGCTCAGGGGGGACAACGCCATGGACGATTTGAAGGAGACAGTCGAAGCGCCGGGATTATCTAGGGGAAAGCCTGGTGGAACCGAGCCAACCACTGACGTACCAGGCCAGGAGCCTGGTGGCTCCCAAAAGAAGGTAATCGCCGTAACCATTTCGGTTGTCTCGGTGATAGCTGGCATAGCGCTCTGGCAGATCATCGGAGAATACTTCGTAGGGAACTCGTTGTTTCTTGCAACTCCCTTGCAGACGATATCGGGCATAAGGGAGATGTGGACATCCGGGGGGCTCCAGGAAGACCTCATCGTTAGCGGTCAAGAGGCCTTGTACGGATTCCTTATCGGCTCAGCTGCGGGCATTTTCATCGGAGCGATCATCGCAAAGAATCAGGCAGTAAAGAGAATCCTCACGCCCTACATCTCAGGGTTTTACGCTACACCGATAATCGCCCTCGCCCCAATCTTGATCCTCTGGTTCGGGCTTGGAATCTGGTCAAAAGTCCTCGTAGTGATTAGCCTCGTGATTTTCCCGCAGATCATCAATACCGAAGCAGGTATCAGGACAACTGATGAGACGCTACGAGACGTGGCACGGTCCTATGGTGGCAGCACGATCCAGACCTTCCGCAAGGTTGAGCTTTGGTGGGCCCTTCCGTACATCCTTGCTGGGCTCAGGCTTGGCATCGGCCGAGCGCTCATTGGAGTAGTTGTGGGCGAACTTTTTGGAGCAAAAGCCGGGCTCGGTTTGGCAATCTTCAATGCACAATCTGAGTTCAATATGCCTCAGCTCTTCGCTGGAGTGGCAATCTTCGCAGTTTCAGGAATTTTCTTCACTTACCTGCTCACAGTACTGGAAAGGGCCCTCACTCCGTGGGCAAGCACGCGCGCATAACCGGCCACTCGACAACTGACAAATGGGGGTAAGTGCCTTGATAGGCGTTTCTGTTCAGGGTGTAAATAAGCGATTCGGAGGAATCCAGGTTCTCAAAGATGTGAGCTTCACTGCGAATGAAGGCCAGTTCGTCACGATTGTGGGACCCAGTGGATGCGGCAAAACTACTCTTCTTCGAATAATCGACGGTCTGGAAAAGGCAGACTCCGGAGATGTGCGGATAGACGGTCGGCCTGTATCAGGGCCAGCACGCGAGTGTGCATTTGTCTTCCAAGCTGACTCGCTGATGCCCTGGCGAACAGTCTGGGACAATTGCAAGTTCGGTCTGGAACTTAGAAAGATCGATGTTCAAGCCAATAGAGTCCGGATTCAAGAGCTACTTAATTTGGTGGGTCTCAGAGGATTTGAAAAGCACTACCCAAGGCAGCTTTCCGGAGGCATGAGGCAGAGGGTGAATCTGGCACGAGCACTCGTTGTCGACCCAGATGTCCTGCTCATGGATGAACCGTTCGCAGCACTCGATGCCCAAACACGGGAGATCATGCAAATGGAGCTTCTCCGAATTTGGGCCGATCAGCGCAAGACGGTGGTTTTTATCACGCACCAACTCGACGAAGCGGTCTACTTGGCAGACCGGGTGCTGGTGATGGGAAGAAAGCCGGGGGTGATCGCCGATGAGATCACAGTGCCGTTCGAACGGCCAAGGGAATTATCCATCAAAAGGACTGAAGAGTTCGGAAAATTGGTGGAGCGGATCTGGGGAACCATTGAGGGGGTAATCCGAGAAACAGGGGGAATTTGACCATTCGATGGACTCCTCCAGAGAACCTGAGATCGGTAACGTCTCAGAGCTAAGACTTCAGGCGCTTGCTGCCTGAATTTGTGAGAGGAGATAATTGTGACACTGAATTTCGATGCTCGAAAGAAGCATCGGGTAATTTCTTTGCCTGTCGCGAGCCTGATGACACTAGGGCTTTTACTAGCCGCATGCGGCTCGAGCAGCAGTTCAGCACCGACAACATCAAGCAGTTCAGGCTCTGCCAGCACGTCAGGATCATCAAGCTCCAAAACTACCGCGGCACCAAACTACGGAACCCTAACCTTTTCTCAGGTAGGACCCGACGCTGGGAAATGGCCGGTTTACGTTGCCCAAAGCGAAGGATTCTTCAAGAAAGCAGGAATCACTCTGGATGTATCGGTTAGCCACAGCAGCCCAACCGGCGTTCAGGAAGTGATCTCCAATGCCGTCAATATTGCGGAGGTAGGTGACACCGATGCCATCTCCGGTGCGAATGGCGGAGGGGCTGTTGAACTGGTTGCAGGAGAGGAGAACAACCCTCCATACACAGTCAACGTGGCAAAGGGAATCACCTCGATCGCACAGCTCAAAGGCAAGACAATATCTGTCGCGGCACCGACAAACATAACCAAGCTCTACTGGAATGCTGTTGCTGAGGGGAATGGACTGAAGCCGACCGACTTCACCTACGTCTACTCACCTACAACTGGAGATAGGTACGCCGCACTCACGGGAGGCGTGGTGCAGGCCGCTTTGCTGCTACCTCCTCTCACGTTCCAGGCAGAAGCAAATGGGTACAACTCTTTAGCCAACGTAGGCAAGTA
>JAJZIP010000154.1 GCA_021810525.1 Actinomycetes bacterium | reverse complement strand
CCTGGTTCAAGAGCAGAGTTAAGCCGTTTGTCGAAAACCGGAGGGCGAAGGCAGTCGTATATCCGACGTGCTTCATCGAATACCAGGAACCCGTTATAGGCAGGGATTTGGTTCGTGTGTACGAGAAAAACGGGATTGAATGCTCTTTGCCGGATGGTGCGAAATGTTGTGGCGCTCCTTGGTTGCACAGTGGGGATGTCGACCATTTCATGAGGGTGGCTGAAAAGAATGTCACCGCTCTAATCAGTGAGGCTCGGCAAGGAAATCCGATCATAGTCTCTCAGCCCACTTGCGCATATGTGATCAAGCGTGACTACCCCCTCTACCTCCAGACCCAAGAGGCTAGAGACGTTGCTGCAGTTACCTATGATGCCGCTGAATACCTCATGGACGTTCACAAGAAGCAAGGAGGATTGAGGCTGGAGTTCACAGGGGAGATTCCCGAATCAGTCACGTACCACGCACCGTGCCACCTCCAGGCCCAAAATATGGGCTTCAAGAGCCGGGATCTCCTGAAGTTGCTTGGGACGAAGGTGACAGTGGTGACTAAGTGCTCTGGAATAGACGGCACCTGGGGTTATCGCAAGGAGAACTACGAGCTTGCTCGAAAGGTTGCAAGTGGATTGGTCAAGGCAATAGACCAGACCGATGGCGCAATCCTTTCGGGCGATTGCCACCTCGCTAACACCGCAATAACCGAGGAGTCTGATCGCAAGGTATATCATCCCATGCGAATCGTGGCCAAAGCCTATGGGATTGATGAGGAGAAGTGATGGCAAAACTGCAGCTGAATGATATTGTAGATCTTCGTGAGTACGAGAGAGAGCGAGAGGCTTTCCGCCGCTCGATAATAGAACTCAAGTCGGTTCGCCGGATCGCACTAGGGGATCTGGTCACAGTTGTGTTCGAAAACAGAGACACGATAAGGTTTCAGATTCAGGAGATGGCGCGTGCTGAAAAGATGATTCGTGACGAACAGATAGAGACTGAACTTGCTATCTACAATCCGATGATTCCTGAAAAGGGGGAACTGAAAGCCACCCTGTTCCTGGAGCTAGTCTCCAAGGAGATGCTTCAGCAGTGGCTTCCAGCGTTAGTGGGCATCGAGAACTCGGTCTATCTAGCTCTTGGTGAGGGTGATGGAGCAAGAAAGGTCATGGCTCGGCCGGAGCGGGGCCACGGCGCCCAGCTCACCAGGGAGGATGTAACAGCTTCGGTTCACTATATCGAGTGGGTTTTGGATGAAGAGGCTCAGGCTGTTTTTGGGAGTGGTTCAGTCTTTATCGGTGTTGACCACCCGAACTATCAGGTCCATCTTGAACTCCCACAAAGATCTGTCGAGTCGCTTCTTGCTGACTGGAATCTCTAGACACTTCGCCATTGGGCCAAAGCTGTGTTTTGGAATGCCCGGCTTAGTGGAGTATGTTGACTGCTCTTGCAGCCACGAGAACCACGGTTATGACCGAGACAAGTGACTGGGTAAGCATCAGGAACTTGGCCATGGGAGTCAGGGGCATGGTGTCCGTCGGGCTGAATGCAAGCGCATTGGTGAACGATACATAGAGATAATCCATATATGTCGGAACCCATTTCTTCCTTGCGGTCTCAGGATTCGACATCTGTGGGAAGAGGAAGTCCGGATTTCTTCTGAGATTCGAACATCTGGCATAGGGGCCGCCCCTGTCCAATTCCCAGAACCAGAGGCCGAATATCAGTACGTTGGTTACCCAAATGGCACCGGACGCATAGATCAGGGAGCGGCCGCTGGTGCTGCCACCAGCCACTAGCCGATAGCACAGAAGAGCGAGGTTGATGGCGTTTGCAAGATTTACAAGTCCGATCATCAGAAACGACAGTCCTCTGAGGTTGCGCGACTCTTTTGTGATCTTCATCGGGTTTGAGACGGCGATCGGAATGAGGATAATCAGCTCGAGCACGGGGAGGACGTAGCGAGGTCCAAAGATGAGTTTCGCTGGAAGCAGCGAATAAATTACGGCAGACAACAGGATCGCGACGGTGGCGGGAAGCCTGTGTTCCTGCTCCGACCTATATCCATACCCTGGTAACTCGGACGGCGCTTGTTGATCTGCCACTGCTTTATATTAGAGCTATTGCGATAAATTGTCTCGCACTCGTGAAATGGCGGGAGAATTCTCGCCCTCGGGCATTGAGGCACACTTCCTGTTGAGGCCTCGTTCTTTTAGGAGGAACTTGGGTAACTCTTGACAGTCGATTTCAGGACGCAATGCTGCATACAGCGAGGAGTTGGTCGCACCTAACGCGTGACCTGAGTATCCTCTTATACAGTGACTCAAGATTCAGCGACCACAGTACAAGAGTTTCCAGGCTGGCCAGCGGTACTGGCTCGGGCGTTCCGTCGGGAAGACCTGGGCTATGACCTCGCGCGGCTCGCCTTGATCGAAATTCTCTCCGGGGAGACCTCCTTGGCACATGCTGCCGCATTTTTGGCAGCGCTAAGAACAAAAGGGGAGACGGTCAACGAGGTTTCTGGAATGGCCTCCGCCATGCTGGAGTTCGCCACGATCGTCGATGTAGATCCGCACTTGGTCGACACCTGTGGAACCGGCGGCGACAGGGCAATGACAATCAATGTCTCGACAATGGCCGCCCTGATTGTGGCGGGCGCTGGGGCCAAGGTATGCAAGCATGGGGGTCGGGCTTCATCGTCCAAATCCGGATCCGCCGATGTACTTGAATCGCTCGGTGTAAAGGTTGACATCGGGCCCTCCTTGGTTGCAGAATCCATCGCCAAGGCCAATATAGGCTTTTGCTTTGCTCCAAAGTTTCATCCGGCAATGGCCAATGTCGGCGCTCTGCGTCGAGAGCTTGGAGTACCAACGATTTTTAACTTCCTTGGCCCTTTGGTAAATCCGGCCAGGGCAAAGTATCAGGTTGTCGGCGTGTCGGATCCAGCAATGGCGGACACGATGATTGGGGTCCTGGCAAAGCTGGGATCCGAACGGGCCTTGGTCGTATACGGTGAAGATGGGTTGGATGAGATATCCACGACGGCAGTCTCGTCGGTCTTGGAGCTGTCCAGAGACAGTACCGGCCAGGCTGTAGTCACCAGCTACAAGCTCGACCCCACCGATTATGGAATACCGCTGGTAACCTTGGACGATCTTCGCGGAGGCGAGGCAGGGGAAAACGCCGCGATTGTGCGGGGGGTCTTGGAGGGCGAGACAGGTCCCAAGGCAGACATTGCGATCCTCAACGCCGCAGCAGCCCTCTATGTGTGTGGCGCTGCTTCTTCGATTGCCGACGGTTTGGAGCTTGCAAGGAAGTCGATCAGTTCCGGCGCCGCGCTTCGAGCGCTTGAGGGGCTCGTAGCCAGCTCTCAACTTTAGCTTGGAGAATCGAGAGTTCTCGTGTGGTTCTGCGCGGGAGCGGTTTGGCAGGTGAAACTCAAATATGTTGGTGGTTGCCGCCAGAAAGGAATTGCCTGCTCGGCTATTCTCGATTCTGTGAGTATGACGAGATATCGCTGTAAAGCATGTGGCAACGTGACGAGATTTGATGTCACTGTGAGCAAGAAGACCAAATCCTTTTATCACTTTAGTATTGGCGGTGATCTGCGCATAGAGAGTGAGGAAGTGCTAGAGGAGACGGTAGACGAGGTGAGCTGTAGGTGGTGCGGCCACTCCAAATCCATAGAAAAGATAGAAGGTCTCGACTAGAGGTTGGCATAGAGGGTCTTTCCGACGATAGATCTCAAAGAAGTTGAAGGTCGGTTCGATCGTTTCTTGATTCGATTGCTGCACAACTCTTGGACCCCCACTAGCATCGAGGTTTCTTGAGGTCACGAGCTAAAAAGAAAGTCTGTTGGGGTTTTGACATATCTTAGCTTTGAAGCGAGGGTTTGTATTTAGTGGAGTCTTCAGATGATCTTGGTCGATCAGGCCATTTGGCCTCACAAAGGAAAGAGATGGGCACACCTGGTTTCGGACTCATCCTATGAGGAGCTTCATCGTTTTGCTGAAAGGCTGGGCCTGGCTAGGGGGATGTTTCAAGGCGACCACTATGACGTCCATCACGATCTGCGCGAGCAGGCAATAACTCTAGGGGCCAAGCCGGTGGACTTCAGAGTGCTTGCTCGTGCTCTGAATAACGCAGGGCTTAGATGTAGGTGATCGGTAGTTCGCACTGTAGCGGGTTCATCTCGCATGACGGCGCCAGATATAAGCCCACTGCGTTCCAGACGCGTCATCTTTAAGAAAGCTGAGATCTTGATGAATGATTTGATCGGCCTTCCACCTCTTGAGGATCGTTAATCCTTTGGCTGAGTTCTAGGCTGTTCGAAAAGTGTTTTGCTGACCCTGGAGAGTAATGTCCAAGCATCTTCTAGTGACCAATGACTTTCCGCCGAAGGTGGGTGGGATTCAGAACTACCTCTACGAGCTGTGGAGGAGGCTTGATCCGAAAAGTTTTGTGGTGGTCACATCATCGCATACACAAGGTGACGCGTTTGATACCCAGCAGGAGTTTGAAATAGTTCGCTTGCCGAAAAAGATCCTGCTTCCTACCCGCGCCTTGGCCAGGCGAATCCGTGAGATTGCCGAGGAGCATCAGGCGTCCTTCATCATATGGGATCCGGCATTGCCTATCGGATTGCTCGCCCCAAAGGTCGGGATTCATTACGGCGTCGTGGTCCATGGTGCAGAGCTGACCGTTCCTGCCAGGTTGCCGATTGCCTCACGGATGCTTTTGAATGTCCTGTCCCAAGCGAGTTTTCTGATCAGCGCAGGTCAATATCCCAGGAGCGAGTTGGAGAGGCTCTTTTCAAGATCTAACAGGGAGCTTCCCAAGGTGTTTGACATCCCACCCGGAGTGGATCCTGTTAGGTTCGAACCGTTGTCTGAAGAGCTGCGTAGCGGCTACAGGCGCTCTCTCGGGGTGAAAGATGGAGAGTTTCTGGTCTCTTCCGTTTCGAGACTGGTTCCAAGAAAGGGCATGGACACGCTCATAAGCGCAACAGCCCTGCTCCAGAGTGCTCACCCAGAACTCAAGGTGGCAATAGCAGGTTCAGGTCGTGATGAGATGCGGCTGAGGCGCTTGATTAGAAGACGTCGTGCCGCGGTCGACCTGCTGGGAAGAGTTGCCGAAGAGGAGCTGCCCTATCTGCTTGGGGCGAGTGACGCTTTTGCGATGCTTTGCCGCAGCAGATGGGCTGGTCTGGAGCAGGAAGGTTTCGGGATTGTCTTCTTGGAGGCCAGCGCCTGTGAAGTTCCGGTCATTGCCGGCTATTCAGGAGGTTCGGCGGAAGCTGTTTCGCACGAGCAGACGGGATTTGTCGTCTACCAGCCCAAGTCGTCGCGCAAAGCGGCGGAGGCGATTTCAATGCTCATAAGCAACGAGTCGTTGAGGCGGGAGATGGGACAGAATGGGAGGCGGCGAGTGCTCGATGAGTTTTCATATGACCACCTGAGCGAAAAGCTAGAGAAATCTTTGGCTTCGATCTGCTAGCGGGAAATTCCTTGGAGCGTGAGTTCCGCGGTCAATGCGCGAGATACTGCCTTTTGTAAGCATTGGAGCGCGGCCGATAGGGTAATCTGCTTTAAGTTTTTGGCTTGAAGCTTTTAGAAACTGGCTAAATTGAGTTTTGTCTGAGGCAGAAGGGACTAGGGTCGTGGAAAATGCACGCGAAAAGATGGTAATAGGGGCAACTCCCGACCAATGCTACGCTGTTGCGGCCTCTTTTGAAGAGTACCCTTCTTGGGCCCAGGATATAAAAGAGGTAACGATTACTGGCCGTGATGGTTCGGGCAGGCCGGTCGAGGTCACCTACCGTGCGGGCGCATTCGGGCGCACCACTTCGTACACATTGAGATACGATTACTCCAGGGCACCAAAGGTACTCTCATGGGTTCAGATCTCCGGAGACATAACATCGAAGCTTGATGGGAGCTACACCTTCGAGTCGGATGATCTCAACCAGACGCAGGTGACCTACGAGCTCACCGTCGAGCTGGCCGTTCCGATCCCCGGGTTCGTGAAGCGTCGAGCTGAGGTGCGAATTGTTCACGCCGCTTTGCGGGACCTAAAAGACCGAGTTGAGTCCGTCGTAGGCACCGGGTCTTCAGTTTCCAAATAGTCGGATGAAATGTGGTTGATCGGTTCGTAATCGTGAGAAACGGCCCTCTAATTTGGGCGACAAACCCCTCGTACAAGGGAGGGAAAGGAAAGCGTTCATGGCGAGGTCGTTACCGCAATAGGTTCTGGGACGCAAAAGTGGCGACGTAGTACGAGTTCGTCCATGGCGTGAACCAAGCGGCGAAGACGGGGAGACTCATCCTGCAACAGTCGAGACGACCGACCCTTTTTCTGGGTGACTGTGCAGCGGATGCCGTACTGCGGATCGACGCCAATAAGGAAAGGAGATGAACGTGATTTGGGCATGGTCTCTGGTTCAGCCAAATCGGCCCCTGACCCGACGCAGACCCAAGCGATGATTTCTTTGAGTCGGGTGTCTGTGGCGGCCGTGGTTTTCGAGCCGCCGGTGAGGACCGATGTGCGCTTTCGGGGCCCACACGAGGTGATAGGTGCGGCGATAGACAACGTTGCTATTGGATTTGATCTCCACCCAGAGAAGAATACAAGTCACATGCCGTCATACAAACATCTGTTCGCTCCCCGCTCAATGCGATTGCCGGAATCCCCTTTTAAATGGTGGGAAACGAGGCCAAACCGGTCGATCGTCAACAAGCTCGTGTTTTCTTCTTTTCGACAAGCTCTTCGATCATGGGGCGTAATCGGCACAACTTATCTATGGGATTTAGGTGAAGGCTAGCTCGCGTGTACTATGGTGATGTCATGGAGTTTCGACGAATCAGTGGGCTGCCTCCCTACGTCTTTGGAGTAATCGATTCCCTCAAGGCGCAGGAAAGAAGGGCGGGAAAGGACGTTATTGATCTCGCCTTCGGAAACCCCGATATCCCCTCACCGGATATCGCTGTGGAGAAGCTTGCAGAGGCGGCCAGAAATCCTCGAAACCACCGGTATTCATCGAGCAAGGGCCTTCCGAATTTGCGCAAGGCTGTTGCCGACATGTACATGCGTAAATTTGGAGTAGAGCTGGATCCCGAGACCGAAGTGGTATCCACAATCGGTGCCAAAGAGGGTTTTTCTCATGTCATGTGGGTGCTTGTTGGCCCAGGGGACGTGGCGCTCGTACCTTCGCCATCCTACCCAATTCACATCTGGGGTCCACTATTTGCGGGCGCCGAGGTGAGGCAGGTGAGGTTGGGACCTACTGCTCGGACTGAGGCCGCGGGGGAGGCGCCGAGAAGGGGGAATCCCGAGGAGTTCCTTTCAAACCTCGTAGAGGCTTTCGAGTCTTCATGGCCAAGACCACGCGTGATTGTCATCTCGTTT
>JAJZIP010000011.1 GCA_021810525.1 Actinomycetes bacterium | reverse complement strand
AAGCTCGGGATCCGCACTCGCGGCGAGTTGGGCGCGGTCCTCGGGACGGGACCGGGGAGGGGACCCGGGACTCCCTGATTCGACGGGGGGCGCAGCGCGGCCACGATCGCCACCGGAAGCGCCTCCAATCGCGGTGCTTCCCACTTGGACAGGAGGAGAGAAGCCATGGCCGAGCGGCCCGAAGACATCGTGAGCCCCACCACCGACAGCGTCCTACCCACCAAAGTGACGTCCGCCGACGCTGCTGCCGCGGGCCGCGTCCCCTACGACAAGCCGACGCCGGACAACTCAGTCATGCTCTTCATCGACCATCAGATCGGCCTCATGGTCGGGGTACGCGACTTCGCCAACCTAGCCACCTACAAGGCGAACGTCGTTGCCCTCGCCAAGATGGCCAAAGCCCTCGGTATACCGGTGCTGGTGAGCTCGTCGAATGCCCAGTGGCAGAACGGGGACACCCTCCCCGAGCTGAAGGAGATCTTCGCCGAGGATCCCATCTACCGCCGCACCGGGATCATCAACTGCTATGAGGACCCGAGCTTCCGCAGTGCCTTTGAGCAACTGCTCAGTTCGACCGGACGTACCCACGTCATCATCGCAGGGGTCACTATCGGGACGTGCTGTGCCATGCCCACCTTGTCGATGCTCAACGACGGCTACAAGGTCTTCCCCGTCGTCGACGCCTGCGGGGCGTGGGACGACTACGAGGCCCAAGCCGCCATGTCCCGCATGGCACGTTCCGGAGCCGAACTGGTCACGGTGTTCGCGCTCGGCTGTGAACTGCAGGCGGACTGGAAGCTTCCCTCGGGCAATGCCATGTTCGAGCCCTTCACCGACCAGCTCCCCGAGTACGGCTTCGTCATCCAGAACTTCTGGAACAACGCCAACCAGCACGCCGTCGCTGACCCGTTCGGAACCGTCAAGTAGCGCTCGGCATCTCGTCGAAGAGTAGGGGTCACTCGATGACATCCACCTCGGTGCCGCCCCGGCGGCTGTTCGACCGCCGGCCTTCAGGCGGTCGGCAGGTCGAACCGTAACCAGTGGCCTCGAGATCCATGGCCTGGGCCTGGACGACCCTCGCATCGAGGCGGACCTCTATCCCCTCCTTCGCCAGTTGCACCCCGGCCTGACCCCACGCTCGTTCGACGCGCTCATCTCGGAGGGGTATGTGCAAGGGCTGCGTTATCTCGTCGCCTACCACAGCGACGGCACGCCCCAGGCTGCGCCCGGATACCGCGTGATCGCCACCACCCGAGGTCGGATCCTCTTCCTCGATGACCTCGTCACACACCCCGATGCTCGCTCGAAAGGGATCGGCGCCTTCCTGTTCGACGCAGTCGAGGTCATCGGTCGGGAGTCGGGCGCGACCGCCATCGAGCTCGACTCCGGGGTGACCAACGCTGCCGCCCACCGCTTCTACTTCGCCCATCGCATGAGCGTCACCGCCTTCCACTTCGCCGCCTCCCTCACCGACCCGACGTGACCGACTCCGAGGGAAGCCTGCGGGCACGGTCGGACACGACGCTTCCGGCGACGATGCGGGCGGCCTACGTCAGCGGACCGGGCCCTGCCGAGTCCATCCGCTACGGCGAGCTGCCCCTGCCTGAGCCAGGGCCGACCGACTACCTGGTGCGGATCGCAGCGGTCGCCGCCAACCCCGTCGACACTTTCGTCCGCTCCGGCGCCTATCAAACCGCCATGCCGACCCCCTTCGTCGTCGGCCGAGACCTCGTCGGCGAGGTCATCGCCGCCGGCTCGGGCGCCACCGCCTACAGCCGGGGCCAGAAGGTGTGGTCCAACAGCCTCGGCCACGCCGGCCGCCAGGGATCCTTCTCCGAGTACGCCTTCGTCCCCGGCGACCGGCTGTATGCGGTGCCGCATGACCTCGACCCCACCCAACTTGTCGCCGTCGCCTTCGCGGCAGCCGCCGGGGCCAGGGTGATCGCCAGCGCCCGAGCAGACGACCTCGACTTCGTCTCCTCGCTCGGCGCGACAGAGGTCATCGACTACGCGTCGAGCGACGCCGCCCAACGGATCGACCGGGCCGCGTCCGGAGGCTACGACCTCTACCTCGACACCTCGGGGACAGCTGAGCCCGCCGTCGCCATCGACCGGCTCGCCAGCGGCGGGCGCCTCGTCGTCATGGCCGGACTGCACGCGACGCCAACCGTGCCGCTCGGCCGGCTCTACACCCGAGACGCCAGCATCGTCGGCTTCGCCATCAGCAACGCCCCCGTCACAGACCTCGCCGACGCCGCGCACGGCGTCACCCGCCTGCTGCACACCACGCCGTGGCAGCCACGCATCGCCGAGATCCTGGAGCTGTCCGAGACCGCACGAGCACACCGACTGCTCGACGAGCACCAGGTCAAGGGCCGCCTCGTCCTACGACCGTGAGCGGACTCGACAAGGTTTCGTCCCGTCCTGGGCAATGCCAGTCGGCGCTGCCGGCAGCTCGCTCACGGATGCGTCGGCTCGGACCGAACGATGTTCCCTGGGCTCGATCACCGTGGTCGCCGCCGGGAGGATCGGGATGTGCCAGACGCCCGACAGGCCGTGCAGAATGGGATCATGACCAGCCCGAGCAGTGATCCGGCCAAGCGAATCGTCGTCGGTATCGACGGCTCGTCAGCATCGATTGCGGCGGCCGAGTGGGCAACCCGCCAAGCCGAGCTCACCCACAGCCTGCACGCGATCACGACGTGGCATTCGCCGACCAGCTTCGGCTACCCCATGCCCATCCCGAAGGCTTCGATCCTGCCGCCGAAGCGACCAAGGTGCTCGACGACGCCGTCGCCAAGCTGCACGCCGGGTACCCCAGCATCGAGATCCACACCTCGGTCACCGAGGGTCACACGGTCCAGATCCTCGTCGAGGCATCCGTAGGCGCGGACCTCCTCGTCGTCGGCAGCCGCGGCCATGGCGAGTTCACCGGCATGCTCCTCGGCTCGGTCAGCGAGCACTGCATCGCCCACCCGCACTGCCCCGTCCTCGTGTTCCGGCATTGAACGACACACGCGACAGGCGCCGCACCGCCTGGCCGAACTATGGCCAGCGACCAGCCGTGGCTGCCGTTTGGAGCAGTCATGGCCACCGGAGCAGCATCCCAGCTTGCCGGCCCGGCAGGAGGCGACGCCCTTCGACTCCCGTTGTTGTTGTAATTGACGGCGCACTGGCTCTGGCAGTGGCCATTGCGGCCGTGCCTATCGACCTGGCGGTCATCGGCGGAGGCGTCTCCGCCTGGCAGGGCCCATCGCGCTCGGCGCTGCCTTGACCCATGGTGAGACCGCCACTGTCAAATCGGTGCTGCGCGAACTGATCGCCTCGGTCGACGTGCACGACGGCCGCCTCATCCAGCCCCGTTTGCGGGTACCGGGCGCGGTTCGAACACGCTCAAGACTGGCAGCCCCAACGGGGTTCGAACCCGTGTCTCTACCTTGAGAGGGTAGTGTCCTAGGCCTCTAGACGATGGGGCCACTGATGTGGTTGTCAGCTAATAAATCTTAGCCGTCACATACTTTGGTTGGTCGGTTGTCACCAATTTGGCGAAATCTTTCACCGGGCCGTCTCCGATTCGCGCCGCCCGTCAGAATTATAAGCTTTACCCCAAAATGAACCGGCAATACTGGGACAGGCTTAGAAACCTGTGGCTACCCAAAACCGGAGAACGGGATCTAACCTCGAATTGCTCCAACGATCCAACAACGCTCGGGGGGAAGGACTCGAACCCTCAATGACAGGACCAGAACCTGCAGTGTTGCCAATTACACCACCCCCGAAAGGTGAGCGAATGACTAGTTAAATTTAGCGACGAGAACTCAACTCCCATGCCGAACTATCGAAAGGATTTTATAGCCAACGATTCGGGCCGCCCCAACAGCCAGAGTCTCCCGCCCGTAGTCGATGGCCAACTGCGCGCCCTTGACTGGGGAGTTCGTAGACGCGGCAGCACTTGTCTTGAATCCAAGAGAGGTCATCATCTGTGTACAGCGCAAAAGGTGGAATCCATCGGAGACAATGATGATGCTGTGAATCTTGTGAGCCGAAAGAACCTTTGCAACAGCGGTCAGAGACTCCCAGGTGTCCCTGCCGACAGGATCCGCAACAAGCGAAGCAGCCGGCACACCCTTGTTCGCAAGATATGTCACACCTACGCCGGCCTCAGTGAACTTGTCGCCGGGGGACGAACCGCCAGTCAGGTAGATAACTGGCGCGTACTTCTCTTTGAATAACAAGTCGGCTTCATTCAGCCTTGCGGCGAGGTCGCGAGAGGGAACTCCGTTGTACTCTGCCGTGCCCATCACAACTATTGCCTGTGAATGAACCGGCTTGGCCGTGACGGCTTCCTTATATACCTGGTACAGGGTCACCCCGAGGTAGACGATCGCGGCCGCCAACGCCAATGTGACTACGCGCCGAACTATCTTCAGCACCAAGATTGGCAGACACATTACGTCTACAACGTCCCTATCAGCGCACCGGCAGACGCCAGCCTCTGCAAAGTGACATCCCTTCCCAAAAGTTCAATGGACTCGAACAACGGTGGACCAATCTTTGATCCCGTGAGTGCCACTCGAATGGGAGCCTGGACCTTTCGAAGCGGAGTACCGATCCTCTCACAGTAAGCACGGGTGACTTCGTTCAGCGCATCATCAGTGAACTCAGGCAGA
The DNA here is from genome assembly GCA_021810525.1 of Actinomycetes bacterium. Taxonomy (GTDB): domain Bacteria; phylum Actinomycetota; class Acidimicrobiia; order Acidimicrobiales; family Acidimicrobiaceae; genus SCQM01. Next base: position 31,166 of record JAJZIP010000011.1, on the reverse strand, counting down.
TTCGCATAGACCTCGCTGATCTCTTTTAGAATCCGTGCTGATGCAGCGTCTTTGCGAAACACGGACTCTACAAGGTCACTTGGGATCTCCACTGGCCGATACAAAAATGCCACCATCTCCGGAGCTTCTATCAGCAACGACACCCGCTCCTGAACCAATGGCGCTATTTGGCGAAAGGACCGGAGCTGCGTGGGGCTGCCCACCCACCAGTCATGCTTTTCTAGAAACGGCATGCATTCCTTGACGAACTGGTCGATAGTGAGCTCCCTGATGTAGACACCATTGAAATGCTGCATCTTCTGTTCGTCAAAGAATGCGGGAGAGTGGTTGACCTGATCGATGTCAAAGAGCTCTATCATCTCTTGAACTGTCAGGAACTCCCTATCTCCACCAGGACTCCAACCCAGTAGGGCTAGATAGTTCACCATAGCGGGCGCAATGTAGCCCATCTCGCGATAATCCTCAACTGCTACCCTGTCTCGTCGCTTCGAGAGCTTTTGCCGCTTGGCGTTGACCAGGACCGGAAGATGAGCAAAGAGCGGAGGCTCTTCGACTCCAAGTGCGTAAAAGAGCAGGATTGCTTTCGGCGTAGTCGGCAAGTGCTCCTCCGCTCGGATAATGTAGGTAATCTTCATCTCGATGTCGTCCACAACGTTAGCCAGCACGAATAAGGGAGACCCGTTGGATTTCACAATGATGAAATCATCGAGATTGTCATGGTCGAAAACGACCTCCCCGCGGATCTTGTCATGCACCACAGTCTTTCCCGGGCGCGGAATCTTGAACCTGAGAGCGGCTCCAGGAATCTTCGCCTTGGACCTGTCCCTGCAGTATCCGTCATAGCCGGGAGGTCCGCCGCGCTCTTTCGCGCGCTGGTCGATCTGCTCTCGGGTACAGTCGCACCAGTACGCCTTGTCATCTGCAATCAGGCGGTCTACCGCCCTCTGGTAGTATTCAGATCTCTCGGTCTGCCTGTATGGCCCCTCGTCCCAAGTGATCCCGAGCCATGAGAGAGCAGAGATTATTCCTTTCACCCACTCCTCTGCGTTCCTTGTCTCGTCGGTATCTTCTATACGCAAGACGAACTTCCCGCCCGCTTTTCGGGCAACCAACCAGTTATACAGCGCCGTTCGCGCTCCACCTACATGAAAGTAGCCAGTGGGAGACGGCGCGAACCGAACCTTGAGAGAACTATCCACACTTCAAAGTTAGCCGCCGAGACCTCCAAAAAATTCAAAAAGGACCAGGTTCCAAATGCAAATCAGACCGGCATGGCAAAACCTCCCCACTCAGCCTGGCGGCGCGATAGGGAGGCGTTGCGAAATTGCCAAGCAGTACGATTTCCAAGCGCACCCTAGCTGAGCAGCTGCTTCGCTACGACAACTCGTTGGATTTGATTGGTTCCCTCATAGATCTGGGTGATCTTGGCATCTCGCATGTAGCGTTCGAGCGGAAAATCCTTCGTGTAGCCATATCCACCCAGGAGCTGAACAGCATCGGTCGTCACACTCATAGCAGTATCGGAGGCGAACATCTTCGCCATGGCACCTATCTTGCTGAGTTCTCCCATGGGATCAGAATCCACTAGTGAGCAAGCCCTGTAAACGAGGCCTCTAGCTGCCTCTGTCTTGGTGGCCATATCCGCGAGCATGAACTGAAGTCCTTGAAACTCTGCTATCGGATGGCCGAACTGATTCCGGTTCTTCATATATTGCGCCGCATAGTCGATCGCACCTTGAGCTATACCCACTGCTTGCGCACCGATGGTCGGCCTCGATCGGTCCAACGTACCCATCGCAATATAAAAGCCCTGACCTTCCTCGCCGATGAGGTTTTCCCTAGGAACACGAACCTCGTCGAACACAACCTCACCCGTAGGAGAGCCCTTGATCCCAAGCTTTTGTTCGAGCTTGGCAACCTTCACGCCCATCTCCTCTTCGACCAGAAACGCCGAGATTCCCTTATGGCCTGCACCAGGATCCGTCTTCGCAAAGACTGTGTAGGTGCTGGAAATCCCGGCGTTAGTGATCCAGTATTTGGTTCCGTTTATGATGTAGTCATTGCCGCTACGAACCGCCCTGGTACTCATGGAAGCGACATCAGAACCGGCATCGGCCTCTGACAAGCAGTAGCTCGCCTGTGCCTCACCAGAGGCTATGCGTGGAAGGTACTTACGCTTGAGTTCCTCTGAACCCCAGTAAAGAATCGGAATCATCCCCAGCTTGGAGATCAGCATGACGAGCGCTGTCGTAGCACAAACACGTGCCTGTTCCCCTATCATGACCGCTTGAAAGACGTGATCCGCTCCTGAGCCGCCGTACTGTTCGGGCACCCAAAGCGCTGGGAGCTCCATCTCTACACAGTCGTGAAAGTTCTCCCAAGGAAACTCAGCCTTGGCATCGACTTCCGCTGCTCTGGGAGCAATTTTCTGGTTCGCAAAGGCTCGAATTGAATCCCGAAAATCTCTATGGTCTGAGGTCAGCTGAAATGTTTGCACCTAAACGATTTTAGTAGATCAGAGTTAATTAGCAAGGAAAGAGTTGAATTGTGAACGATTAGCCTACGCAATAGTAACTTCAGGTGGCGAATCCGATCCGCGTCTTTGATACGCTTGGTGAGACCGTACATCAAGGAGTTCAGATGGCTCACGATTCCGACCTTCGCCGCCAAGAGTCAGACCTTGTTGAGGCCCAGATCCAAACCCTTCTCAAAAGATTCGAACCGGCAAAGATGAGCGACCGGGAGTTCTGGGGAATGCAATACGATCTCGGGTTGGCATGGGTGCACTTTCCAGAAGGCTTCGGCGGGCTCGGGGTCTCCCCCGCCCTAGGAGAGCTGGTAACAAATCGGCTGAGTGAGGCAGGAGTCCCTTCGAACTTTTTGGCAAATCCAATAGGCATCGGAATGGGCGCGCCAACCGTAATGGCCCACGCCTCCAAGAAGCTCGCAGAAGGGCTGCTCAAGCCAATCTTCACCTGCGACGAGATCTGGTGTCAGCTATTCTCTGAACCCGGAGCTGGATCAGATGTGGCATCTCTCAGGACGACCGCCGTCCGAGATGGCGATGAATGGATTATAAACGGACAAAAGGTGTGGACAACTCTTGCACATGTGTCGAGATGGGGAATGTTGCTCACTAGAACCGATCGCAAAGCTCCAAAACATGCAGGTATGACCTACTTCATCTTGGACATGAAGGCCGCTGGAGTAGAGGTTAGGCCATTGCGTCAGATGACTGGTGACGCGGAATTCAATGAGGTGTACCTAACTGACGTCAGAATCCCGGATTCCCACCGCCTAGGTGAAGTGGGAGAAGGCTGGAATGTGGCGCTTACGACGCTGATGAACGAGCGCGTTTCGCTCGGCGGAACAATCTCAGAAAGGGAATCGGGATCCATCGGGGACGCAGTGAGGCTTTGGCAGAGGTCGAGCGAGAGGCTCCAGTTTGATCGTGACAGGCTCACCCAATTGTGGATCGAGGCTGAGGTGAGCCGACTTACAAACATCCGTGCATCACAGCTGAGGATGGCTGGAACACCGGGACCAGAGGGCTCGGTCGGCAAGCTCATCAGCGCTGAGCTGAACAAGAAGATCTACGAATTCTGCGTCGATATTCTTGGACCGAAAGGCACGACGTACTCAAGCTACGAAATGAAAAGACCCGGCTCCATCAAGATCGAACTCGAAGACGGCAGCCTGGACATCTCAAAGTCGTTTCTTAGATCACGAGCTAACTCGATCGAGGGTGGAACCTCGGAGATCATGAAAAACATAATTGGCGAGAGGGTCCTCGGATTGCCACGCGAACCTAGAGCAGATAGTGATGCTCCATTTTACATGCCGCCGAATGGTTAGATTTTGAAAAGCTCCCGCCGGTTCTTCACAGAGGAAAGCGCGTCGACTGTCAATTTCAGGGTCGACTCGGGCAGCGCGTCGGCCAGCTGTCTCTGAACGACATAGCTATGGGCCGCCCCCTTGAAGTACATCTTGCGAAACTCGATCAAAGAGGCGTCTGCGGTACCGTCAAATCCAAACAGCTTGGCGAAGAAGTCAACATCATATGAGATCGGGCTTCTGCCGAATAACCCAGCCCTCTTGCCAACAATCATGCTGAGGCCGACAAGCACATCCTCGCGCTCCTCACCCTCCGCAAGCTCGATCTTCGCCGAACGTTCCCTGAGAAGCTTTAAGGCGTAACCTTCTCCTGGACAAGGGGCGCCGATCAGCCTTCTCTTGCTGCGGTCGGTGGGGGTGATGACTCCTACTCTTGGGCGAACCCAACTGTGCGAAACAGGCAGCTCCACTAAACCCAGTTCTGTAGGGTGCTTTGGACTCGAAACATAATTTGGCTGGCTCACAACTGACACTCTAGCTCAGATTTGTTGACTTCGTTAATTTCACCGCCTCGAACCCGCCTATCTACTTTCTAGATCGACGGCTTCTCTGCCACCTTGATAAGCCCCATGACAATTGAGTCAACCAGTGCCTGCCATGAAGCATCGATGATGTTCTCCGAGACGCCCATGGTCGACCACGTGTCATTCCCATCGGAGCTGTCGAGCAAGACTCTCACCACTGCTCCGCTGCCCAGCGCAGAGTCGAGCACCCTCACTCTGAAATCTGTGAGATGCACCTTCGATAGCTTTTCGAAATACGGGGACAGCGCCTTACGCAATGCGGTGTCAAGGGCGTTTACAGGACCATTTCCTTCGGCGGTGGCGATCATTCTGCTACCCTCGACAATGACCTTGACTGTCGCTTCTGTCACCACGCCTATATCCTCACGATGATCAGTGATCACCCTGAAAGACTCAAGGGTGAAGAAGTGCTGCTTCCAACCGCTGGCCTCCCGCATCAGAAGTTCCAGAGAGCCATCTGCGGCCTCGAAGTGGTATCCCTTGTGCTCCAACTCCTTAAGGTGTTCTACTACGCCTGCAAGCTCGTCCGAGTTGAGTTCCAGCCCCAGTTCGGCTGCTTTGATTGCCAGAGTGGATTTGCCGGACAACTCTGAGGCTACAAAACGGGATCCGTTGCCTACGAGCTCTGGAGAGATGTGCTCGTAGGCATCTTTTCTCCTGGTAATTGCACTAACATGAAGACCTGCCTTATGAGCGAAAGCAGATGTCCCTACGTAGGGCTTCTGCGGATCCAGGTTGATGTTTACGATCTCTGCTACGTGCCTCGAAACTGCAGAAATCAGTTCGATCCGGTCACGAGGAACCGACTCCACGCTCATCTTTAGCGAGAGATTGGGAATTGTCACAGAGAGATCCGCATTTCCGGTGCGCTCCCCATAACCGTTTATGCAACCCTGGACATGTGTAGCACCCATTCTCACCGCTGCGAGGGCGTTTGCAACAGCGCAGCCGGAATCGTTATGGAAGTGGACTCCAATTTCGGCAGAGTATAAAGGACCGATGGTTCCCAAGATCTCTTCGACCTCATGCGGCAGGGTGCCCCCGTTGGTATCACAAAGGACAAGCGTCCTCGCCCCTGAGTCCTCGGCAGCCTTGAGAATCTCCAGAGTGAACTTGGGATTCGACTTGTATCCGTCGAAAAAGTGTTCGGCATCCAAGAAGACATCAATTCCCTGGCCATGCAGAAAAGCGACTGAGTCCGCCACCATTCTTACGCCTTCGTCAAGGGTCGTTCTGAGAGCCTTCTCCACGTGGTAGTCCCATGCCTTGCCCACGATGCAGACGCTCGAAGTATTGGCTTCAACCAATGATCTCAGAGTTGGGTCTTGATCTGCTCTCGTAGTCGCCCTTCTTGTCGAGCCAAATGCCACAAGCTTCGCAGTCGTAAGCTTTAGCTCATTGGGTGCCCTCTTGAAGAACTCCTCATCTTTGGGATTGGCCCCGGGCCAGCCGCCCTCTATATATGCAACACCAAGACTATCGAGCTGCCGCGCAACTTTCAGCTTGTCGTCGACGCTAAGCGAAAGCCCCTCCTGCTGGGAACCGTCACGCAGCGTCGTGTCATAGATCTCAACCCGTTTCGGCAGACCTGGTACATGCTCAACTGACATAGGTATTCCAGTCTTTATACGCATCCAGGCGACCCCTGACTGCGTCGAAATACATCGACTGTAAAGCCTTGGTCATCGGACCCGGCTTTCCGTCGCCAGCAACTCTGTCGTCAACCGACGACACCGGAACAACCTCTGCTGCGGTGCCACAGAGAAAGATCTCGTCAGCCGTGTAAAGATCGCTACGAAGAAGGTTCTCGATGGAGACTTCGTAACCCAGATCCTTGGCAAAACGGATCACTGACGACTGGGTGATGCCTTCGAGAGCACCCGCGGAGGTTGGTGGAGTAAAGATCTTCCCCTTTTTGATCACAAAAAGGTTCTCACCGGTACATTCAGAGACGTACCCCTGTGGAGACATCAATATCGCTTCGTCATATCCTGCTTTCACGGCCTCAACCTTAGCCATTGACGAGTTCAGGTACATGCCAGTCCCCTTGGCAGCCGGCGGCAGCGCATTGGGATCATGCCTTTGCCATGAGGAGACTTTGAGCCTGATACCATTCTGGGTGCCGTCGTCCCCGAGGTAAGCTCCCCAGGGCCATGCTGCTATTGCGACAGAAACAGGGCATGACAAGGGATTCAGCCCCATCTCCCCGTAGCCGAGAAAGACAATCGGCCTCATATAACAACTCTCGAGCTTGTTCTCCCTGACCACGGCTTTGGCCGCCTCGACTATCTCGGACTGGGAGAAGGGGATCTCAATCATGAAAATCTTCGCCGAGTCGAAAAGTCGCGCAACATGGTCTTCAAGGCGGTAAATAGCGGGGCCATTGTCCGTCTGATATGCTCTTATACCCTCGAATACGCCCGAACCATAGTGGAGGCCGTGCGTAAGGACATGGATGTTGGCATCTTTCCAATCAACCAGTCGTCCATCCATCCAAATCTTTTCAGTCTCAGTAATCGGCATCTTCTACACCCTTTCCGCAATTGCATCACCAATGGCGCTGGTCTTGGCCACTCTAGGAATCTCATACTCTTCCAAGGCCCTGTTAATTCTCGAAGCAGCCTCTCTCTCACCAAGAAACTCAAGCATCAGAGCCCCCGACCGGATCGCTGCCATGGGATTTGCCTTACCGGTACCAACGATGTCGTGCGCCGCACCGTGCACCGGTTCAAAAAGAGAGGGGCCGGTCCGATCAGGATTCAGATTTGCTGAAGCAGCCAGGCCAATGCCACCTGATACGGCCCCGCAGAGATCCGTAAGAATGTCTCCAAACAAATTGTCCGTGACTATGACGTCATACCTGGTGGGATTCTCGACCATGTGAATGCAAGCAGCATCGACATGGCTGTAAGCGGTCTCGATATCCGGAAATTCAGCTGCAACGTCATTGAACGTCCTCTGCCATAGATCGCCCGCATATGTCAGCACATTCGTCTTGTGGACCAGGCTTAGATGCCTCCTCGGCCTCGAGGAAGCCAGCTCGAAAGCGTAACGAACAACTCGCTCTACGCCAAATCTCGTGTTCAGCGATCCCTGGGTCGCGACCTCCTGCTTAGTGCCCTTTCTGAGCAAACCACCTTCGCCGACATATGGTCCCTCGGTATTCTCACGGATCACGACCATATCCATTGGCTCGATGTTGAAGCGGTTCCAGCCTTTTGGGGTGACAAACGGCCGCATATTTACATAGAGGTCCAACTCGAAGCGGAGCTTGAGCAACAGACCTCGTTCCAAAATTCCAGAGGGCACCTGCGTAGAGCCTATCGGCGGCCCAACTGCACCCAACAAGACTGCGTCCAAGGCCCTTATCTCGAGAAGGGTGTCGTCGGGCAGCACGTCTCCGGTACGCAAATACCTGTCGGCACCGAGATCGTACTCTACGGTGTCGAGCTCTACGCCAGCAGCCTTGATCACCTTGACGGTCTCACCAATGACCTCCGGACCGATTCCGTCGCCGCCGATCAAACCAACTCTGTATCGCGCCACCCATCAACCTCACTGTCAGATAATCCAGCTATAAAGAAAAGACCGCCCACTAGGGTGGCCGGTCGCAACAGCTCACGCCAAATTAGCGCAAGCTCACAGAATAATTACGTTATACGAAGCAAATCCATTTTTGTTCAAAGCCAAACAATTTTACGTCTAAAAAGACCAATGTCAAATAGAATTTTACTGAAATTCATGCCGAGACCACTGTCCAGTGCAGTTACAAAACCGATCCTAGCTACTACTTTGTATTACGTGACCGAAACGAGACTATCCCGTCAAACCTTCGAACGACTCGAAGCAGAACTTCACGACCTCACCACACGAGGACGGATCGAGATTGCTGCTGCAATCGGAGCCGCGCGTGCTCTGGGCGACCTGCGAGAAAACGGGGACTATCACGCCGCCAGAGATACCCAAGGGAAGATGGAGGCTCGAATCCGCCAGATCCAGGCTCTTTTGGCCGAAGCTGAGATCGTAGAGGACGAGAACCAGTCCATGATGATCACCACTGGCTCGATTGTCCACCTTCGATACGAGGGTGATGAGGATTCGGAGCAGTACCTCATCGGCTCAATCGAGGAGAAGAGGCCCGATGTAGCGGTCGTATCGCCAAACTCTCCTCTTGGCAAGGCCATTCTTGGTAAGAGTGAAGGCCAGATAGTCGAGTATGAGTCGCCTGGGGGCTTTCTCCGGGTAGAGATTGTGAAAATAGGCGTCTAGTTCAAAGCTTGGCTGGCACTGTCTCGCCTAGAACAGTGCCATTTTCCTCGCCTCGAAGACTTCGAACCGCTCCTGGTATCGACTAGCATCGAGTGCAATAGTTGGATTGTCTGAACCCGTCAGAGAGACACAGGCCAAGTCTCTGTTGGAAGGACCGATACAATTCTCTTTATTTACTGGTTACCGATTAGACAGGGAAAATAATGGGTAAAACTCTTAGCGAAAAGGTCTGGGACGCCCACGTGGCTCACTCTGCGGCCAACGAACCGGATCTCCTATACATCGACCTGCATCTGGTCCATGAGATTACCTCCGCACAGGCATTTGACGGCCTGCGAATGAACAATCGAAGGGTAAGAAGACCTGATCTGACAGTGGCCACTGCCGACCACAATGTTCCGACAACCGACATCGACAAGCCTGTCGCCGACCCCATTGCGGCAAAGCAGCTCAACGTGCTCGCCAACAACTGCAAAGAGTTCGGGATTACTCATTACCCCATGGGTGACAAGAACCAGGGAATAGTGCATGTGATTGGGCCCGAACAGGGACTGACCCTGCCGGGGATGACCGTCGTCTGTGGAGATAGTCACACCGCAACCCATGGAGCCTTTGGTGCGCTTGCGTTCGGTATTGGAACCTCAGAGGTCGAGCATGTGCTCGCCACCCAGACTCTCCCACAACAGCGTCCCAAGACCATGGCAATCACCGTCGAAGGAGAGTTGCCAAAGGGCGTGACCGCAAAAGATCTCATCTTGGCAATCATCGGAGAGATCGGTACCGGCGGGGGAATCGGGTATGTAATCGAATATCGCGGCTCAACCATCCGATCTCTATCGATGGAAGGCAGGATGACCGTGAGCAACATGAGTATCGAGGCTGGCGCCAGAGCCGGACTCATAGCTCCGGACGATACGACCTTCGAATACATCAAGGGACGGCCGCACGCTCCCAAAGGAGCCGAATGGGACGAGGCTGTCGCCTACTGGAAGTCCTTGGTTACCGATGAAAGCGCCACATTCGACAAAGAGGTGTTCATAGACGCATCCAAACTCACCCCCTTTGTGTCGTGGGGAACAAACCCTTCTCAAGTCGTTCCGATCTCAGCCTCGGTACCAGACCCTGAAAGCTTCAGCGAACCGGCGGCGAGAGAGGCTGCTGCAAGGGCGCTTACATATATGGGCCTCAAGGCTGGAACGCCGATCTCCGAAATCTATGTCGACACCGTCTTCATAGGCTCGTGCACCAACTCGCGAATCGAGGACCTCCGCCTTGCCGCCAGTGTTTCAAAGGGCAAAAAGGTGTCGCCCGGGATTCGGGCGCTCGTCGTCCCAGGATCACAGCACATCAAAAAGCAAGCAGAACAAGAGGGGCTTGACAAGATCTTCTTGGATGCAGGTTTCGAGTGGAGGGAGCCGGGCTGTTCCATGTGCCTTGGCATGAACCCGGATCACCTCTCACCTGGACAACGAGCAGCCTCGACTTCGAACCGAAATTTTGAGGGTCGCCAGGGCAAGGGCGGGAGAACGCACCTCGTCTCGCCGGCCGTAGCAGCATCCACAGCCATTGCCGGACATTTTGCAACACCTGACCAGATCTAATCTTCCAAGCTTAACAAAGGATTTTCAGATGCGACCAATCAAAGAGATTCGGGGTACGGGTCTCCCGCTCGAACGAAGCGACGTTGACACAGACCAGATAATCCCTTCAGAGTGGCTGAAGAGGGTGGAAAGAACCGGATTCGGCGCGGGTCTGTTTGAGGAATGGAGGGAGGACCCCGACTTCGTGCTCAATGACCCCGTATACAAGAACGCAAAGATCCTTGTAGCGGGACCCAACTTTGGCACCGGCTCTTCTCGTGAACATGCAGTCTGGGCGCTGACAGATTACGGATTCGAGGCGGTCATTTCGCCGCGGTTCGGAGACATTTTCCGGAACAACTCCACCAAAGCCGGTCTTGTGCCTATCGTGTTGACCCAGGCAGAAGTCGACTCGATCACCGAGCAGATCAAGAGGGACCCTGCCACTGAAATAATCGTGGACGTCGCTGCAAGGACAGTGTCCGTTCCTGCAGCAGGACTTGTCGCCAGCTTTCCTCTGGACGATTTCACACAGTACCGCCTGCTAGAGGGACTCGACGACATCGGCCTTACGCTCAGATCTGCCCAGGAGATAACCGACTACGAGTCACAAAGGAAATCTTGGTTGCCAGCCATGGCGACGTAACCTGCATCGATTCTCGATAATACAATCAGACCGCGTCAACTGGTGCGGTCTGATTCTTTCTTTACCAACTTCCGTCACGGCATCTTTTTGGAAGGCGCTTTGGAATCTAGCTGACAATCTTGGAAACGACGAAATCGACGCACTTAGTAAGCGCTTCCACGTCGCTTGGATCGACAGCCGGGAACATCGCCACCCTCAGCTGGTTTCTGCCCAACTTCCGATACGGCTCCACATCAACCACCCCGTTTTCCCGAAGAATCTTCGCCACCTTGGCCGCATCGACTTCGTCAGAGAAGTCAATGGTGCCGACTACGTGTGAACGGTCAGCAGGATCCTCAACGTAAGGGGTGGTGTATCCGGTCCGCTCGGCCCAGTCGTAAAGAAACGTGGAGGATTGGTCACACCTTGATGCTGAAAACTCAAGACCACCATTTTCCAGCATCCATTCCAGCTGTTGCACCATCAGGAAGATCGTTGCAAGTGCTGGAGTGTTGTAAGTCTGGTTCTGCCGAGAGTTGTCGATAGCGATCGTAAGGTCAAGCGATGCAGGTATCCACCTCTTCGAGGCGGCAATCCTTGCGACACGCTCGATTGCTGCGGGCGACAGCAGGGCCACCCAAAGGCCGCCATCTGACGCGAAGACCTTCTGGGGTGCGAAGTAGTAGGCGTCAAACTGAAAAGGATCCACTCTAAGACCACCTGCGGCCGAAGTTGCGTCGACAGCCACTATACCGCTTGCGCCGTCTGGCCGCCGAATCTCCATAGACACCCCCGTCGAGGTTTCATTGTGCGTAAGAGCATACAGATCCACCTCGGGATTCACCTGTATCGAAGGCTTCGTTCCCGGCTTCGACACAATAATGTCAGGTTCATCGAGGAAAGGAGCCTCCTTGGAGGCTGCCGCAAACTTGGATGAGAACTCTCCAAAACTAAGGTGTTGGCTCTTTTTCTCGATTAGAGCAAAGGTAGCTATATCCCAAAAGCAGGTCGCTCCCCCGTTGCCGAGGACGATCTCGTAACCGTCGGGAAGGCGGAAGAGGTCTTGGAGGCCAGTTCGAAGGCGGCCAACCATGTCCTTTACGGTTGCTTGACGATGGCTGGTGCCCATGTAGGTCTTGGCGACCTTGGCCAAGGCTTCGACTGCTTCGGGACGGACTTTGGACGGTCCTGAGCCAAATCTTCCATCTCCTGGAAGGAGACTGGAAGGGATTATGATTTCTGATGAGTTATTTGCCACGATTATAGATTCTCACATTTCTGGAGCCCAATTGGAAACTCAACCGACAAAACCAAGGATATCTACCCGAATTGAAAATGTAGCCGAGTCGGCCACATTAGCAATCGACGCCAAGGCAAAGGCGCTAAAGGCACAGGGCATAGACATCATCGGATTCGGGGCCGGAGAACCCGACTTTCCAACTCCTGAGAGAATTGCCCGCGTCGCAGCCCAAGCATGCCTCGATCCCAAGAATCATCGCTATACACCGACCGCTGGACTACCGGAACTCCGCGAAGCAATAGCTGAAAAAACCAAGAGGGACTCGGGCCTTCAAGTCTCTTCATCTCAGGTTTTAGTGACCAACGGGGGAAAACACGCCATCTTCAACACCTTTGCCACACTTGTCGGTGAGGGCGACGAAGTCTTGATTCCCTCCCCTTATTGGACCACATATCCTGAGGCGGTGAAGCTTGCCGGTGGCATACCCATCGAGGTGCCAACGACATTGGAGAATGGCTTCAAGGTCAGAGTCAGCGAATTGAACAATTATCTGAGTCCACGAACAAAGCTCTTTGTACACGTCTCACCGTCCAACCCGACCGGTGCCGTCTACAACCTGGAGGAGTCGAAGGAGGTCGCGCAATGGCTCGTCGACAACGACCTTTGGGTCATGGCTGATGAGATCTACGAGCACCTTGTCTATGACGGCCACAAGGCATGGTCTCTCCCTGTAGTTGAGCCGCGCCTGCTGGACAAAGCGGTGGTAGTCAACGGAGTTGCGAAGACCTATGCCATGACCGGTTGGAGAGTCGGCTGGATGATTGCACCTCATGACGTCATTGGGGCTGCCACCAATCTGCAATCCCAGTCCACCTCGAACGTATCTAACATCGCTCAGAGAGCCGCCATCGAAGCGCTCGAAGGCCCGCTTGACGACGTGGCGACCATGAAGGTAGCTTTCGATCGACGAAGAGTGCTTATCCATGGGCTCTTGAACGCTATACCGGGCGTGGAGTGCCCCATGCCGGAAGGAGCCTTCTACGCCTTTGCCAGTCTTGAGGGTCTCTTGAAGCGAGACTACTCGGGGATCGTGCCGACAACCACGGCTGAACTGGCCGAGGTAATCCTGGATCAGGCAAAGGTGGCGATCGTTCCCGGAGAGGCATTCGGAACCCCGGGATATGCCCGTTTCAGCTATGCGATGGGCGAGGAAGACATCGCCAAAGGTGTCGGAAGGATCGCTGAACTGGTAGCCGGTTCACGCTCAATGTAGAATTGAATCCGTCTTGGCCGCGAACCATTCTGCGTCGAGCGTGAGCCTCTCATGCAAGCTCAGGCTAGGAGAAGCGCGTGATACAAACGCTACCTCGAAGTATGAACAGACTATATATCAACTAATGTCTTGATCAGGAAATTGGCGACAAGATCCTAGAAGCCCCATATGTAGCTGCATTTGAGAATTTAGCGAGGACTCTTCAACATGGCACGCATTTTGGTAACTGAAGAAATTGCCGAAACCGGTCTCGATCAACTGAGGCAAGCCGGCCACATCGTCGACGTGGCTCTGAATCTCACACCGGAACAGCTGATCGCTGCAATCCCAGGCGCTCAGGCCCTGATAATCAGGTCGGCGACCAAGGTGACTGCTCCGGTCCTAGACGCTGCGAAGGATCTCATTGTTGTCGGCAGGGCGGGTATCGGACTCGACAACGTGGATGTGCCCTATGCAACCAAAAAAGGGGTGATGGTCGTCAACGCGCCCCAATCGAACATTCTTTCAGCCGCCGAGCAGGCCATGGCGCTGCTCCTGGCGCAAGCCAGAAACGTTCCACAGGCTCACGCCGCGCTTGTGAGCGGAAAGTGGGAGCGCTCGAAGTGGGAAGGCGTTGAACTGTACGGAAAGACTTTGGGAATAATCGGCCTGGGACGGGTGGGCGCTCTCGTTGCTCAGCGGGCCCTCGCCTTCGGAATGCGCCTAATCGCCTATGATCCCTTCGTATCCAAAGAGCGCGCACGTCAGATGGGAGTAGAACTGCTCTCGCTCGAAGAGCTGATTTCTCAGGCCGACTTCATCTCCATCCACCTCCCGAAGACAAAGGAGACCGCGGGACTCATCGACGCGGACATGCTGGCCAAGGCCAAGCCAGGTCTTCGTATAATCAACACCGCACGAGGCGGCCTAATCGATGAGAAGGCTCTTTATGACGCTATAAACTCGCGAAGGGTCCAAGGAGCCGGCCTAGACGTATTCGAATCAGAGCCTTGCACCGACTCTCCTTTGTTCACTCTTCCCTCCGTTGTGGTCACGCCGCACCTAGGAGCCTCCACCGTGGAGGCCCAGGACAAGGCGGGAGTGCAGATAGCAGAACAGGTCCAGCTGGCCCTCGCGGGCGATTTCGTTCCGTTCGCCGTCAACATAAACGCGGCGGAAGCAAGTGAGACCGTTAGGCCTTTTCAGAATCTCGCAGAATCACTAGGCCGCTTCATGGGCTCGTTGAACCAGTCGCTTCCAGAACAGCTCGACATAGATTACCAGGGGGCGATAGCCGAGGATGATACTAGGATCCTCACGCTATCAGTGTTGAAAGGGCTCTTCGGAACAGGGACCACTGAACCGGTATCGTATGTCAACGCTCCACAGCTTGCCCAGGATCGTGGACTGAGTGTGAAGGAGAGCACGTCCACCACGGCGAAGGACTACGTCAACCTCGTCACAATCACCGCCGGCGACCACTCAGTGTCCGGGACCCTCACCGGTCCCAAGTCGGAAGCTCGTATCGTAATGATCGATGGCCACAGGGTAGAAGTGCCGCCTAGCGCAAACATGCTGCTGGTACGAAACGACGACACTCCTGGGAAAATCGGTCTCGTGGCGACCATCCTCGGCAACGCAGGAATTTCGATCTCATCCATGGCTGTCGGCCCCTCCGAGGAGGGCCCGACAGCGCTGATGGTCCTCACGGTAAACACCCAGCTCTCTGATGAGATCCTGGGTGAGATAGCCGCGGCGCCTGGAATCATCGACGCCCACGTCGCATCGTGCTAAGAAAAACCCAGATAGCTCGACCACAAAGACGATGAGCAGTCTCGGACCTGCAAAACCGCCAGTTCTAGAACTCTCTCTCAGTCCCGACCTTGTCATAGGGGCTGACGCTGCTTACGTTCTCGATTCCATCCCTGAAGGTAGCATCGATCTCATCTACATCGATCCTCCGTTCAACACCGGATCCGTCCAAAGGCTCTCGTCCATAACAGCTGAACAGGATGCGGACTCGGCTCGCACCGGCTTCGGCGGCAGAACCTACAGGACAAGACTGGTGTCGTCCCACTGGTACAACGATTCATTCGCTGATTACTGCGGCTTTCTTGTACCACTGCTAGAGAGATCACATCGGCTGCTTTCTAAAGTCGGATCGCTCTACCTACATCTCGACTATCGAGAGGTTCACTACGTAAAAGTGGAGCTTGACAAGATCTTTGGAAGGTCCAACTTTATGAATGAGATTATCTGGGCGTACGACTTCGGCGGCAGATCCAAACGGCGCTGGCCGGCAAAACACGACACCATTCTGGTATATGCCAAGGAGCTAGGAAAGCACATCTTCAACTACAACGAGATAGAGCGAATACCTTATATGGCGCCGGGACTGGTCACAAAAGAGAAGGCCGAGAGAGGAAAGCTGCCTACCGACGTCTGGTGGCATACAATAGTCCATACGGCAGGCGCTGAACGGACCGGTTATCCTACTCAGAAACCCGAAGGAATCCTTACGCGCATCGTCGAGGCATCGTCAAACCCAGGATCGTGGGTGCTGGACTTCTTCGCAGGAAGCGGGACAACTGCAAGTGTTGCTCAGAAGCTCGGACGACGCTTTATCGCAGCAGACTCAAACCCAGAGGCGATAAAGATCATCAGGAACAGGATCGATATGACAAATGTTCGTGAAATTACCTGCTAACCCCTAGAATGACTTGACGAATGGACATGAATTGCGTAATCATATAGACGTGCATATTGCATTTGCGATCACTCTCCTTCTTGGATAGCTGCGAGCGTTTCCGACGCTCGCAGAACCTCCTGTGCCCGTAGGCCAGGAGGTTTTTTGTTAGCCCGGTTCAGCGATCTGAATGTAATTGCGATAGGCACCCGCCAAACGGTAGGGAAAGGAAAAGGTAAGCCCGATGGATGAAAAGTTGATTATCTTCGACACAACTTTGAGGGACGGTGAGCAATCACCCGGTATCTCTCTTGACGTTGCCGAAAAACTTGAGATCGCTGAACAGCTTGCCCGACTTAATGTCGATTACATAGAGGCAGGATTTCCTGTCGCCTCCCAGGGTGACTTTGATGCGGTTCAGGCAATCGCACGACAGGTGCACGGACCGATAATTGCAGGCCTTTCGAGGACTCATCTCGGTGATGTGGATCGATGCTGGGAGGCTCTTAAAGATGCCGAACGAGCGCGGATCCATGTATTCATCTCCACCAGCCCTTCGCACATGGAGCACATGCTCAAGATGGACCGCAAACAGGTACTCGCGGAAACCAGGCAAGGCGTCGAGAGAGCGAGGTCACACACCCACGATGTGGAGTTCTCACCCCAGGATGCCACGCGCACTCCGCTTGAGTTCATGCTGGAGGTTCTCCAGATTGCGGTGGACTCCGGGGCTACCACATTGAACATTCCAGATACTGTGGGATATGGGATACCCTGGGATTTTGGAGCTTTGATCCAATACGTCAAGTCTCAGATCTCTGGCAACTACGTTATATCAACCCACTGCCATAACGATCTGGGTCTCGCCACCGCCAACTCACTCGCGGGTGTCCAAGCAGGAGCCCGACAGGTCGAGGTATGCGTAAACGGTCTTGGCGAGAGAGCAGGAAACGCCGCCCTCGAAGAGGTAGTAATGGCGGTCAAGATACGCCATGATCAGTTCCCCACAATCGCAACTCAGATTCACACCGAGGAGCTTGCCCGAACCTCCCGTCTAGTGTCAAGGCTTACAGGATATCCGGTCCAATACAACAAAGCTGTGGTGGGTAAGAACGCATTCACTCACGAATCCGGCATACACCAGCACGGTGTCCTTATGGACCGCGAGACCTATGAAATCATCGACGCCGAGACCGTGGGACAGAAGGGATCTCAGATCGTGCTCGGAAAACACTCCGGTAGGCACGCATTTTCGGAGACCCTTAAAAACATGGGATTTGAAGTCCACGGAGACGCTCTCAACCAGGCATTCTTCAGATTCAAAGAACTTGCTGATCGCAAGATGGAGATAACAGAACCAGACCTCGAAGCCCTTGTCGCAGACGAGATCAGCTCGGAGGCTGCGAACATTTACAGTCTCGTGGAACTCGAAGTTGGCGGCGGCACAGTAGGGACCCCAAGCGCAAGGGTCGTGATAACAAAAGACGACGAGAGAAGAGAAGCACGAGCCGAGGGAAACGGTATGATCGACGCGGCCGGCAAGGCGATTCAGATAGCCACCGGTATCCAGACCAAGCTGGTCGGCTTCACCGTCTCGTCAGTTACAGGAGGAGAGGATGCTCAGGGCGAGGTAGTGGTGCAGCTTGAGTCCGGGGAATTCAAAGTCTCAGGACGCGGCGTATCAACAGATGTTGTTGAGGCGTCAACCAGGGCCTATCTCAATGCGGTCAATCGCCTTGCCCGTTCCATGACACGAAAAGACGTGCGCAATACTGAGGTCGGACCCTAGTCGCATCCTTCCCGACTGAAAGGTGCTCTTTTCTGCAGCCAGCCGTCGATGATCAATCTCGACGACTGGCCTCCCTACTTCCAACCTTCTCGAGAATCCTGCGCAGCTCCAGAAAGGTGGACAGCACGCTGTTCAAGATCCGAGTCGACCTCTTCGAGTCCATTCCAAGGTTCGAAAGAACTTCTTGAATGAAGTCGCCGATGCTATCGGCATTCTCCATATCCCACAAAGCCTGCTCGAGACTGAAGACCAAGATGTCGCGAGTCAGCTCCTCGTCTTCGCTGATCGTGGTGCTCTCACCAAAAAGCGACCGTTGAACCGAACCGAAAAGAACATCCAGGGACGCGTCAACCGGGTTGATTGTGTCAATCTCGAACTGCGACGAAGTGAGCCTCATGCCTGGTTCTATGTAACGAGCCTCTGCACGCAGGTCGTCGTCCTCCTCCAGGAGTCCATCGCCGCACAGTGCCTCCCAACCTCCAGGAACGACCCTCCAAGAGGTTCCACAGCAGTCACAATCAAGCCAGCCACTTCGATGAACGGCTTCGAGAACTGGAAATCCGTCAGCTATGTACCATGGAGGACAGGCTGGACAGATATCTCTCTCGATAAGCTCCTCAGTGCTCATGGAGTCAAGCTCGTCCGACCAACGACGAAGTCCGTCCAGATCCACGCGATGCTCCGTGCATCTCATGTAAAAGATTTGATCGGAACTTACCTGCCCAAGTTCGGCTATCTTCATCGCTGGCTCCACAGTCCAATAAGCCGCAGGAATCTAACTATTCCCTACTGTTAAGGTACATCGATTCGAAGATATAACGGAAGATTTTTTCTTATATTATTGATGGGATTTCTCCGAATCAGCCAACTAACTTGTTGTACTGGTCTTTTGAAGGTGCGCCACGGTAGACAACCTCACCTTCGGACATCCCGACCATGGAAGCAGCGACAGAGAGGAACTCTTCCGAGTGCGTCGCAACCAAAATTGCTACACCGTGCCCTGCCTCTGCTTTTACTTGGTCGATCAGAGATGTTTTGCCTTTTTGGTCCAGCCCTACGAACGGTTCGTCAAAGATCAGAAGCTTGTGTGGACGGATCAGCGCCATCGATATCGCAACCTTCTGCCTCAGGCCTCTCGAGAAGCTGCTCGGCAGATCATCCTTACGATCCCACAACCCGAATGTCGACAAGAGTTCTTTCGCCCTGGCTTCCCAGTCATCCAATCCGTTAATCCTTGCTGAGAATTCGAGGTGCTCGAGAGCGGTTATGTCGTCATATAGGACCGGCGCATCCAGTGATACCGAAGTCACGCTACGAGCATCATCGGAGCCAGCTTTTGCTCCGAGTATGGAGATCTCACCACTGTCGTAACCAGAGAGACCGGTAACAGCGCGGACCAGCGTGGTCTTTCCGGAGCCGTTCGGACCCACGAGGACGGTGATCTCCCCCTCCCTCACGGCAAAGGAGACCTCTTTCAGAACTTCGTTCTTATCGTATGCCTTGGATACTTTTTTCACCTCGAGCACGCTACGAGCTGCCATTATGAGACTCCTTACTCAGCCACTCTTCTGCAAGAATTCGTTGCGACGCCTGATCCAAGTCCACGCAGCCAACGGAAAGACCAGAGAGAACGAGCCCGCCGATACTGCAGTCGTATCGATCAATGAGGTATTCAATACGTGCAAATTGTATGCATTTACCATTGCCACAAATCCTGACGCCACGATTATGAACGGAAGTATTTCGACTATGACCGAGGTGATAGCCACGACCTCAGGCATCAAGGCTGGCATGTTCGACGATTTCTGCCTGCGCAGAATCGACACAGCCGCTCCCGTGGTAGCAGACGCTGCCAAAGGAATCGCACTTATCAAGCCCACATGAAGCGCAACGCCGAAACCAGAGAATATCGATGTCGCCAAAGTCCCGATTAGTACGAAGATGACCATTCCGACCAGTGGGACCAGAAGCAGCCTCGACTCGACCCCAGCCATCGGCACACCAATCCCGGAGACGGCGTCGGGATGATCGGCAAGCTGAGAGAGCGGCTCCAAGAGGTCGGTCGCACCTACATAAAGAGCGATGATCGCCACTGCAAGAGGAAACAGAGAGCCTGACCACATTAGACGAGCCGCTAATCCCGCAGCAACAGCGAGAACAACGAATCGACCCACGCGTGCAAGCGGCCAACGGTAGAGCGACTCTAGAGACCTCTTCGAAACGACCGCAGTCTCGCCACGACCCAGGGACATCCCCGATAGCCAGGAGCGCCCCGCTCTTGCCTTCTCGCCCGAAAGCTGCCTCCTGAGGAGGATCACGGTGCGGATATCGCGCATCGTCGCAGCAAACCTCAGCGTTCCCACGAGGCGTGCCCTGTATTCGAGCATCTCCAATGACAAGCCTGATATGACGGAGATTCCAACGGCAAGCATGGCCAAACCTATCCCAAGCGTAGCCATGGCATAAGGAAGATGCTCCTGGCTGAAGAATAGTTGGCCAAGCCAGGTTCCCGGGAAGAAGGAGCTCTGATGGAACACATCGACAGCGGCCCAGATAACTACAATGGCACCAACTGCCAAAGCGAGCCATTTTTTGACTCGAAGTCCGGAAGCTATGTATCCGCTTCCAAAGAATGCTAGGATCCCGACGAGCCCAACCAGGGCGCCTTCAACTACCAGCCGAAATGTACCTGCTCCAAGTGCACGGTGGGCAATCCCTCCAACAATCCCTCCTACCAACAGGGCCGGAGCAACAGTGGAGCGGACCTGCGAAATAGCCTTTGAGCGAAGAAAGTGCGATCTTGGCACACCTGAAAGCAGGATCATCCTCACATCCGCACCCTGAATAGCCAGCGGTCCGCCTCTTGACCCTGACCTAAGTCCCGCAAATATAACCAAGCCCAACGCGAGCCCGGCATAAGAGGGACCGTATCTCACTAGCTCTCTTTGCGCTGCCGACCCAAGGGGCGCTGCCTGCACCAGGCCAACCAAAAGGGAGCTGCCCACCAGAAGAGCAGCTCCAACGAGATAAGCCTTATAAATCGCGTTTATCAGGTCTACTTTTTCAACAAAGTGGTGTCGACGCGCTTTGGACAGATCCCTGAGGGCTCCGACCCCAATGGCCTGTGTCATTAGCCCCCTGAAACATCCTTGAGGCCCGGCCTGCCAGACTTCATAAACGGCATCATCGCCCGCAACTGTGCCCCCACCGCTTCGATCGGATGCGAGGCAGCAGCCTTTCGAAGCTCGGTGAATCTGGGTTGGCCGTTCTTGTTCTCCTGAACCCACTCTTGAGCAAACTTGCCGTTCTGGATCTCATCAAGGACCCTCTGCATCTCCTGCTTGACGCTATCGTTGATGATTCGAGGGCCGGTGATCAGTCCACCCCATTCTGCCGTCTCCGAGACCGAGAACCACATGCCGGAAAGTCCATTCTCATATAGAAGGTCTACGATGAGTTTCAGTTCATGAAGGCACTCGAAATATGCCGATTCCGGCTGATAGCCATTTCCGACCAGAGTCTCGTATCCTGCAGTCACAAGCGCAGCCAATCCGCCACAGAGGACCACCTGCTCTCCAAACAGGTCCGTCTCTGTCTCCTCCGCGAATGTCGTCTCGAGCACACCGGCTCGAGTGGAGCCGATGCCATGGGCATATGACAGGGCGACCTGTTTGGCATTCCCCGTCGCATCCTGTGAAACGGCAATCAACGACGGAATTCCGCCACCCTCCACGTAGGTACGACGCACCAGATGGCCCGGTCCCTTCGGGGCGATCATTATCACGTCAACGTCTGGTGACGGCTTTATCTGCTCAAAACGGATGTTGAATCCATGCGCAAAGGAAAGAGCCGCCCCCGCCTTGAGGTTCGGGGCTATCTCTGATTCATAAATTGCAGGCTGAGCGGTATCGGGTGCGAGAATCATAACCAGGTCGGCGTCCTTTGTGGCGGCGGCAACGCTTGCGACCTTGAGACCGGCATTCTGAGCCTTGTCTCTAGACGAAGATCCTTCTTTGAGCCCCACCACCACGTCAACCCCTGAATCTGCAAGATTCAGCGCATGCGCATGGCCTTGCGACCCATAGCCCACTATCGCAACCTTCTTGCCCTGCAACAGAGAAGCGTCAGCATCTGCCTCATAATACAAAGTGGCCATTTCAGCCAGCCCTCCCAGTAGTATTCTTCAATTTGTTTGATTGACGCTCAAGCTTAGCCAGAGCAACCCGACCTGTTCTCTGCAACTCGACAATTCCGAAACTCGATAGGAGTTCGGAGAAGTCATCTAGCTTGTCGGGCTCGCCAGTGACAAGTACCGTCAACTTGTCTGTCCCCACGTCGATGATCTTGCCATCAAATAGCGCTACAAGCTCCATCACATGGCCACGCGCGGAGATGTCGGCATTCACAGTTGCGACTAAAAGCTCGCACTCGACAGAGTCTGCGGGATCAAGTTCGGAGATCTTGATCACATTAATCAGCTTGTGGAGCTGCTTGGTGATTTGCTCGAGCGGAGCCGAATCTACGTCAACGACGATGGTAATGCGGGAGAAACGGCTATCGTCAGTCGGAGCCACCGCTAGTGAAAAGATGTTGTACCCCCTCCGAGAAAACAGCTGAGCTATGCGGGCAAGCACGCCGGCTCTGTTCTCGACGAGAACCGACAGAACGTGATGGTGCATAACTTTTGCGCTTTCGGTGGAATCGACCAGCGACCCATTCCCGGGAATATATGAAATACTCATTTTTAGTTCAAACCTTCCGGGCCCAGAATAATGTTGTCATTTGAAACTCCTGCTGGAACCATCGGAAATACCTTCTCACTCGAATCCGTGCGAAATTCCACGACAACAGGACGGTCATTTATCTCACTGGCCTTCTCGATGGCGGGCCCGACCTCTTCTGCGCTCTCGACTCTGAATGCCGCACATCCCATCGCCTCGGCCCATTTGACATAATCTGGAAGGTCCGGAGAAAGATAGACCTCGGAATAGCGTTCACCATAGAACATCTCCTGCCATTGGCGCACCATGCCAAGATACGAGTTGTTCAGAAGAGCGACTTTGATTGGGATTCTCTCCATCGAAGCGGTCACCAGCTCCTGGGCGGTCATCTGAAAACATCCATCCCCGTCCACGGCCCACACGGTGCGATCCGGCTTGCCGACCTTCGCGCCTATCGCAGCGGGAACAGCGAACCCCATCGTCCCGAGACCACCTGAGTTGATCCAAGTATGGGGATGATTGAACTTCCAGTACTGGGAGGCCCACATCTGGTGCTGGCCAACCCCAGAGACCACAATGGTATCACTTGGAGCGGCATCGCGTAGCTTCTCAATGACGTACTGGGGCTTCAAAATGCCAGAAAGTGAGGGCTGCTCATACTTGAGAGGGTACTTCTGCTGCCATTCTTTGACAGTTCCAACCCACTCACTTATATCTGCCCGCTGCTGGAATGCATCAGGATCGGACTTTATCGCCTTTATGATATCCTCGATCACGCTGCGGCAATCACCGACAATCGGGACATCCGGCCGTCTTATCTTTCCAAGCTCCGCTGGATCGATATCCACGTGGATGATCTTGGCATTCGGCGCAAAGCCGTCAAGCTTCCCAGTGACACGGTCGTCGAAACGGCTGCCCAAAGCTATGAGGAGATCGGCCTGTTGCATCGAGGTGACCGCGGTGTAGTTTCCGTGCATTCCAGGCATTCCAAGACAAAGAGGATGGTCGTCCGGAAAGGCACCGCGCGCCATCAGCGTGGTCACGACCGGTATCCCCGTGAGCTCGACAAGCTCCGCCAAAGCCTCTGAGCCGCGCGCCTTCAACACGCCGCCACCGACGTAAAAGACCGGACGCGTTGATTCGAACATCATCTTTACAGCGGCAGCGATCATCTTAGAGTGACCCCTGGAGTTCGGCTTGTAGCCCGGCATATCCACAGAAGTCGGCCAGTACCATTCCATCGAGGCATTGGCAACATCCTTCGGGAAGTCGATCAACACAGGCCCAGGACGCCCGGTCGTAGCCACGTGAAAGGCCTCTGCGACAACATTGGGAATGTCATTGGCATCGGTCACCAGCCAGTTGTGCTTGGTCACACTCATCGTTATACCAGTGATGTCCGCCTCTTGGAACGCATCGGATCCAATTGAGCCCGTCGCCACCTGCCCAGTGACGACCACGATCGGCACCGAGTCCATATAGGCATTGGCCAGGGGGGTAACGATGTTAGTGGCGGCGGGACCTGAGGTGACCATAGCCACTCCAGGCCTTCCGGTGGCTTGAGCATACCCCTCGGCCATATGGCCAGCTCCTTGCTCATGCCTGACCAGGATGTGGCGTATAGGCGAGTCGATGATCGGGTCATAGACCGGCAATATGGCACCACCTGGAAGGCCGAACATCACATCGACGCCCTGCATCTCCAAACTCTTAATCAAAGCCTGAGCTCCAGTAAGCTTCATTTCCCACTCCCAGATAAACTAAAAAACCTCCCGATTGGGAGGCCAATTAGCACACGAAGATTTGTCCCGTCGTGTGCTATTCGATTACTACTACCAAAAGACTGTTACTCATTGACGTTAACAATAGGACAATTCTCGATGAAAACCTAATGAATTGTCCGGTTTTTGTGGAAAATAGCGGTATAACCCACCATTTTCCACAATTCGGACCTCCGCAACAGACCTTACGGCTCGGTAACCGCCCCTTTGTCAGCTCCTTTCACAAGCCTCGCGTATTTGGCCAACACTCCACGGGTGTAACGGGGGGCTGGCAACCGCCACTCCGTGCGACGCCTCTCCAGCTCTTTCTCATCCACCATCAACTCGATGCTGTAGTTGTCAACATCGATTACGATCCTGTCTCCGTCTCTTACAAATGCAATTGGCCCTCCGTCAACTGCCTCGGGAGCGACATGGCCAATACAAAAACCGTGCGTTCCGCCAGAGAACCTGCCGTCGGTCAGAAGAGCTGCGTCAGACCCCCGGCCTGCGCCCTTCATAGCGCCTGTCACAGCAAGCATCTCTCTCATACCAGGCCCTCCCTTGGGCCCTTCATAGCGGATCACCACCACGTTTCCCGGCTGGATCTCTCCGGCAAGGATGGCGTCCATTGCGGCATCCTCGCCGTCAAAGACCCTTGCAGTCCCATCGAAGTAAGTGGTGTCTATCCCGGCAACCTTGACGACCGAACCGCCGGGAGCCATCGATCCCTTCAGCACCGCTATGCCTCCCACGGGGTGAATGGCATTTGAGATTGAATGAATCACTTCACCATCGGGTGCGGGTGGATTGATCTCTGCGAGATTCTCTGCCATCGTCTTGCCGGTAACCGTCATGCAGTCCCCATTTAGGAGACCGTGGTCCAAAAGATGCTTCAGCACGACCGCTACTCCGCCAACTCTGTCGATGTCGTACATATGGTAACGACCGTGTGGCTTCGTATCCGCTAAGTGCGGCACGCGTGTCGCGATCTTGTTGAAGTCGTCAATAGTGAGGTCCACGTCGGCCTCGTAAGCGATTGCAAGCAGGTGCAGCACGGCATTTGTTGAGCCGCCTAAAGCCATTACCACCGAAATTGCATTCTCGAATGCTGGCTTTGTCATGATGTCTCGAGCCTTGATATCACGCTTTAGGAGTTCCACGACTGCCTGACCAGACCTGAAGGCATAATCCATCATGCGGTGATCCACCGCTGGGGTGGCGGCCGAGCCCGGAAGAGACATGCCAAGTGCCTCGGCTACCGAAGCCATTGTGTTCGCCGTGAACATTCCCGCACAGCTCCCAACCGTCGGACAAGCGTGCGACTCGATCAACGAAAGCTCTTCCTCTGTAAGAGCACCGGTTCCGACCGCGCCAACCGCTTCGAACACAGAGACAATGTCGAGGACCTGGCTATCTAAGTGTCCGGGCAGAATGCTTCCACCATAGAGAAAAATCGCAGGGACATTTAGACGAGCTGCCGCCATGAGCATTCCTGGCAGAGACTTGTCACAACCAGCCAGGGACACCAGGGCATCGAAGCGCTCTGCATGCATCATCGTCTCGACCGAATCCGCAATCACCTCACGAGAGACCAGCGAAGCCCTCATCCCTTCGTGGCCCATTGAAATTGCGTCCGATACCGCAATGGTGACGAACTCGAACGGGAAGCCGCCTGACGAGAGCACACCCTCTCTCGATGTTTTCGCCAACTTGTCCAGCGACATGTTGCACGGTGTGACCTCGTTCCATGACGAGGCGATTCCTATTTGAGGCTTATCCCAATCATCATCTGTCATGCCTACCGCCCGCAACATTGCTCTGGCGGGTGCTCGGCGGTATCCGTCGGTTACTTCGTAACTTCGCGGCTTAAGAGGACTGTGGGGTACTTTCTCAGATGACTCATTTGACATAGCTCCAAGACTAAGGTAAAAACTCCAATGTTGCACATCCAACTAGAGAAAACCATGCATCTTCACGGCTACTCGGGGCAGAATACATGAACATCTATTTCTATTCACCCTTTCTTTGCAGGACCTGGTCATCATTCACTCAAGACCGCATGATCTATCGCTGAACAGCTGCTAAAGCGCGGCGCCGGCAATTTTTAGGCCCGTCTTGAGTGCAATGCTGCTGTGACCACCTTGCCGTCGGCTCTTCCCTTTGAAAGTTTCATCACCTGTCCCACGAAGAAACCAGTCAGCTGGTCCTCTCCGCTCGAGAATCTCTCCCACTCCTTGGGCGAAGTGCTGATCACCTGGTCAATCAATGCCTCTAAGACCGCAG
The DNA here is from genome assembly GCA_021810525.1 of Actinomycetes bacterium. Classification (GTDB taxonomy): domain Bacteria; phylum Actinomycetota; class Acidimicrobiia; order Acidimicrobiales; family Acidimicrobiaceae; genus SCQM01. The sequence continues at coordinate 4,540 of JAJZIP010000011.1, read as the reverse complement.
TGTCCAGAGCCTCGAATCCCAGTGATGCGGCGACTTCCTGCGGCCGGTAGCCCGACTCCAACATTTTTCCAAGCACGGTCTTGGCCTGGGTCGCAGACAGCTGACCCGCAGATTCCATCTTGATCAACTCACCAAAGGCTTCGACCGAAAGGTTGGCCTGGTTGACCATGTTTGCGGCAACCTCGTTGGCAGCCCTGGCAAGAGCCAATCTCGGATCGGCCCCGCCTTCGACAGCTCCCACAACCAGTTCGTCCAAACCCAGACCGACCACGGTGACGATCTGGTCGAAAGTAGAGCCGGATTCGACCCCTTCGAACAGAGAGGTCAGTCTCTTCCTGCGGTCTGCAGGGAGTAGACCGATCCTGCTTCCGATCTCAGATACCCACTCCTTCGAAGGGCACAAAGGCACAAGATCCGGCTCGGGGAAGTAGCGATAGTCGTAGGCCTCCTCTTTGGAGCGCATGGCCGTCGTAACTCCCTGGTCCTCGTTCCAGTGTCTGGTCTGCTGTACTACGACCTGACCGGATTCAATCAGCTCCACCTGGCGCTCAGCCTCATATGCGATGGCGCGGCCAAGGGACCGAAGCGAGTTGAGGTTCTTTATCTCACACCTTGTCCCAAACTCCCGAGATCCGCTCCTGCGTACGGAGACATTGGCATCGACCCTAAGTGAACCCTCCTCCATCTTTCCGTCGGAGGCTCCACTAGCAACCAGTATCGATCGCAGCTCGCTCACATACTCCCGAGCCTCTTCCGCGGATCGCAGATCAGGAGCTGATACGATCTCGACAAGGGGGATCCCAGCCCTATTGTAATCGACCAGCGAATGAACTGCTCCATGGATGCGCCCTCCGTCTCCACCCACGTGGGTAGTCTTCCCAGTGTCTTCTTCGATGTGAGCGCGCTCGATTCTTACTCTCTTCTTTGACAGAGGAAGCTCCAGATAGCCGTTCTCATTGATAGCCTTTTCATACTGCGATATCTGATAGTCCTTGGGCATATCTGGGTAGAAGTAGTTTTTGCGGTGAAATATAGACTCGTCCACCCTGCAATTGAGAGCCAGCCCAATCCTGATTGCCAACTCCACAGCATGCTCGTTTATAACGGGAAGCGAGCCAGGGAGGCCAAGACATACCGGGCAGATGCTAGTGTTGGGCTCCTGCCCGAAGGCGTTCATACAGCCACAGAAGAGCTTGGTCCTTGTTTTGAGCTCGCAGTGGACCTCAAGTCCGACAACCATCTCCCAGCCTGAAAGAAACTCCGCGTTGGAAGATAAAGAATCTTCAACCATTCAACCTGCTCCCGTCTTGCAACTACCGTGCGCTACCTACTCCCAGAACAACTTCTTTGCAATCAAGGGGGCCCCTCTTTCCAAGGCTCGCGCCACCTTGAACATATTTGCCTCTCCAAGCGCAGGCGCCAGGATCTGAACTCCTATCGGCATCTCGTTCTCACCTTCACCGTAGGGCACGCTAATCGCAGGATGGCCCGCAAGGTTGGTCGGAATCGTGCACACGTCCGAAAGATACATGGAAAGGGGGTCAGCAGCTTTGGCGCCAAGTTCAAACGCTGTAGTCGGCGAAGTTGGCGAGAGAAGGACATCAAATGATTCATATGCCTTTCGAAAGGAGTCGATTATCATCGTCCTCACCCTCTGAGCCCTACCGTAATATGCGTCGTAGTAGCCCGAAGAAAGAGCAAAGGTCCCAAGCATGATCCGCCTCTTCACCTCTGGCCCAAAGCCCTTGGTCCTCGAGGCCACGTAGGTTTCATTCATATCCTGGCCCTCCACACGGAGTCCATAACGAACTCCGTCGTAGCGGGCCAGGTTGGACGAGGCCTCCGCAGGTGCAATCAGGTAGTATGCGGACAAACCGTACTTGACAGCAGGAACCGAAAGGTGCTCCACTTGCGCCCCTTGGGCGCTGAGGCTATTTGCAGCCGAGTCAAGCGCCGTACCAACCATGGGCGATACCCCATCTATCAACTCCTCAATTACTCCGATTCTTAGACCTTCCACGCCGTTCTCAATATCGGAAAGAAGGTCCGGCACGGGGCCGCCGAGGCTTGTCGAATCCATTCGATCATGCCCCGCAATGACCTGAAGCAAAAGTGCCGCATCCTTGACGTTCCGGGCAAATGGTCCGATCTGGTCTAAAGACGACGCGAAAGCGATCAGACCATACCGCGAGACAAGCCCGTATGTCGGCTTGACCCCGACTATCCCGCAGAGGGCAGCTGGTTGGCGTATAGATCCTCCCGTATCTGAACCGAGGGCAATAGGCGCAAACTTCGCCGCAACTGCTGCTGCGGAACCTCCGGAAGATCCCCCTGGCACCCTGCCAAGATCGTAAGGATTCCTGGTCGGGCCGAATGAGGAGTTCTCCGTGGAGGAACCCATTGCAAACTCGTCCAGATTTGTCTTGCCAAGAGCCACGGCGCCAGCAGCCCTTGCCTTTAAGATCACGGTAGCATCATACGGAGGTTTCCATGCCTTAAGTATTTGTGACGCACAGGTGGTCGATATGCCCCTCGTCACCAGGTTGTCCTTGAGTGCTATGGGTACTCCCGCCAAAGCTCCTGGATCCTCACCCTTGGCAATCATCTCATCAACAGCCTTGGCTGAAGCCAGTGCTGCCTCTTCGCTGATCTGTAGAAACGAATTGAGATCTCCATCGCGTGCTTTCACGAGAGCAAGATGTTCATGAGTGACCTCAGCAGCGGAAACCTGCTTCGATCTGACGAGAGTGGCTATCTCAAATGCACTCATCCCGATCGTCGATGCAGTCATGGTGCCTCTCCTAGAATCCGCGGGACCACGAACCTGCCGTCTTGGGAGGCAGGTGCCTGCGACAGCACTTCATCGCGGTCCAATGATGCTTTCTCGACATCAGAGCGAAATACATTATTGAGTTCAAGGGGGTGCGCGGTTGGCGCGAACTTGGCCGTATCTAGAGCCATGATATCCCTGGCATGGTCCAGGATCGCCGCAAGCTGATCGGTATACATCAGCTCCTCCTCATCGCTCAGCGCGAGCTTGGCAAGGCTTGCCACATGTTTCACTTCTTTTCGGGAGATGCTTTCTGGCATTGGTAGTCAGGGACGCAATGGCCGCAGAGCGGTCTCGATTCCCCGTCCCCCTTTCAGTCCGGGTATGCGATTACACATACCGCCTAAAAATGATCCTTCTGAAATTGCCATGCCGCCGAGATAGAGACAGGATGAGCGCCGTTCATAAACCACGAACCTGTCCAGACGGCTGGTCTGGTTAGCTGAGACGCCTATGTCTCGCATATTCGCCGCCAGGTAGAAGCGGCGTGAATCAGTCCCACCAATAACCTGTTCCTGTTGTCTGGATAATCTGTTTGACGCCACGAAATCATCACAGTAGCGAACGATTCCTTCAGTGCCGTCCACGTTAGAGACCTTTTTGTATTGAAGAAAGCAAATATCTTGGCACAGGCGCCGCGTTGCACTACTTTGCGGAGAACCCACCGGCGCCAGAGTCAAGAAATGATCCTCCACGGAGCCAACCGTTAAGCTTTCGAAGCCCACCTCATGGCCCCTCTCCACAAATCAGGAATCATCATCGGGTTCTCCCGTCATTATACGAACGCGACTTTCAGCCCCTGGTCTGATACAGCTTCGCCGCCGCGCCATGCGATCCAATCTTATCTGACCAGCGCGAAGGCTTGGCTGTGGTCCTAGCGTTTCCATTAACACCAATCAAAGGGCGCCCTACGGCCCTCTAAAGAACTCGAACGACAGTTGGCTGATGAGTTCGGCATCATAATCCAAGGTGGCTACGTGAAAGCTCCGATCAAGCCAGACTCTTCTTAGCCTTGCCGACCTGAGAGAGTTCACCAGCAGCTCTCCTGAGCTCTTCGGCACCACATGATCCTGCCTGGATGAAAAGAGGAGAATATCGTTCTTGATGACGTCCAGATTGTTCGCGATATCCGGTAGAGCGTCGAAAAGCGAAAGCGCGGCTTTGATCGGGGTCTCTTTGTATCCAAGTTCTAAAGAATCCGGCTTGGCGACATCCGAAGATATCCCGGGCGCCACGGTGAACCCGCTCTCTAGGATCGATTTCATCAAATCAAGGAAACTTGAGGCAGGAGGCTCGACCAGCGGATTGACGAGAACCGCCCTGCCAAATCCGCTGAAGCTCTCCAAAAGCTTGAGCACGATCGACCCGCCCATGGACAAGCCAAACAGATTCACTCGAGCGCAGCTGTCAAGCAGTCTTGTCGCGACATTTGCAGCGCTCGAATACCAATCGTCAAATTCCATGTCGAGCAGGTCATCTATCTTGGTGCCATGCCCAGGCAACTGTGGGAGTGCAACTTTCAAACCGCCCGACTCGAGATGTTTGGCGACTCCCAAAAGGGAGTGTGGCGAGCCTGTAAAACCGTGGACAAGCAAGACCGCGTTGCCGCTTTCCAGGCCATCGCTGAAATAGGCGTCAGTCTCCGTCAAAAGCACCTCCTCAACTTCATCGCATCGGCACGATAAACCCATCCCGAAAGAGGAGAGACAG
>JAJZIP010000153.1 GCA_021810525.1 Actinomycetes bacterium | reverse complement strand
AAGCCGCCTCAGAGACTGTAGCGGAGATGGCCCGGGAGACTTCTCAGGAAGCCGCCTCAGAGACTGTAGCGGAGATGGCCCGGGAGACTTCTCAGGAAGCCGCCTCAGAGACTGAGGATACGTCGACCACCGCAGAATAAACGGCATTAGCTTCACCAGTGAAAACGGGCATCTTTATGGTTCCTGTCCGATCTTCCGTTCTTGAGTTTCATGAACAAGAGCACGATCGCTGAAACTAGCGGGCGCTGATTCGCTTATGCATTTTTAGGGAACGTGCTATCAGACCGTTAGCTTCGCAGAAATTCTTTGTATGGCGGTCTCCGGGCAAGGTAGTGAACTCGATGGCGGTGACGTTGCGTGAACCAGCCCACTCCTCCAAAGAGTTGAAGAGCTGGGACCCGACTCCGTGCCTTCTCACGTCCTTCAACACGGAAAAGACGGGCACAAGACAGATGCGATCGCCAAATTCATTGGTAACGATCTTTCCCCAGATCAGACCACTCAGAATGTCATCTAAGGTCACAGTAAGGGCAAAAGAGTCCTCGCTTGCTTCAAAGATCCTTCGTGCCAGCTCAGCTGGGCGGCCAAGCTCGCCTAAGAGCTGAGTACCCCCACGACGTAGTGCCAGCTCTCCGCTGATCTCGGCTAGAAACTCCTCAAGATCGTGAATCTTGATATCGCCAAACAGTTCAAGCTTTGCGACCGGCTCCTTCAATTACTTCCTCGTTTTGACGCCACGCTCTTCAGGATGCTCGCACGATTCCGATGGATCAGCTCGTACTGTTCGACCTGATCGAGTTCCGAAGCATTGAGCGAGTTAAGGCGAGCGATAATCTGCTGTGCCGATAGCGTTCTGTAGCCAACAATAGGAAGGTTGTCGGCGTCGATCCCTTTCACGCCGCCAAAACCGTTTGAGCGTGCATTTCCAGGCGTTAGACGTTCCCCTTCTGCCGAGGTGTCAGATCTGTCCTCATAACTTTGAGTCTGACCATTGTCTTTGGACTGACCGAAAAGAAGTGTCACGAAATCAGTGACCTGGTCCACTGTCGTATCAGTCCGCTTCTGTAACTCGTTCTCGAATCGAGTTACAGCGAACTGGCCAACGAACTTCGCCATCCCTAATTTGGGTTCAAGGCTAGATCTGCCTTTTTCTACGAGCTTCGGAAAAGATTCCTTCAGTTCCGCTACGACACCGGCGATTCCAAACAAGCCAGTCTCCATCAGTTGAGTCAATGTTGGCTTTGCCACAGCTCTCCTCAGTTAACACGGTCCACGCTATGAACGATCAAATACAGTCCCTACAGAACATCTTGTCCTTGTCCGCAAGTTGACTTCGGTTCTTGACCAAGAAGCAGCTTTGACATACAAACTCGTCTGGCTGCTTCGGAAGAACTCTAAGAGCTATATCGCTTCTGTAATCAGAGTCCTCGTACTCTTCTTCCTCGTCCTCTTCTTCCTCGTCCAGAACTACGAGCCGCTCTTTCAGAATGTCGTCGAGACTGGCCTCGACGTCTTCGTCCTCTTCTTCCTCGTCCTCTTCTTCCTCGTCCTCTTCACTACGAGTGACGACCGGTTTCGGCTCTATGGCTCCGACCTCAAGCATCTGATCGATATCGTCGTGCTCGTCAATATCGTCGACCAAGATGTCGTCGTCATCGAAATCCTCATCCAAGTCCTCTACAAAGTCTTCACCAGGAAACTCCTCGAACTCAAGACCCACTTCTTCGTCAGCGTCTTCCACATCCAGGTCAACCTCGTCCAATGACTCGGCTTCGAATACGTCGTCAACCTCGTCCAATGAGTCATCTGCATCTTCAAATTTGTCGTCCAAATTATCTGCCATATCAGTCCTAAAAATTGTACTTTGGCGCGGAATTTTATCCGTTCTCAGCGGTTGTCGCTGCCCATTTGGCCAAGTTCACCTATAAAACACAAAAGACATCGAAAAGTATTTCCACTTATAGAAGAAATTCCGAAAAATTATCTGGAAAGTCTATGGTTCTTTCTCTCCTCGTGGCGGAGAGAAGAGAGCCGCCCAAGACGATAGTGGCCCAAGTCGACGAACTTCATCGCAGCGGCGACATTCACATGACGGGCCGCAGTCTTGATACAACTGTACATTTCCTGCGCAACCGCTCGGTATGAACTGTGGCCCTGAGGTGACGAGCGAAGCTCTATCAGGTGAAGAGCCTCCCTTGCATTCAAGTTCATCGTGAACCGAATTCGATACGCCATTGGTACTGCGTAAGCGCTGACCTTGGGACTATATGCTCGAGCCAGCTCGTCATGGAAGCTCTTCAGACTCTCCATTTTCGCCGCGTACCTTTCCCTGAGACCAAAATCTTCTACAAGCTCTGGGACAATGTACCCCAGCGAGGTATCCAACACCTGCCATTCCACACTCAACATTCTGTGGCGCTGTAGATCTCGAAATGCGCCGTAGTCACACTCGATCTCAAAAAGATAGCTGGTCTCTTCGAAGGCCCTGCCGGGCTTATGGCGCCTGTTCTGCCGCTCACCGACGTAACTGCTGATGAGGGTCTTAAGCTCACCATCTGCGAGCGATGACGCCTTGTCAATAGCGAACCTCATAGATGCCCGCGACTGCTCAAAGATGATCGCCGCGGCAATTCGCCTCTCGCCGTCCGGATCGAACCGGATCAGCCTGACCGTGACGCCGCTCCCATCTGGTAGTGTGCTGCCCGAAACTTCGTCTGGAACTCTTTCCGCACGCTTATTGCGAGCAGCAAGATAATCTACCCAGACTCCTCCTCGCTCGGGCCGATCAATTCTTGTCAGAAAAGCAGGAATCACCTTGTCAAGTTCGCCCTTGATCAACTCCGCATATTCACGAACCTCCCTGAGCTCCGATGCCCTCATACGAAGTATCAGAGCCTCATACGCCTGGGCTGTGCCAAAGATGCCCACGTTGGAGAGAACCGATGCAGGCAAGATCCCGCGAGCGGTATCAAGCGCCACGGCACGAATTGATGACCTGTATACGAACTCCGAGTCTGCAGTATCCTTTTCAATGGTCGCATACAGCCGCTCTTGAACCAGCTCAAATACCTCCTTGTACTCAACAAAGAGGGCATCCATATATCGGCGATAGGCTTCCTCGCTTCCGCCTTCGGTTATTTCCTCGGGTACCAGATATCTGAACCTGCCGTCTTCAAGCCTCTTGTCGTAAGGGATATACCTTGTCGACTGCTCCAGGTAGGCCATGAGGCGGCCACGTTCAAGAACCTTGGTGAGAATGTTCGAGGCCTGTTCGCAAGCCAAATGAACCCCTCCGAGTTGGGCAACTGAATCGTCTCCGTAGTCGGCCAGCATCCGTTCGTAGAGTGCTTCGGCCCTTTCAATTCCTGCGGTCGGCGATCCGCTGGCACTACCGCTGCTGTCGTAGAACTCATCGAGAAAGAGACGGCGAAGAGACTTGGCTGACCGGCTATAACGGGCGAACAGGGCCCCCTTCACGACTTCTGGCAGATTAACCATGGCGAAGACTGGCTTGTCAACGTTCGTGAAGTATCTCGACAGTATTTCTATCTCGTCGTCGCTAAAGTTTTCGGGGGGATATTTCCACATAACGCCCCAAATCATAGGGCAAGTTGGCAACACTGCAACCGGTTCGACCAAAAATCTGAGTATTCGCCGACGGCTCTTGTCCTGCAGAGCTACAGCTAGGTCCTCAAGATGACTTATTCGGTATCTCTTTCGTAGTCCGCATCGACTTCGAGATCTATGCCCACCACCGATGAAGCGAGGACGACTCCGCGCAATGTTGCATCGACAAGCCCGCTGGCCGCTGCAGCAATTGCCGGACTGACATCCAACGAAACGAATTGACGAGCCAGATCGATTAGCTGCTTCACGTTACGGACGAAATCCCCGGCAGACATGACATTGAGCGCCATCACTTGAGACAACTCTCCTCCCTGGGCCCACCGAAATGCCATCGCCATGAAACCCGGGTCAGTTTCCCTGGTAAGGGGTATGCTCATTGCCGACTCCTCTGCCACAAGATCTCCCCACAGCTGAACCACCTTTGAGTAGAGCTTTGCGACTTTCTGATTCGGAAACACGGGAGCATATCTTGCCGGCCCCCGCGACTCGTAGGTGAACATGGACAGCAGTGCTGCGAACTCTGGAACCGACACACCCTCGAAGATCCCGTTCTCCAGCGCCAAGATCACCAAGAGATCGCTTTCATGGTACAGCCTTGCCAGCTCCTGACCCGAGTGGGTAAGTCGCCACCCGTCAAGCATGCCGCGACCTGAAAGGATCGCCAAAACTCGGTCAAACTGCCTTGCCAAGGACTCCGAACTTGACTTGATCCTTGTCTTGACGCGGAAAATCTGATCCTCCAACCGCATGAGCTGCCTCTGCGCCATGACGTGATCGCGGAAGTCGGGACAGTGTGAGAGGCTCTGCTCAAGAAGTTCCCTCTCTCTTCGCTTCAACGTGACCTCGCGAACCGATGCTCGTGATGGAACGGTGGCCATCAGAGGTTCCGACATGGCGAGATCCGGGGAGTTGAACTCCTTCAGAGATCTCGCAAGTTGCTCCGTGAACTCCTGGGAATGGGGATCGAAGGGAGCCCTGATGGGAATGCGGCCCACGAATTCAGGTGGAAATCCAAAGTCGCTTCCCAAAAAGTTATGCCTCATACCCATGGTATCCACCAGCCCTACAGCAATACGGCCGTTCTTTCTCCGAGAAGTCCATGCAACAGCCGCTCGCGTCATCTGCTCTGGATCCTCTGAGTCAAGAGCAAGAATGTCACCAGGGCTGAGCTCCTCAAGAGCCGCCAGCACGTCACGGGGGGTGCCCGATCGCTTGGACACCGGAAGCTTTCGAGTAGCTCCAAGCCGAATTGCCTGACCGAGCTCTAGATAGTGCGAGATGCTACCCAACTCACAGGTCGCTCGATCCTCGAGAATCATCTGCTGGCTATGCAGCCTGGACAACTCCGCTTCGAGGTGAACAATCTCCGCATCGGACCGATACTGGGCAAACGAAAGGTTGAGAAGGTGGTGTGCTGTCTCCGGAGAAAACCCCTCAACAAGGTTGGCAGCCATGTTATAGGTCGGCCTGAACGAAGAGGTAAGCGGATACGACCGATTCGTGGCCAGGGAAGCAACCTGGGAAAATGGCACCATAGGTGACCAGAGCACCGCACAGTACCCAACCTCGTCAATTCCCCGCCTGCCAGCTCTTCCCGCTAGCTGGGTGTATTCACCGGGGGACAAGGGCTCGTGGCGGTCGCCGTTGAACTTGGTGAGCTTCTCGATTATTACAGATTTGGCAGGCATGTTGATCCCAAGTGAAAGTGTTTCGGTAGCGAACACAATCTTTGCCAGCGACCTCTCGAAACATGCCTCGACGATCTCCTTGAATGGCGGGACCATTCCGGCATGATGGGAGGCAATACCTGATTCGAGAGCTTCCAGCCATTCTGAATAACCCAATGCGTGCAAATCCTCGTCGCTAAGCGCCTGCACCTTCGACTCTGCGATCTCGCGTATCAAAGATCTTTCGGTGGGAGTTGTGAGACGGACGCCCTCGTATAGGCATTGCCTTACAGCTTCATCGCAGCCATTTCTTGAAAATATGAAGTAGATCGCCGGGAGGAAACCCCACTCCCGAAACTGTTCAACCACGTCCACCCGTCTCGGGGTTGAAAACCTGCCCTTCCGCTTGGGCCTTCGTGAGAAATCCCCAACACCCGGTCCGTCGAAACGAGAGCCTTCGGGATTTACCCGACCGTTGACCTCGGTAGGGATCATGAGAAGAGAATCAGACCTGCGTTCACCGATCAAATAAAAATGATTCAACTCGACCGGCCGCTTCTCCTCGATTATCGCCTCCGTCGATCCCCTTACGGTGCCGATCCATTCCGCAAACTCCTCAGCATTGGAGACTGTCGCAGAAAGGCATACCAGGTCGACTTCCAGTGGAAGGTGGATTATCACCTCCTCCCACACGGCACCGCGATATGGATTTTGCAGGTAGTGAACTTCGTCAAGGACGACATAGGACAGCTCTGACAGGTCTGCCGAGGACGCGTAGATCATGTTTCTCAGAACCTCGGTTGTCATGACTACGACCTTTGCATCGGGCCGTATGACATTGTCTCCCGTCAGCAAGCCAACCTGCTCTGGCCCATAGAGGTCACAGAACTCCAAGTACTTCTGATTGGAAAGTGCCTTGAGTGGGGTCGTATAGAAGGTCCTACGGCCGAGACTCAGGGCTCTTTCGATCGCATAGCGTGCAACAACTGTCTTGCCAGATCCAGTTGGTGCTGCTACTAGTACCGATTTTCCTTGGTCTAGAGCAGCTATTGCCTTGTTTTGAAACTCGTCAAGTTCGAAACCAATTCGCCTGACAAAGTCTTGTTGGACTGACATCATTTTCCGGTGGTAGTAATTACTGACATCTTAGTAGAGTTGACAAGACAAGCATCGTGGATTCAATCAGCAGGGATCGCTGCTCTTGCATTGTTCTTCGATCTCACGATTAACCTACCGACCAATATGGCGATCTCGTAGAACAACACCATCGGAAGCGCCATCGCGAAGAGCGAAAATGGATCCGAGGAAGGAATAAAGACCGCGTCTGCCGCGAAAATAATCACTATCGCCCACCGTCTAAAATCACTCAAGCGCTTGGGAGTCACCACACCTGCCATCTCAAGTGACACAAGCAGAACGGGAAATTCGAATGCCACCCCGAATGCCACCATCAGCAGGATTATAAGGTTCAGGTAGCTGGACGGGCTGTATATCTGAGTCAGATGTGGACCCGCCGCTCCAGAAAGAAATCTCAGTGCGTGTGGGAAAGTGAGATAGGCAACATAGCAGCCAAATGCAAATAGCAGAATCGATGCGACCACAAACGGGATGGCGTACCGCTTCTCGTTATTTTTCAGTCCTGGCGTTATGAACCTCCATAGCTCCCATAGGATCACCGGGAGTGCCAAAGCGATCCCTCCGAATATTGAGATCTTCAGCCGCAGAGCGAAGCCGTCCAGCGGTCCGGTCACATAGAGCGAGCAGTGATCGCCACCGACAATCGTGCAATATGGGTTCAAGAAGAAGTTCAATATGCGGTTGTAAAGCAGGTACGCGATCACCGAGCCAAGAAAAACGGCAACAAGTATAACCACTATGCGCCTTCTCAATTCAGCCAGATGCTCTATCAGGCTCATTTCAGAAGAACGAGATCTACCCCTAAATCTGTCAAAAATCTTCACCATCTGATCAGTTCAACCTCGGATCTCCATGCCCGTAGCCGCTCTCCCCTTCGCTGTTACCCCACCCCTCTTTCCCCTGCCGCTCTGATGCCTTCCGGGACTCCGAACTCCTGCCCTGCTCCTTGGGAAATGGCGGGGTCACAGCCGACTCAGACTTCTTGCTGTTGTCTACGGAAAATA
>JAJZIP010000152.1 GCA_021810525.1 Actinomycetes bacterium | reverse complement strand
TCTTGAGACAGTTCGGTCCCTATCCGATGCAGCCGTAGGAAACCTGAGGAAGGCTGTCCCTAGTACGAGAGGACCGGGACGGACGTAGCTCTTGTGTGTCAGTTGTTTCGCCAGAAGCATAGCTGATTAGCAACCTACGGAAGGGATAAGCGCTGAAAGCATATAAGTGCGAAGCTCTTTCCAAGATGAGGTTTCCCACTGGGTCAACCAGGTAAGGCCCGTGGTAGACGACCACGTTGATAGGCCGGAAGTGTAAGTGCGGCAACGCATTCAGCTGACCGGTACTAATCGGCCGAGGACTTGAATCTTATAAATACCTGTTCGTGCTCGCTATGGAATTATCAGGGATCACCTGGGATTCAATGGTTTCCGGTGACCATGGCGGCAGGGTCACACCCGTTCCCATTCCGAACACGGAAGTTAAGACTGCCAGCGCCGATGGTACTTGGTGGGCAACTGCCTGGGAGAGTAGGGCGTCGCCGGGATTTATCTCATGGAAGGGGACTAAGAGAGATCTTGGTCCCCTTTTCGTATGCCGGTGGTGTAGAGAAAGAGGCACGGAATTGTTTGGGCGTGCTATGGAGTGCAGCTATGCGGCTGGCGAGCAATTGCGCTGAAAGCGTAGAGAGTTTATTCTAGTTGATCGAGTTCGTCGGCTACGAGGGAGGCGAAAGAAAGGCTTGAGGTGAATGCGGGGGAGACGGCGTTCAGTATATGTATCGAACGCGAGCCTTTCTCGATTCTGAAGTCGTTGACCAGAGCCATGGTCGACCGGTCTACCAGCTGTGCGCGTATTCCAGGGCGACCCCACCTTTGAAATTGCTGCACAGTGGTCCCAGGTATCAGACGTGCAGCCTGTTTGACCAGGAGGCGTTTTGAGTACTTTACCGCTTCAGAAGCAGCTGATTTTCGAATGGTCGACCCAGGAGCAGCCATGAGTTCGACGAGGGTTCTTGTTGTTTCGGCAAATTCGTGAATGCTGAAGCCACCTCGCCATCCATACTGTTCACGCCAAAGGGCAGGCGTTGCGGTGGGTCCCACCATGACGTGGCCATCTACTGCAACGGTGAAATGTACTCCGAGGAATGGATTTCTCAGGTCTGGAACTGGATATACGTGTGTTCGCAGGCTGCCAAATCTTTCGTTTGCATAGAGATAGAGCCCCTTGAATGGCTGTAATTGAAGGCCGGCGCCGACCCCGAAAATGTGGGCTACTTTGTCGGCGTAGAGACCTGCGGCGTTGATCAGCGCACCAGCAATCACAACCCCAAGGGATGTCGTCACTCTGACCGAACTCTGTTGTTCTTCGCCTTCGATGAAGGCTTCTCGGGTAAGCAGCAAGATGCCGAGATTTTCACATTCTTCGGCGACTTTGCGAGTAACAAGAACTGGATCTACCGAAGAGGTGTTTGGCGAGTAGATCGCCCTTTCAATTGTGTGAACTCGGGGTTCAATCTCACGCGCCTCTCGCTCTGTTACGACGTGGAGTGTGACGCCATTTGCAATTCCACGCTCGTAAAGCTTTGCGAGGCTGGCAAGCTCGTCAGGTGAGGTGGTAACGACGAGCTTGCCACAGCGATTGACCTTGATGCCCCGCTCTTCGCAGAATTGATGCATTTGCAGGTTGCCGGTGCTGGTGAGCTTGGCCTTCAGCGAGCTTGGTTCGTAGTAGAAGCCTGCGTGCAAAACCCCGCTGTTTCTGCCGCTGGCGTGCAAGGCAACATCGGCTTCCTTTTCCAAGACCATGATGCTTCGGTCGGGCCATCTGAGCTTGATCTCTCTGGCTATGGTGAGGCCTATTATGCCTGCCCCGACGACTAGAACATCGCAGGTTTTCAATTGAGCTCCCGCTTATCGAATCACTTCAGTGAGAGACTACCTGGGCCTGAGCAGAATCGGAGTCGGTGATTTCAAGCCGGAATCGCCTCAGATCACGCTTCACCTACTTCACTTTTCCAAAGGGTCGCGCCACCACGATTATCCAGATGGCGGAGCTGGAACTTGATGTGGTGGCGCTTGAGTTACCCCGTTGGAACTAGGTGCTGCACGCCGAGCCGATCACTTTCTCACCTGGCCTGCGACACCACGCTAACACCTTGTACAGCAAAAGTGTTGTCGTGTTGTGGACAAGCTCGCTAAGTGGAGGGTCTGACCAAGAGTCTCGATTTAGAGATTCGCCATGATTTCACTCGGTGGGTTCGAGTCTGTAGAGCGGATTCCACAGTGTCAGAGTGTCCCCATCTTTGCCCACAGTGCCTTGGACTGTGCAGATTGTCCCGGGTCGGAATCCGGCGACTTCACGCCTCCCCATGAAGAGAAGGTAAAGTTCTCCCGTGTGGTCTGCTAGTACGCAGCGGAAGCACCATCCGTCCCCCATGTCAACGCTCTCAGTGGACCGTATCGCGCCTCTTGCGATCAAGGGTTTCCTGGGTACTGCAGAGCCAATTTCGTGGGCTATGTCACCCTTTTCCCATCGGCCCACGTCACCAAATTCAGACGTGCTCATTTCAGCTTCGCGAGTGCTTCGTCGAGTTTCAACACGTTTACGTATGACGAGCCGAGGAAGCCGAACTCGGGACCAGTGATGTTTGATGCTACAAGTTGTTTGACTTCTGATACCGGAAGGCCTCTTGCCTTTGCTACTGCATCAACCTGCGCGTAGGCTCCGGATGGTGAAATGTCGGGGTCAACGCCGCTTCCTGATGTGGTGACAAGACTAGATGTCGGCTTAATACCATCTTTTTTTAGACGAGCTATCTGTTTGGTAACGTCGGCAACAAGCGTCTTTGAGCGTGGCCCTAGGTTCGTGCCGCCAGTGGCCATCGGGTTATAGGCGTCAGGTCGACCTTGGAACCATTTAGGACCGGTCCATTTCTGGCCAATGAGCGTGGATCCATACGGCGTGAGCGAGCCGTTTGCCTGATGGGAGAAGAGCGCTTGACCTATACCGGTCTCTACCAAGGGGTATATGAGTCCGAGCACTGCGAAAAAAGCTATGCAGGCGACTATCGATCTGCGAATGTGAGTCAGCATTGCATGACCTTTCAATAAGCGTGGAAAGCGGTAAGGATCAGGTCGATGATCTTGATGAATACGAATGGCGCGATTATTCCTCCAACGCCGTAGATCATCAGATTTCTACGCAGAATTGCCGCGGCACCGGATGGCTTGAATCTGACGCCTCTTAATGCGAGGGGTATGAGGGCCACTATCACGAGGGCGTTGAAGATCACCGCAGAGAGAATGGCGCTCTGAGGGCTGTGTAGGCGCATTATGTTCAGTGCATTCAGTTGTGGATACGTAGCGACAAACAGAGCAGGTATGATTGCGAAGTACTTGGCAACATCGTTCGCAATCGAGAACGTAGTCAGCGCTCCGCGGGTTATGAGGAGTTGCTTGCCTATTTCAACTACTTCTATGAGCTTTGTGGGGTTTGAGTCGAGATCCACCATGTTCCCGGCCTCTTTCGCAGCAGTCGTTCCAGTGTTCATCGCGACCCCAACATCGGCTTGGGCTAGCGCTGGCGCGTCGTTGGTGCCGTCGCCGGTCATGGCGACGAGCTTCCCTCCTTCCTGCTCGGCTTTGATCAAGGCCATCTTGGTTTCAGGGGTAGCCTCAGCCAGGTAGTCATCTAATCCTGCCTCTTGAGCGATTGCTGCAGCGGTCAGCGGGTTGTCGCCAGTGATCATCACTGTGCGGATTCCAAGCGAGCGCATCTGGGCAAAGCGCTCCCGTATCCCTTGCTTCACGACGTCTTTAAGCTCGATAATTCCCAGTAGTTGCGCACCGTCAGCTACGGCGAGCGGGGTAGCGCCTGACGTAGCCACTTCGTCTGCGACGCGATCCAGCTCGGTTGTTGGAGATCCGCCCTGAGTGACGACCCATCGTTTGATTGCTTCGGTGGCGCCTTTGCGTATCTCTCTTGCGTCAAGATCGATTCCGGACATCCGCGTCTGCGCGCTGAAGGGGACGAAGATGTGCTCTGAGCCAAGCTCTCTTTCGCGTATTCCGAAACGCTCCTTTGCCAGCACGACGATGGAGCGACCTTCGGGTGTCTCGTCAGCAAGCGATGCAAGCTGGGCCACCCCAGCGAGTTCCTCCTCGGAATGCCCGTCAATGGGAATGAACCGAGATGCCATACGGTTTCCCAGCGTTATGGTTCCTGTCTTGTCGAGAAGAAGCGTTTGCACGTCCCCGGCAGCTTCGACGGCACGACCGGACATTGCCAAGACGTTTCTCTGAACGAGGCGGTCCATGCCAGCGATTCCTATCGCAGAAAGCAGTGCACCGATTGTGGTTGGAATGAGGCAGACAAGCAGGGCGATAAGGACCACCACGGAAACGTCGGTTCCCGAGAAGTGGGCAAATGGCTTGAGGGCCACCACAACTGGAAGAAAGATGATCGTGAGCGCTGCCAGAAGAATGGTAAGAGCGATTTCGTTTGGGGTCTTCTGTCTTTGTGCACCCTCAACCAGGTTGATCATTCGGTCTAGAAACGTTTGTCCGCGTTCAGCGGTAATCTTCACCACGATGCGGTCGGAGAGCACCTTTGTTCCTCCAGTGACAGCAGAGCGGTCGCCTCCGGATTCACGGATGACGGGTGCCGATTCGCCGGTTATTGCGGATTCGTCGACGGATGCAATTCCCTCTATGATGTCGCCGTCGGAGGGGATGATATCTCCGGTTTCGCAAACGACCAGATCTCCTTTGGCAAGGCTTGCGGCCGGGACATGCTCCTCGGTGCCGTCCTCTTTCAGTCGCCGGGCTTCCGTTTCGGTTCGCATTTTGCGTAGCGTATCTGCCTGCGCTTTTCCACGTCCCTCGGCGACTGCTTCGGCAAAGTTTGCGAATAGCACCGTGAGCGCAAGCCAGATGGTGACCGACCAAGTGAAGATGCTGGGGTGAGCTATCGATTCGAAGAAGGTTACGACGGTTCCGATGAGGACCACAAACATAACCGGGTTCTTTATCTGTACCCTAGGATCGAACTTTTTGAGAGCCTCGACAAAAGCCTGTCCAAGGATCTCCCGGTCGAAAAGCGATCGGCCTTGCCTCGCTCTTTTGATCGAAGAGCTAGCGTCCGAGCCGCCTGTCTTGGCTGCTGAAATGTTGTCAAGGTCGGACATTCTAAGAAGCCTCCGCTGTGGTTCTCTTCGTTATTGGATTCGTCGTGGCAACGGCAGGTGCTTTCTGCGAATGGCACGGTATAACAGCAATTTTCGAGAAAACTGTTTTAGGAAAAGCCATTTCCTGGCATTTGTTTGCGAAGAAGGTGCCGGATCTTTCCATTAGAAGAACTTCCCATGGGAAAGCTGCTCGACGATCGGTCCAAGAGAGACTGCAGGAAAGAACGTTAGTGCTCCCACGATGAGGATAACTCCGATCAGGAGTCCGACGAAGATAGGCTTGTCGGTCCTGAAGGTTCCGAGGGAAGCTGGAACTACGTTCTTTGCAGCAAGGGTTCCAGCCAGAGCCAGGGCTGGAATAATGATTGCAAAGCGTCCCAGTAGCAGGCCGAATGTCTGGATTATGTTATAGAACGCTGTATTTGAACTCAGGCCAGCGAACGCTGAGCCGTTATTGTTGGTGACAGAGGTGAATGAGTAAAGGATTTCCGAGAAGCCGTGGGGCCCTTTGTTGAGTGGAGCCACCTGTCCTGCGTGGACTGAGACAGCTATAGCTGTAAGTATCAGAACAGTTATCGGCATAACGAGAGTCCCGAGAGCTGCTAGTTTCACCTCAGTAGCTTGGATCTTCTTGCCTAAGTATTCTGGGGTTCTGCCGACCATCAATCCGCCGATGAAGACCGCGATGATTGCGTAAATGAGAATCGTGTAAATGCCGCTCCCAACTCCGCCGGGGGTAACTTCGCCAAGCATCATTCCGGTCATTGTGGCGAAACCACCCATGGGGTTGTAGGAGTCGTTTGCTGAATTAACGCTCCCTGTGGATGTTTGCGTGGAAACTACGTTATAAAGGGCAGAGGAGGTATCCCCAAAGCGAACTTCTTTGCCCTCCATGTTGCCAGTCGTTTGGTGGGTTAGCCCTGCGGCTGTCACTGCTGGATTTGCCTGGTGTTCCGCGATGGCTCCTATCGCGAGCCATGAGCCGAAGATTATTGTCATGGCTGCGAGTATCGCCACACCTTGACGAATGCTTCCCACCATCTTGCCAAAGGTATATGTCAACGCCACGGGAATGGAAAGCATAAGAGAGATTGACAAAAAGTTTGTGAGTCCTGTTGGGTTTTCAAAGGGGTCAGC
This sequence comes from Actinomycetes bacterium, assembly GCA_021810525.1. GTDB lineage: Bacteria > Actinomycetota > Acidimicrobiia > Acidimicrobiales > Acidimicrobiaceae > SCQM01. Next base: position 1,179 of record JAJZIP010000152.1, on the reverse strand, counting down.
TCCGTTCGCGTTGAAGAACCCGCCTCCATTGGTTCCCAACTGCTTGATCGCTTCTTGGGAAGCTACAGGGCCACGGGGGATCGTTTGATTGAAGCCGTTGAGTACGTCGTGTATGTGAACTGGCCCTCCCAATGTCTGGAGAGCTCCCTGAGCCATGAAAATCACTGCCCCGATGAAGGAGATGGGAACAAGGATGTAGAGGATCCCACGGGTTAGGTCGGTCCAGAAGTTTCCTATGGTCTTGGACCCTTTTCTCGAGAATCCTCGGATTAGCGCTACAGCAACGGCTATCCCCACCGACGCGCTCACAAAGTTTTGCACGGCCAGCGCACCCATCTGGGACAAGTAGGACATGGTCGTCTCGCCCGAGTAATTCTGCCAGTTCGTATTGGTGACGAACGATACAGCGGTATTCCACGCCAGAGCCGGCGTGACGTTGGGCAGATGCTGAGGATTAAACGGAAGATATGCCTGGGTGCGAAGAATGAGGTAAGTGGCAAGAATCGCAATGCCGGAAAAAACAATTAGTGAGGCCGCATAGCGCTGCCAGGACTGCTCGGCCTCAGGATTTACACCCATGAGCCGGTAGAATGGCCGTTCGATGAATGCAGCCCACTTGACACGACCCTCGTAGACCGCAGCCATGTAATGGCCGAGGAAGCGCCAGGCAATTGCCAGAACCACAACGAGTGCGACTAGGGTCCATACCAGTCCCATCAGAACCACTCGGCCTTGAACATGGCTAGACCCAAATAAAGAAAGATCACTACGGAAATGACGAGTAGGAGTAGATCGACTGTGCTCACACTCGCTCCAATGCCCACACCAGACCTAGCATCGCCGCAACGAACGCCAGTGTCCCGATGACAACCAAGATATCGCTCATGGAGACAAGGTTATGAAGGTATTCGTAAATGAAAAGACAATATTCCGCTCTAGGGCGTTAACAAAATGTCAACAGAATTTTGCTGACAATAGCTAGGAGTCCTCGGTCGTGTCCAGGAGCTGGTATCCAATGCCTGGCTTTGTCCTGATCATTTTTCCGTTTGGATCATTCAGCTTTTTTCTCAACCTGTTGATGTAGACCCGCAGATAGTGAGTCTCTTCACCATATCCTCTTCCCCAGATGTCTCTAAGTATCTGATGGTGGGTATAGACTTTTCCCGAGTTCTTGGCGAG
>JAJZIP010000151.1 GCA_021810525.1 Actinomycetes bacterium | reverse complement strand
GCTGTGGGCTGTGCCCAAGGGTTATCCCGCTCCTGTTGGCCACTAGCTTTGTAGTGCCTACCTCGAGCTCTAGGTACTCGACGTTCGAGCTCTCCAACAGTTCCAGTATCTCCAACACGTCATCGTGCGATAGTTCCATTTCGATTCCTTACATATAGCTGGCTTACAAGAAATATGATCGGCTACGCGCTCTTTACCATGGTCAGGGAGAGCTCCCCTTTTCTGATCGAGATGTATCTGTGGTTGTCTCTGGTTATGAGCTCATGTATCAGCTCGGACAGAGGCTTCGCCGAGGCGAGATGGTGCCTGGTCCCGCTGGCGCTTCCCACCACGTCTAGAGCGTCGTCACCGACGATTGCACAGAGTATGAGGTCCTCGTCTGAGATGTCTTTGCCGTACTTGCCCCTCAGCTCGGACAAGGTGGGCTCCCAAGCCTCGAGCGCCTCTATCTCCTGCGCCCTTGGACGGCTAAGTATCTTGTCCCTTACGTCTTGATCCATGACGAAAGGGGCCTCTTTGCCGTGCCTTCCCAGGGCATACTCTATCGTCGCGTCGGTGACCTGGGCGTACCTCTCACCGACTATTACGTTGACGGCTGCCTGGGTGCCGACTATCTGCGACAGGGGGGTCACCATTATCGGATAGCCGAGCTCCGCCCTTACATGAGGTATCTCTTCGAGCACCTCATCTATCCGCTCGGCCACCCCGGCAAGGGAGAGCTGGTATCTCAAATTGGAGATCATCCCCCCGGGGACCTGGTGGCTGTAGAGCCTCTCGTCGTACTCGTACGGCTCGCCGATCTGGAACCCCTCCCTTTTGGCAACGTAGCTGAGGTATTCGCTTGCAGGCCTGAGCACCTCCTCGTCGATCATCGGATCGAAGCCGAGCGCCCTAAGGTTAGCCGCCACGTTGTAGATGGAGGGCTGGGAGTTGGCGTTGGCGAGGGGAGGCACCGCCGTATGGATCACCCCTATCCCCAGCTTTGCGAACTCCAGGGCATTTATAGGGCCGAAGCTGTTGTTGCAGTGGCCGTGGAACTCCCAGGTTATCCCAGGGGCCGCCTCCAAGAGCTTCGGTATCAGCTGATGGATCCTATCCGGGGTGAGCAGCCCGCCGACGTCCTTGAAGCAGAGCCGATAGGGCTGCATCGCTGCTGCGTCCTTCGTTCTTTGCACGTAGTACTCGTCTGTGTGGCGCGGCGAGACCGAGTAGATGATGTTTACGACAGGGGTCATTCCAGCCTTGTTGAAGCGGCGAACCTGCGTCCCCATGGTGGAGAAGTCGTTCCACTTGTTTCCGATTCTGGTGTATCGGATCCCCATGTCAACAACCTTCTTTGTTATCAGTTCGCCGATCGCCGACGGGATATAGCCGCTCATGGTCCTGCCGACGACATCACCATGCCAGCGAAGAGGGGTGTTCTTTGCCGCCGCAGCTCCGCCTTTGATCCAGTCCCACGGGTTCTCGTTCAGGTGACGGACAAGTTTTTTGAACGCGGCCCCTGCAGCAATGAATTCGATGCTTTCGAAGCCAGCCGAATCAAGATACGGCATGGCTGTGAGCATGTGGCGAGTCCTCATGTTCATCGCCCACAGGCTTTGATGCCCATCCCTTATCGTGGTGTCTACGAATCTTATTTCCTTCACTTCTGCTTTCCCTTTCCCATGATTAGGGCAGCGGATTGATCCGACTTTCCCCCAGCTCAAAACTTTCACTGCTCTTATTCTCTCAGTTCGAGATCGCCAGTGTCGTGCAGCGAGCCGCAGACCCGGGCTGTCGCCTGTTGGGAGCGTTCAGCCCTCGACCCTCTCAGATGGTCTGGAAGGGCGCCAATCCGAAACGTTCGTTGTCGCCGCCAACACTTGGGGCGGCGCCTTTGGAGTCGGAGGCCAATCCCTCTAGCCAGCTGCGCTTGGCCAGTTCAAACTGCTCTGCTGGGTCTGGCAGGACTTTAATCATCAAGCTGTTGGACGCTGCTTCAGCAGGGGAGAGGATTGGCCCGCACGGCACGTCGTGCTCGTTGAGCCGGGAAAGCCACTCGTGGCGGGTCGCCTTGGAGAACTCAGACTGGAGTTCATACTGCAGCTCTGTGTAATTGCGAATTCTACTCTTTTTGTCTTTGAATCTCTCGTCGTTTGCCAGCTCAGGCCTGCCTACCGTGTCGAGGAGGCCTAGCCAAAACTTTTGCGGCGTGGAAAGATGGACCACGAATCCTTTTCCGTCTTGCCCCACAAAGGCATAGGACTGTGAACTCATTGCTCGAGTCTGCTTGCCGGAGGGCGCTGATTCCAGCAGTTCGCTTCCAACGGCGTTCCTGATCAACGAGAGGCTGGCGCCAACCATCGACACGTCGACGGCTCTTCCTTCCCCGGTGTGCTGCCGCTCAACGAGCGCGGCCAAGATTGCGATGGCGGAGTAGAGTCCAGCGACGCTGTCCGATAGGGGAGGCCCCACGCACTGCGGCTGGTCGGCGTCGGTGAGCTGAGACATCAGGCCTGACATTGCTTGGGCTACTGCATCATAGCAGGGCCGGTCAGCGTAGTCTCCTGTTCTGCCAAACCCGGTTATGTTGCATACAATGAGCTGGTTGTTGATCTTTTTCAGGTGGTCATAGGTGAGACCCAGCTTTTCCTGTGTGGCTGGTCGAAAGTTCGACAAAAGGACATCAGAGCTTCGCAGCAGCTCATCGAACCAGGCTCTCTCGCTGGTCCAGTCTACGCATACGCTTGCTTTGCTGGCATTGTATGCTATGAAGCTTGCCCGCGGGCTTTCGGCAGATCCCCATCCGCGGAACGGATCTCCCGTTGGCGGGTGCTCGAGCTTGACCACCTCCGCGCCTAACTCGGCGATAATCGAACCGGCAAGCGGCCCGCTTATGTAACTGGCCATTTCAATGACCCTTATTCCCTCAAGCAGTCTCGGAGTTGTGTCTGGCATTCATTGCTCCCATATATAAGTTGATTTTGACCTTATTATTGTCATCATTTCTGATCCTCTTGCGGCTTGTGTACTCGCTACCCAAAGCTCTGAGGGTGTCGCCGGATCTCGTACGAAGAGGTCCAGCGATCGCGGCCTTTTCTGGCCCGTGTTTTTTGCTCCCCAGACAATGGCCAAAAGATCGTGGCCCAGCCATCCTGCTCCATTGAGATTGACAGACATGGCCTAGTTGATATTAGCTGTTCACCTGCAAAATTGCGGTACCCAGATTGCAAGGCTCTAGGCTTTTTGCCTCGATTAATCGATGTCGCCCACAGCTTCTTTGAATGCCCGGGAAATCCAAGATCACCTGAGAATCGCAATATCGACCTGCCAGCTGATTTCACAATAGATTCTGGTGTGGAACGTTGCCGGGCTGGCTTACCACAACTTTCCTTAGCCGATAAGATTTGTAACCCCCAAACAATGCCTTGACCGTCAAATGTGGCCTCTTCAACTTCGCCGGCCATGCGCCGTCGTCTCAGACCATGTCAGATTTCGCACATAGGACAAAGATAAGTTGCAAAGTCCTATCTAGTCAAGCAACGACGAAGATTATTTCATAAGTGCTGTCTGCCTGGCTTCGAGGAAGCCCCTTCAGTTTCTAGGAACAGCTGCCTTGTTCCCTTTTTTGGCGGCTTCGGCGTGACTTGCTTTGAGACAGGAGAAGTTGGAGAAGCATCCAACGGGAGCCGAACATAAAAGAGGGCTGGATGGCTTGACGCAACTCACAGACGCGGGTAGCATTCGCAGTCAGTGGGTTCTCCAGGGGGCCTTTCTAGTTGCCAGAAACTAGAAAGAGAGGTGGTTGTCATCGCTGCATGTCGGCGTAGTTAGCGAAGAAGTTGGCTAGGGGGTGAAGCCTTTCAGCGCTCGCTTTTCACGGTATCTGATGGGTGTCGTGAGGCTGAGATGTCGAGGTTCGATCAGTTGCGCTAGACCCAGGATTGTCGATTTGAGAGTCTGGTTGCAAGGTGATCGTCACAGATGGCAGGTTGGGCAGAATTCGTTGGTAATTAGACGGTGCCACCCACAACGACAGTAGACCTCTCGTCTGGACCGTTTGGGATTGACTTGAAGCTGAATTGGCGTCTGCGCTTGTGGCAGGCGGCACTTCAGTCGAGCTGGTTCTCATCGAAGCGAGTTCTTGGATCATTTCACTGGCAATTTCAAAGCAACTTTGTCGATGCGCCAGTCAAGCATCAGGGCATCGTTGGTCTGAAGTCCTTGGCGCAATGGAGCATGGCGCAGTGCCGAACTGTTAAAAGCAAATTCAGTACTCAATGGTAGAGAACCCGCGTTGGGGGGATTCACAGGGGGAATTGCGGGGGCTTATGCACTCCCAGGCTCTCCTGGTCTGATTCCCGCGGTAGGACTGATGGTACTCGTCGACGTGGTGATACCACACCGGCGAATTTGGGGGAGGAAAATTTCAATGAGGATTGGTAACAAGGAAATTATTGGAAAAAGAGGCCGATTGTCGCCACTGGGAGGCAAAACTGCCGTGGGCATGCTGGCTCTCGGTCTCGCAGCTGCCGCCTGCGGGAGCTCGACCTCAGTCTCTTCGACAAAGACTGGTGCTTCCACCACTAAGTCAGTGTCGCCATACGTGTTGCACGCTATGGTGTCTGCAACTGGAAGCGCGGCATCGGTGGGTGCAGCCGAAAAGGCTGCACTCAAAGGCGCTCAAGACTATGTAAACTCGACGGGCGGTATTGACGGCCACCCGCTTCAGATATCAATCGAGGACAACCAGAGCAATCCGGTGACAGCTGTGTCGCTTGCATCGAATCTCATCGCATCGAAGGTGCCTATCATCATGGCCGGAACGATCGGCTCTACCGTTGCGGGGGTGGACAAGCTGGTGACCCCGACAGGTCCGCTGGTCTGGAACCTCTCGCCCGTCAACTCCGGTCCGCCTCACAGTTACATCTTTGCTGACTCGAACTCGCTCCAGCAGCTGATAACGGCTTCGATGGTATTTGCGAAGGACAAAGGATGGACCCGGATCGCCGCGCTGACTACCACCGACACCAGTGGCAGCACGGGATGGACTTCTCTGCAGAATGCAGTCAAGCTGCCCGCTCTTAGTGGCATCCATGTGGTGGCGCATGAGACCTTTGATCCGTCGGCCATTTCGGTCTCTGCGGAGTTGGCTGTGCTGAAGGCCTCGAATCCTCAAGCCATCTTCGAGTGGAGTACCGGAACACCCACGACGACCTTCTACCAGGATTACCAGCAGGCCGGAATGGTCAATATTCCCGTCATAACAGGATACGGCAACGCCGAGCCGACCGTGCTCAAGCGTTTTGGTAGCTCCCTACCCAACCAGCTCTACTTTGCCAACGAGCGCTTCGAGCTTGGCAGCTCTAACCTGACCGGTGCTGCGGCCACGATGACTAAGGCGTTTGAGACCGAGATGCAGAAGCAAGGTGTCTCTGCCGGTCCAGACGAATCGCTGGGCTGGGACCCGGTGATGATCATCGTGGACGCCTTGCGGCATCTTGGAGTGAACGCGACGGCAACTCAGCTGAAAAACTACGTCCAGACCATTCAAGGCTTCCAGGGGGCCAACGGAGTGTACAACTTCTCTCCGACCAACCACCGTGGAATAAGTCTCAGCTCATTGGTCATGACGCAGTGGATGAACCAGACCGGCACCTTCAAGGTATCTTCCTTGAAGTATCCGTCATCGCTGTCATAATCCGTGGAGCCTTATTCCTTCTGTTGTCGTGTCTTACTGTGTTCGAATAATGAGTTTCAATCATTCTTGGTCAATCTGGAGTCCGCATTTTAGCGGCTGATGCCGGATGGAGGCAAAGCGTCTTCGCCGGCATCAGCCCATTCGTATGGTACAGACAACTTGCGTGGCAAGTTAGCCGCCTTGTGATCGAATGGTTCTTCAGGCAGTCCGCGCGACTTGCCCCTTTGAGGCGGAGCATCGGAGTAGAGAAATGGCGATGATCCGCATGCAGCCGGCTTTTAGCCTGCCAGTGATAGCTGAGAGTCAGTATTCCGCCGCCGAAATTTGTGGTGGTGTCAAACACTGGTCAATTGGCAAATGGCTGTTTGGCGATGACCTAGGAGCCATGAGTCTTTCCGCCCTTGCACGTGGCTACTAATGGGTGCAAAGGTGTTGTTGGTTGACAATGACCATGCCAACTCGAACCTTGAGATTAGAGACTGCGTCTTCGCTTCGCATTTGGATACGACGATCTCAATCAGGGAAGGCTACCGAAGGAACCATGGAGCGAGAATCGACTGTTACCTCCCGATGGTGAAAAGACTGTTCGTGAATCAGACGATCAGGTGACCCTTTTCAAGGGTACCGGGACTCAGAGCCTCCAGTCTTCCTCGGTCGGCCAATGGTTTTCGAGTAGGCGAAGAGGAGGGGCTGGGCCGTGATCTCCCTGGTGACTGGTTCTTGCAGGATATTCGAGACTGACGCTGACAATTGAACTTCCAACGCGACTTAAGAGTTCAGGCCATTTTTTCAAGAGCGCTAGCAGCTCCTTTTGGGAATTCGAGCTGTTGACAGCCGGCCACGCCTGCCGAGGCTGCACCACGCGAAAGTCCACTGCCGCGCATGCTGGGCAATTTGCTTAGCGGCTGATCGAACTCCATTCGATCTCGCCAGCTTCGCTGAAGCCCAGCGGCATTACCACGACCTCTCGTTATAATATACCCTATGAGGTATCCGGAGAGAGGTCGCTGGCGCCTGGGTGGGAAGGCCCCAGCTTTTCTCGGGTCCATCGAGTCTGTGTAGGTCGCTACAGGTCGGAAGAAGAGATTGGATAGACGATGAGACAAGTGGTCATTGTGGGTGGGGTTGCCGGAGGTATGTCAGCAGCGACAAGGCTGCGCAGGCTCGATCACGAAGCGTCAATCATTGTCCTGGAAAAGAGTTCGTACGTCTCCTATGCCAACTGCGGTCTCCCGTACCATATAGGCGGTGTCATCTCGAAGAAGCAGGATCTTCTCTTGCAGACTGCTGAGAGCCTGAATGCCCGTTTCAATCTTGACGTTCGAGTTCTGAGCGAGGTCGTCGGGATAGATCGTGCGGCGAAGAACGTCATTGTGGCGGATTTGAGGAGCGGCCGTGATTACGTGGTCCACTACGACCAGCTCATCCTCAGTCCCGGAGCTCAACCGGTAGTGCCGCTAATTCCCGGCATTGAGCGGGCCCTCACCCTTAGAACCGTGGAAGACGTCTCGAGGATCGTCAAGGCCGTTGACGCAGGTCCGAAATCTGCAGTGGTCATCGGCGGAGGCTTCATCGGTATCGAGACTGCCGAGAACCTCAGGCACCGCGGCATAAAGACTTCACTTGTAGAGGCGCAGGACCAGGTGCTTCCTCCTCTCGATTCGGAAATGGCAACGCTTGTTGCAAACGAGATGAGGCGCAACGGCGTCGAGCTCTTCTTGGGTCAGTCGATTTCGGCCGTTCGCGAAGGGCGAGTGGAGTTGAGCGACGGCACGACGATTCCTGCGGAACTGGTGATCATGGCAATCGGGGTGCGGCCTGACACGAGGCTC
>JAJZIP010000150.1 GCA_021810525.1 Actinomycetes bacterium | reverse complement strand
AACGGTCGGCTCCGTGCCGCCTTTCCCGTAGCAAGCCGGGCCTGGATGGGATCCTGCGCTTCGCGGTCCGACTTGTAGTGCCCCCATCTCATCCACCCAGGCTATGGTTCCGCCCCCGGCCGCAACAGTGTGGATGTCGAGCATCGGCACCAAGACGTCGAGGTTGTGGACCTTGCCGCCCATACGACGAACAGCCTCTCCCTCTCTGACGAGTGCCACGTCGGTGCTCGTTCCGCCCATGTCGAAGGTGACCAAGTTTGCGAGATCAGTCGATTCAGCCACGTGCTGAGCGGTCACTACACCAGCGGCCGGGCCGGAAAGGATCGTCTGCACACTTCGGCCGCGGGCGGTATCGAACGAGGCTACGCCCCCGTTGGATCTGATGATGTAGCGCTGGTCGGTACCGACGCCGAGCTGGCGCAGGCGGTCGTCCAGGCTCTTGACGTATAGCTCCAGCAGAGGATTCAAGTATGCGTTGACTACCGTCGTGGACATCCGGTAGTACTCCCTGATCTCGGGAGCAATCTCTGACGAGATGGAGACGTTGATGTCCGGCGCGATCTCCTTGAAAAGGCGGCGGACCTCCTCCTCGTGTTCGCGATGTTTGAACGAGAAGAGGAAGCAGACAGCTACCGACTCGACACCATGGCGAACAAGCTGGCGAATGGCCCTGCGTACACTCTCTTTGTCGAGGGGCTGTAGCACCTCGCCGGCCGAGCCCACCCGCTCTCGCACCTCCTCCGTCAAGCGTCCCGGGACGAGCCGGGGAGGCTTGTCGAAGAAGAGATCGTAGATGATGCTGCCTGCGCCGCGAGCCTGTTCGCCGACCTCGTATATGCCGCGAAAACCCTCTGTGACTACCAGTCCCGTGCGGGAACCGTTTCCCTCCAGTATCGCATTCGTTCCGACTGTGGTCCCGTGGCAGAAGAATGTGACCGCGGCGGCGGAGTCTCCTGAACGAACCAAGAAATCCGTCAGCCCGCCTATTATGCCATCTGCTTGGTCTGGTCGGGTCGAGGGAACTTTGAAGACATCAAGAGTCCCTCGCTCTTCGTCGAGGACGACAAAGTCAGTGAATGTGCCGCCGGTGTCCACTCCCACTCTCAGGCGCCGCATCGCTCCTTCGTTATTCATTCTCCACCGGTCCAGTCAAAAAGGACCTCTCTCAAGCTATCAGGGTCGGCACCATAATCTGAGACTGCCGCTTCAAAGCTCACGTAGCCATCCAAAACATCTTCGACCAGGGCATTCCAGTTCCTGTTCTTGGGTAAGCCGAGCCCTCCACCTCCCGCTTTTTCAATGAGGAGCACGTCCCCCTTCTGAAGGGCCACGCCACCAAATCGACTGGGCAGCGACTGCTCGTTCTCCTGGCCCGGATTGATGATACAGACTCCGAGCCGGCCTGGCTTTCCGCCGTCTGCGCCAAAGGGCTGCTGGGTGTGCTTGCCTCCCCGCAGAGTCAGCTGAGCCTTTGGAGCAAGGATGTCGTACTCGCGGCGGGCAGCCAGGCCGCCACGATACTCGCCGGCTCCCCCAGAGTCGGTAATCAGCTCGAAGCGGCGCACGCGCGCCGGGAACTCCGTCTCTATCACCTCGATCGGTGCGGTCTTGGCGTTATCCAGTAGGACACTGACCCCCGAGGCCCCATCCTTTCCGGAACGTGCGCCGTAGGCGGCGCCAATTAGCTCGTACTGAACATATGACGAGCCGTCCTGGCGCTGGCCACCAATTACCATCCCGCCAACACCGCCCATACCGGCTACCTTTTTCTTTGGTATCAAGCCATTCATCGCCTGGAGCACAGCTTCGGTGACAGCAGTGGCAGAGGCCATATAGGTGTTGGTCGGCGCGGGAAAGACCGGATCGAGCACGGATCCCCTGCGAAATCTCGTCTCCACCACGCGAGCGAGTCCGCCGTTGTTCGCCAGCTCGGGATCGATCATGGCGACCATGGCGTAGTAGCAGCAGCCGCGAACCAGCGGCGGCCTTACATTCAGCGGTCCGAGCGTCTGATCCGCCGACTCGGAAAAGTCGAACAGGATCCTATCCCCGGTCTTCTCGATCCGGACGTGATAGAGAATCGGACGATCGAGCTGGATGCCGTCGTTGTCCACCCAGGCCTCCGCCTCGAAGACTCCGTCTTTCCATCCTGAGACCACTCTACGCACCCGCTTTTCAGTCTTGTCCTGAAGATCAGCAAAGGTGTCGAGAACCGTCTCGAGACCGTACCTCGTGACCATGTCCAAGAGGCGCTCCTCGCCAAGGCGGGCAGTGCCAACCTGGCCGCGTATGTCCCCAAGTATCACATCCGGAGTCCGGCTGTTGGCCCTCAGTATCGCCTCGACCTCAGGAATCACCTGCCCGCGGTCTGTGAACTTGACCGGCGGGTACTGGATTCCTTCCTGAAACAGCTCTCGCGCGTTCCCCGATCCGGTGCCCGGCACCATCCCGCCCAGATCGCTCTTGTGCGCGATGCTGGTACAGAAAGCCAAGAGCCTCTCCCCCACGAATACCGGCACCGCCACAGCCATGTCGATCGAGTGCGTGACGCCGGAGATGTAGGGATGGTTGGTAATGAAAGCGTCGCCGGGATAGATCCTGTCACCGTATGCCTTGTAGATTGCTCGGACCACCTCTGGCAGGGCAGCTATGTGCAAAGGCAGGATGACGTGTTCGCCGACAACGTCACCGTTGGCGTCCAGGATCATGCAGCTGGCATCCTGGGACTCGCGGACGATCGTCGAATAGCCGGTCCTGAATATGTTCGTCTGCATCTCCTGGACGATCCCGGAGAGACGATTCTGTATTACTTGTGCTGTTATCGGGTCGAGGGGCACGCCCCAAAATCCTTTCGTCTGAACTAAACCGTCCCTATCTCGGAGGGTCGAAGAAATTCCCCACTTGGAAATCGATCACCGACACCATCCACCAGCAGTGCCAGACACTGCGACGGGTCCGACATTCTCGTCTGGCTACAGCAGGGAAGGGTCAGCTACTTTCCGTCAATCCAGGCGTCACCCGGAGAGAGAACAAGTCTCTCAGAAACAATGTCCGAGTTCAATGACGCCAACCTTAATTGTCAACTCAGTTAAGAAACATTGTCGAGATAGGCCACGTTGTCATATCCGAGCATTTTGAAGAGCCTGTTCTGGGCGGAAAGGAGATGCAGAGGCTGGCCATCCGAGGAGAAATGCTGGGCAACGGTGTTCTGCGGCACATAGAGGGTATCACCGGCTTTGATCTCGTGCCTCGTGGGTTCTTTGGCGACCCTGGCGTAGTACTTCTCGGCAATGTCCGCCCCGACCTCCCAGTGCAGCGAGTAGCCGGAACCGGAGATGACATAGAGAATCTCGTCCGCCATCTGCCAGCGCCTGCCGGAGCTGCCACCGGCGGGTATCTCGAGTTCGAAGACGTCAACGCTGAAGTTTCGCAGGTCGCTCTTCTGGGGCGAAGAGAGCACCTTGACCCGGCCGAGCGGGGTATCCTGCCATGCGGTCTCGCTTGCGTGAACGACCTTCTTGCGCCCGAGGACTCCAGGCGTCCAAATCTGCCCCCACTCGATCCGCTCCCCGAAACGGCTCGGGTCGTCGATCTGGCTCTTGCTTCCCTGCTGAACGAGACCGAGATACATCCAAGCGCTCTTGGCCTTTGTCACGAGCGCTACAGCGGTCTCGTCGTAGGGATTGAAGTGCTGGTGAACCGAATCGGTGTGGACGAATACCAGGTCACCCTGCGACCAGTCATAGCGCTGATCGTCGTGGATCTCGTAGCCTCTGCCCTTGAGAATGTAGAAGGCCGCCTCATTCTGATGGCCGTGGCCGTTGTTCGAGGAGTGTGGGGGGAGTTCCACGAAGTGCACCTGAAGGGTCTGAGTCAAAAACGGATCGTCTCCTGGCGCAACCCGCCAGTAGTTGTGGGTGTCCTTTCCGACATCGCCGTAGCCGACGGACATGTCGGTCACGACCACATCTTCGCCTCGCACCCGTGGAGCCTTCAGCTGCTGCTCGCGGAACTCCTTCAAGGTGTACGTCGCCGAGGTCATTCCCCTCAAAAATACTCTGTCGGCCATCATCTCTCCTTCATAGCGAAACTGCCTAGCTAACGCCCTGGTCCCCTCAACACTCAGACATCACCGAATCCCTGATAGAGTCTCGGTCAACGAGTTTGCCATGGATCAGACCTTGGTCCAATCGTCTGAGCTTACCGGGGCTCCTCGGGTCTGCAGGGCTCTGCAAGCGCTGTTGGCGCAACCGAGACAGTCCATGCCCCCATGACCAGATGAGCGCGCTCAGGTTCTACAGTACCAATCTCAGAGCGCTCCGTGCACGCATTGCAGCGCAATAAACAGGCCAGCCAGAATTCATTTTCCGGCAAAGAGTAAGCAAAGTGCAACTTTGACACTCTTGAAAACTTGGCTGCCCTTTTTCGCGACAGGTGCAACAGGGATCATAAATAACAGGAAAATGGCTTCTGGAATTAACCGAATCCGCAGGCTAGAGTGCTATCGTAGATAGAGCTGGTAGGGTTGGCTGACCAATGCAAGACCGTTCCTATGGACCGCGCAGCTAAGCGCGATAGGATTTGGGCTTCGGCAATGTTCAAGACAGCTTGATGCGAGACCTGGCTGGCGCGTGCATTGTGGACTGGTCAGCTGAATCGCCGGAGAAATCCCGATCTCGCGGGTCTCATTCGTCGAGATGATGTTCTCGAAACAGATGTCCTGCAGGCGGCCTTGGCGAGCATGCAGACCTAGCAGGAACTGGGGAGTTCGTAGCTTGTCCTCGAAGATCTCCGATCTTCGGTAACTATGAGGGGTGTTTTGATGGATCTAGTCGGAATTGACATTCATATTCATGTCCACGACCAGCGTGCCCGCGCACTTCAGGGTGCAGAAGCGCAAGCAAAGTACGAAGCCATGGCAAAGTACTTCCGCAGGGAGACAAAGGACCTTCCTGTCGAGGTTCAGGCGGACCAGTACCGGGAGCACAAGATGATGGCGGTGCTCATGAACGGGACCGACGAGTCGATCACCGGCATTCCCCCCATTCCGAACGACTTCATAGCAGACGCAGTCAACAGACACCCCGACGTCTTCATGGGGATGGGTGCCATCGACCCGTGGCAGGGAGAGTTGGCACGCAGGGAGATCCGCCGCATAAAAGAGCTCGGACTGATCGGAATTGGAGAGCTCAACCCGGCACGGCAGCACTTCTACCCCAACGACACCAGGTTCTACCCTCTCTGGGAAGAGGCTCAGGAGCAGGGGCTCATAATCCTGTTCCACAGCGGCTATGCCGCATCGGGCTCCGGGCGCAAAGGCGGGGGCGGAGTCAAGCTCAAGTACTGCCAGCCGATGCATCTAGACGACGTCTGCGCAGACTTTCCAGATCTCAAGATCATCTCCGCCCACCCCTCGTGGCCCTGGACCTCAGAGAGCCTGGCCATAGCGCGCCACAAGCCCAACTTCTACATCGATCTCTCGGGATGGGCGCCGAAGTACTTCCCCGACGAAGTCGTCCAACAGGTCAACTCCATGATCCCGGACAAGGCTCTATTTGGCACCGATGCTCCCTCGCTTCCGCTCGATCGCTGGCTCAGCGACTTCGAGAAGCTTCCGTTCAAGCCAGAGGTGAAACAAAAGATCATGCTCGACAACGCCATGAAGCTTCTCGGGCTTTCTGCGAAGTAGCCATAGATACGAAAGGAGCTTTGTATGCAGGCTTTGCCACCTCTTCGTGGCATTCGGGTTCTCGACTTCGGGCAGTACATCTCAGGGCCGGTGACCGGGGTTCTCCTGGCTGAGATGGGCGCAGACGTGATAAAGATCGAGCCACCGGAGGGCGACCCTTTCCGCAAATGGGAGGATGGGCTGAGTGCAACCTTCGTAGCTTTCAACCGCGGCAAGAGAAGCGTCGTCTTGGACCTCAAGCTGGAAGAGGACAAGCAGCGGCTCTATGAGCTGGCGAAATCGGTCGACGTTCTCATCGAGAACTTTCGTCCTGGAGTTACCAAGAGGCTCGGGATCGATTACGGGATACTGAGCGAGCTCAATCCTGGACTGGTCTACTGCAGCATCACAGGCTTTGGAAGCGAAGGACCCTACGTAAGCCTGCCGGCGTATGACGGCGTTGCCCTCGGCTACTCTGGCTTCGCAGGTCTCATGCTGGATCCCAAGGAGCCCCGCCTTCTGGGCCCAGCGATTGCAGACGCGGTGACGGGCCACTCCGCGGCATTCGCCATCGTAGCTGCGCTCTTCGACCGATTCAGATCGCAAAATGGCCAGCTGCTCGAAATAAGCATGTTCGGCGCCCTGGTGCATTTTTTGCACTCGGCTGTATCCAAGAAGATCATCGAGGACCGCGAAGAGGGGCCGTATTCAAGGGTCATAGGATCCCAGGCATATGTCTTCGTAACAGGCGACTCCAAGGCACTGCTCATACACATGTCTTCGCCTACGAAGTTCTGGGAGGGCCTGTGCGCCACGGTATCGAGGCCGGATCTGATAAGCGACGCGAGATTCCTCAAGCGCTCCGACAGGCAAAAAAACTATGAACTGCTTCGGGCTGAGATGGAGCCGATCTTCAAGACCCGCGGCCGTGACGAATGGCTCGAAGAGCTGCGCAAGCATCAGGTCCCCTGTGCGCCGGTGAATACGATCGGCGAGGCACTCTCCGACGAGCAGTTCAAGCTCTTGGGGATCGTCGATACGGTAGATGAGCCGGGGCTTGGGCCGATGCCTAGGATCCGCCCGCCAGCCCACTTTGGAGGAGAACCCCTGTCACCGGTGGGAAGAGCTCCATTCCTTGGTGAGCACACCCAAGAAGTCTTCGACGAAGCAAAACGAATGGAAATAGACCGGACAGGCATCAGGTAGTAGAGACAAACTGGGAAAGGCAACGCATAAGTGAAGGAAATAAGATTCGTAGACACCACGATAAGGGATGGGCAGGCAAGTTTGTGGGCGATGAACATGAGGACTCGCCACATGCTCACAGCCATGCCGTATCTTGACGCCGCTGGCTTCGAAAGCATGGAGTTCATAGCCACAGGCAGCCGTCTGAAGAAGTTCGTCCGCCATCTGAACGAGAACCCGTGGGACTGGATCAAAGGCGGAGCTGCGGCGGCAAAGAACACCCCTCTTCGCTGGCATGGGCCCATCGGCGGCAGGACCATGAGCGGCTATGTTCCCCAAGAGGTCGGTGAACTCCTGATCAAAAAGGCCGTAGAGCTCGGAATCCGCTACACTCGGACAGGCAACAACTGGAACGACTACACGGCGATGAAGGAGCAGATGGAGCGCTTCGACGCGCTCGGAATGAGCCCTGTGGTCAATGTCATCTACTCGGTCTCGCCGCGCCACACAGACGAGTACTACGTCGAGAAAACCCGCGAGGCCGCCGCTCTCAACCCCTATCGGCTCTGCTTCAAGGACGTCGGCGGGCTGCTCACCCCGGATAGGATCCATCAGCTGATACCGAAGCTCTTGGAGGCGGCCCCTGGGATAACCTGGGAGTTCCACGGCCACT
>JAJZIP010000010.1:3059-36436 GCA_021810525.1 Actinomycetes bacterium | reverse complement strand
TTTGCAGTTATCTCATTTGCGTCGTGCGTATGTCGTCGTTCGATTGACGCTTCAGCCCTTCTATTCAGCTTGATTGCCATTTTGACTCCTTGTTTTCATAACGTGGTAGGCAATACACGAGCCCTTTAGAGCTTCCTTGTGTTATCTCAATACAACTGAGCAACTTGCTCAGATAACTCTCCACCAGCTTCATACCCTTTAGATTCCTGGACGATTCACAAAAGGAACTAACCCCATCTGTACTGAGCCACGGGCTCCGGCATAGAGGACTACCCGACGAAGCCAATAGCCACCTAAAATAACTCCGGCATCGCTAATTTCTGTTAAGACACTGTCCAGGGTCCCAGATGTCGAACTGGCAATAGCCAAAAGTGCCATTGGAATCACAAGTCCGATTCCAATAACGACTGACCAAAAACCGGTCGAAAGAGTACCTTTAACAATCATGTCAACGGCTTTAGGTGCTCGGCTGTGGGCAATATAAAGCAGAAAATAAACAAGGACTAATTCAATTAAGAGTAGAGCCACATGTGTTGATAACAGTTTGTCGGTGGCCCTGGTCACGATGACCGAATTCCCAGTGATCGGAGCCAACAATAGTCTCCACAAATCCAGAAGTGCAATGCCAGTAGAGAGACCGGACACCAAGAATATTCCCGGTAGGACGGAGTTATTCCATACCGGTCTGGCTAACATTGTGCCCAGTAGGATTCCAGTGTAAGTAGCGACTATCAGGGCAACTAAAAGGCTAGTTTCAACTAAAGGTTTAGGAGCCCCAAGAAGTAAGGTGACTGCTGCGAAGACGCCGAATGTCACAAGGATGATGGCACCCCTGGAGAGCCATGATCGTTGCGGCCTTCTAAACACATAAAGAAATCGTTTTGGCTTTCCTAGTTCCCAAATCAAAAAGCTTGGCGAGACAACGGCGACGATAGCACCGAGCCACATGCCTTGTTCTGCAATAGTCGAGCCAGCAAGGCTGCTGACCAACTTTTCAGTACAGCTGGCTGCATATGCTCCGGCACCCATTCCAGCTCCGAAAAGATACGCAGCGATCTTCCATCCCCACATCTCTTGTCTTACTGGGACGATACTTCTAGTTCCAGACATCAACCTACTCCACCCCTTCCAGTTCAGCTGGCTTCGGGCTGTTCATGCGCAGACCATTTCGGACGGCCGTTCTACCAGGTGCTAAGTAAAAGACGCGTGGATCCAAGCTCGCTTCAGACTTTAGTTGCACAGCCTGACCTGTTTGGACTAGACGACTGACCTCTGAGTTAGGGTCATTGAGATCACCAAATATGCGTGCCTTGGCCCAGCAATTAATGACACACGCTGGTGTTGCCTCGCGGTCGACTCCCGGAACAAGCCCCTTGCTCAGTCCTTCGTCGATCCGGTGCGCGCAGAAGTCACATTTGGAGACGGTTCCCACCTGAAATCTTTTGTACCCTTGTTCTTCGAACGGGGTGGTATAGCCTGGAAAGTAAGTGCGCTTTTCCTCAAGCAGGTACCGTGCTCCATATGGGCAAGCGATGATACAGGATCCGCATCCTATGCATTTGTTTGCATCTACTTCTACAATGCCATCTTTGCGTTGATGTGTCGCCCCTGTTGGACATACTCGCTCACATTCAGGTTTCTCACATTGCATGCAGGAAAGTGGAATCGAAAGACGGTTTGAATCTGGGTAGCTACCCATTTCTAAAAACTCAACTCTACACCAGGTAACGCCAGGCGGAGTTGCGTTCTCAGCCTTACAGGCCATTTCGCAGCCTGTACACCCGGTGCATCGGGTAAGGTCAATTACCATTGCCCATCGTGCCATTGTTCCCCCTCTTTCAGCTACCTCTAATGATTCAAGCTCCTCAATCAATGATTCCGGGATTAGGTCTAATTCCAGCCAAAAGTTGTTATCTGACGCATATCAGGCAATCTCGTGTCGTCTGTCTGACCCATGCTGCTCTCACGGGTAAAACACGAAATAAATTGAGCCAAATAGTCCTTGCTCCTATATAGTGAATTCATGAGTTCAGTGAGCCATCACGTCGGTGCGTTTGAAGGGACCTAGCCGACGTTTTCCCGCTCGAAACTTGGTGCAAGATAACTGTGCAGGTTTTTGCACCAATCAGAGAAACGTTGACAAAACCTAAATGTCTGATTTCGAGGGTAGTCTTCGTCAATAACCGTGTCAGTTGCGACTCTAGCTGGATTGTGTGACAATACGATGACTCGCTGAGACAAGTAGACTGCCTCATCTACCGCGTGCGTGACAAAGATGACCGTTGGCCTATCACAAATCCACAGATCCAACAAAGATGCCTGCATTGCTTCTCTGGTTAATGCGTCAAGTGCACCAAATGGCTCATCAAGCAAGAGAACTGCTGGCCTTGTGAGAAATACTCGAGCGAGCATGACACGTTGTTTCATACCGCCAGATAGCTCATGGGGTCGTCTATCACGGCATGCGAGAAGACCAACTCTATCTAACTGCTGTAAACCACGATCTCGAAGTTCTGCCTTTGGGATTCTCCCTTCTAACGGCATAACCACATTTTCCAACGCGGTGCGCCAGGGATACAGGGCTGGCTCTTGAAATACAAAACCAACTGAGTCAGGAATTCCCCGACTCGGGCGACCATGTACTCGCAAGACTCCTTCAGTTGGATGGTCCAGGCCAGCTACCAGGTTCAACAAGGTGCTCTTACCGCAGCCGCTTGGTCCAAGGATAGAAGTAAAAGTACCGGCTTCCAAATCTGCTGTAATCCCAGAAATGATCGGAATTTGTCCTCGAACTGTCTTGTATGACTTTCCGATATTTTCAAAGGATACCCGTCCTTTTTCGGAATATTCACCGAGATCTTGTTCGACTCGCCCCAGCTCTTGCTCGCGAACATTTTGGCCGGATCTAACTTTCAGTTCTGCCATTTCACCTGGATGATGATTTTTTATCATTTTGTCAACCTCTGTAATTGCTGGGGAATACTTCTTCTCATAGAAACTCTCACTTGTCTTTAAACTCGTTGCTTAGAGCGAAGAAGAAAGGGCCGGATATCTCTTCTGGAAACTCTGATGACGGCTCATGGGTATGTGACGACCCCTCCCGCAAATTTCCTGAAACCTAATTCGAATTCTATGTTTCTGAATAAGACAAGTACTTTTTGTTATTGACACTTGGTCTGGGTCTCCGTGGACTTTGGAGCTGGGACACCTACATGATTCCATGATTCTTGCCGCTTGCCTACTACGGCGAGACAATATATGAAGATACGTTGACATCAGTTGTGGTCTGCTTTAGAGCAAATAGACCGTCAGCCACTTGCTGCAAAGCATGTACATCAATAGTTGGCACAAATTGCCCAAATGGTGCATTTTGTATCGCTGAGGGAGCTAAACCAACATACGTTGCGAAGATCTGCCTGGCCTGATTTGGATGGTTTTGAACAAATGTGACACCTTTCTGTGTACCAGCAAGGAAGGCCTTAATGGTTGTGCTACCGAGCCTGGTTAGATCTTTACTATTGAACACATTTATACCCAAAGGAAACGACTTGCCCGGAAAAAATGCGGCCGGGTCTGCCAGCACACTCACCTTGCTACTTTCTGTACTCAAAATCTGTTGTAGGAATGGAGTAAACGGCGTTCCTGCAGCAATCTTTCCCGCAGCAAAAGCCGCAGCCATACTGGACCACGGGAGTTCTTGAATATGTACATCCGCTCTCGTGAGTCCGACACTCGGTAGAATGTACTGCTGAAGTAGCAAGGATCCAACCCCGCCAAGAGATTGAACAGCAATCGTCTGCCCCTTCAGTTGCTTCAGGGTTGTTATCCCACTTGCTTTACTTACCACAAGGCCATTCATATCCATAGATGCCGGCATCATAGTTCCTGGGCCATTTACAATTTTCACAGCCACGCCTCCGCTAAGGGCATCTATCACGGGTGGAGCGCCACTGAGACCACCGTCTATCGCACCAGCTGTAACCGCTTGCATCAAAAGCGGGCCACCGTTAAATTTCTTGAGAGTTACATTCAGGCCGAGCTGCGAATAGTAACCCAAGTGTGCTGCAACTATGACTGGAGCATCGTTTGTAGCAGGAAGAACCCCGTAACTGATTGCTCCCAGGCTTGTTTTAGTTGCAGAAGTAGCGCTAGAAACAGCTGCAGCTGAGTTGGATGTTCCACCACATGCTGCCAAAACTATGGACGTTGCACCTAATGCCAAGGCCGCCCTGGCTGAACGCAACTGATGGAATTTCATTTAGTCCCCCTAAAAGTTGAAGTCGGTTTTTGTCGACTATTTATAATTCGAAATTGCAGTTGAGATTGCGCCCTTACTCCAAAGTTTCAATCGAAGTGTCACTTAGTCCCCGCCCTGCGTAAACACGATGCTCGGCTAGCCTGAGGAAGCCGTTTACGATATATCCCACAACTGAAATCACCACAATGTAGGCAAGCATGTTCGCTGAATGGAATGTCTGCTCGGCATTTACTATTTCGTAGCCAATCCCACTGGTCGCCTCGATCATTTCCGCCGCAATCACCACTATGAGAGCAAGTGCAGCGCTAATTCGTATCCCGGCAAGTATTTTGGGCAAGGCTGCCGGGAGGGCGACCTTAGTGAAGTAGCGAGTTCCGTGTATGCCCATTACACGAGCGGATCGACGTAAAAGAACGGGGATTTCCTGCACCCCTAGCATGGTATTCAGCCATATTGGCCAGAAGGCACCATATGCTACGATCGCCACCTTTGATGCATCTCCAATACCGAGCCAAAGTATTAATACTGGTATCAAAGCTATCGGAGGAATTGGTCTCAAGAATTCAAGTGCTGCGTTGATATATCCGCGAACTCGTGCACTTACGCCGCATAATAACCCTATCGGTATACCAAATATGCATGACAGTGCAAATCCAAGAAGGTACCTTTGCATTGTGGGCATCAAGTTAGCGACTAAGGTGCCGGTTGTAAGCTGATTCAATAGTGCCTCAATTACGGCAACGGGTCCCGGCAGAAACACACTAGACACCGTGCCGGAAACAGACAGAGTTTCCCAGCCCAACAGCAAGACGAGCGGTATAATAAGTGATCTTATTTTGCCCGCCCTACTGTCAGTTGACTGAAGGAGCCGCATCCTTTGTCGGCAAACGAGCCATCTTTTCCTCATTGCTCATTCACCAACCTTAGGGAGATCAAGGTGGCTGTAGCGGAAGGTACATTCATTAAGAGCATGTTCATCACTGCGGTGGATCCGAAGCGCATTGCAGAGGCAATAGGTGCCAGCGAGACATATTTTTGCATTACAACAAACTGCTGAGCCTTTGCCCACCCACATAGGTATTTGCTGCATTGACTCAAAATAGTGGGTATCTCGTAATTGAAAGATGGACAAGCGAATGGCCTGATGTGATCGCATCCCTGCTGTTATGACAGAACGTACACACGTCATTTGATCATTACCGATCGCCTCAGAAAGCGAAAAAACACGCTTCGCTGGTCTGACGGAAAACCCGACGCTTTTTGTCATATCGGCCCCACCCCCGGACGAGTTGCTTAACGCCGTCTACCAATCAAATAGACATAACGAGCTAAACTCTTGCCACATAGTGAAATACGTATTCACAATCTGTCTATGAAAGTCACTATATGCTTTTGGCAAATCAATGTCAAGTCAAGAGGTTAATGATTAGTAATTAGTGTATAGATGAACTTTTCTATTCAAAGGGTGCCAAAAAAGCGAAAGAATAGCGTCCGTTGGAATTATGTGCCAAGAAAATACAGGATATGGGCGCGTCTCAAACGTGATCTGCAGCACGGCGAAATTTCAGATTTATTGACATGTAAGTGATAACGACTATAATTTAGACGACGATATTGTCGACGATGGATCTGCATTGAAAAGGTGGTAGTTGTTCTGGCAACGATGGTGAAAGGTTGCCATCTGTTGTAGGTCCTTATGAATGAACGGAGAGGGGGCTGGTTGGATTTCGGATTGACTTTCTTCGACGATTAGGGGCACGCAATTTAGAAGGTTTCCCGATGGATCCTGTTTCAGGGGATACGTTAAGCGTGGCAGTTTGTGAGATCCGACATACCGGAATGCGAAATGAAACGTCAAAGGTTGCTGAAACATCTCAACGTAAGAAATCTTTACGCCCTTGTCATAGTGGGTTTCTCGGCTTCAGCATGTGGGTCGGCGACAGCTGTCGCAACCGGCAACACGTCGACTACCGTCGTGGGTTCAAAAATTGTGGTGCCTTCATCTGTGGTTCTCGCGACTGCTGCCAAGCGCTTGTTTCCGCAGGGCATCACGATTGTGTCTGATCTACCACCTGGTGGTGCCACTTATAGTGGCGCCCAAGCGATTCAGCCGTTTCTCCAAGAAACTTTGCAAATACCTGTGACGATTCGTCCGGTACTTGGTGGCGGTGGAAATACCGGCTCGCAATATGTGTACAATAGCGCACCAAATTCGGGAGTACTACACATCACATATCTGCCTCAAATGGCCATTGGAGAGATCGTTGGAAATGGTAGCTACAAGTTGCTCAAGTACACGCCTTTAGCGGGCTTATTCGGTGATGACACTTCTATTTATGTATCAAAATACGGCTCGCCTTTCAAGAGCTTCGCAAGCCTTAAGACCGCAAATCGAACTGTTACGATCGGTGTGTTTGGCGTTAAGACCTCCGCTGGGTGGATGAGTGCCGAATTTCTTTCGAAGGTTAACCATATTAGGACGGCAACCGTGCCATATGCAAATGCGGCACAGTCTATTGATGGAGTACTGAGCGGCGCGGTCGACTTAGCATCAGTTACCAGAGCTCAGGCACTACCGTTGATTGCGGAAAAGCGCATACAAGCGGTTGTTGAATTCGCTCCTGAGCCATTATCATTCTTGCCAGGCGTTGATTCCATCGCCCAGGTTGGCGCTTCTAACGAGGCCTTCTATAATGTCATGGGGATTGATGGACCCCCAAACATGTCGAGTGCTGCCGAGCAGGTGCTCAGACAGGCATTAGCAATGATCGGAAAGGAACCCTCCTATATTGCGCAGGCCAAGAAGCTCAGTCTCGCCCCAATTTACGAGGATTCAACTGCATGGGCAGCTTCGGAGTCAAGTGCGTACAATTTTGTTCGGACCCACTTGTCAACGCTGAATGGGTAGTTGCACGGTTGGATCAGTTATCTTGGCCATCGTCCTGTACAGTCAGCTACAGGTCAGGTGATAACATTAAGGAATATCAACGGGGGAATTTGGTTGGCTTGACGTGATCGTTAGTTGTACGTCACTGCCTCCCCATGCCTCTTCGAGTCGTATTGGGATCGGTGCATTAATGTGTGTGTTCAGAGAGTGCCGAATCATCAATCTGAAAGTCCAAATGGTTGCAACTTGGTGTCAGGTGCTAGTTCCTCAGGAAGTGCTTGACCTTATAATGTTATCTGAATTCTTATAAGGTGGGAGTCAGACTGACGGGGTCGGTGCTCTGTTCGCAGAATCTTTAATGTGGCCCCGCGTACGTAAAATAAGGCGTGGAAGTGGCGCAAATGCGAGACGTCGATTCACCTGGCCGAATTGTGGAACAATGATGTGGAATATCTTAACTAATAAATTGCAAGCTCATTAATTAGGTTCGTTCTGAATTCGAAAGATTTCGGAGGTTACATGACAGTTGAAAGTGTGGAGTCAGCAGACTACTGCGGGGGTTTAATTGATTTCAGTAATTGTGCGGAGGAGATACTGTATCTGTTAAAAGTCCATGGAGTCGACTATTTGTTCCTGAATCCTGGGACCGACTCAGCTCCGCTGCAAGAGGCGGCTCTAGCACTACAAGACCGAGGCGTAAGTATTCCAAAAATTATCGCCTGTTCTTTTGAAAGTGTGGCCCTTGCTGCGGCGCACGGATATTGGCAGCGAACGGGAATTCCTCAGGCTGTTTTTGTGCACGTTGATGTTGGAACCCAGAATCTCGGTGCGATGGTACACAATATTTTACGAGATCGGGCGGGCGTTTTAGTGTTGGCAGGCAAGACACCATATAGCGATGATCGAGATGTTCCAGGTTCGCGTTCCAGTATGATTCATTGGCAACAGGATGTGCCGGATCAAGCGGGAATCTTACGGTCTTACGCAAAATGGACGTTTGAGCTCTCGAGAAGTAGTGAGACAAGCCAGGTGATAGGGCGATCGGTACAAATTGCCGCTGGTGGTATACCAGGGCTCGCGTACCTGATGCTCTCACGTGACGTGTTAATGGATCCTCCGAGTAAGAACACACAGAGACGAATTGATAGATTTGCACGTCCGATACCTGCGGCCATGGATATCGAAGCCTTGCGAAGAATCGTAGATTTACTAATGAGCGCTAGGAGCCCAGTCATTATTACGGGACGGTTGGGGCTCGGAGGATTGGATGTTCTGGGCAAGCTATCTGCACTGGGTTCCATACCTGTGATTTCAAGACATCCGGGCACAATGTTATCATCTAGCCACCCAATGCAGATTCGATCCGAAAAAATTGCCAAGGAGGTAATAGAGGATTCCGACTTATTGTTGGTGATTGAATGCGACGTACCTTGGGTACCAAGTCGGATCACAGTGCGGCCCGAGGCTGTTGTGGTTCAAATCGATAGTGATCCTGTCAAAGCAAACATGCCACTTTGGGTTTTCCCTGTTGATATTGGAGTTGTGGCTAACGGCGACCTTGCCTTGAAACAGCTTTACAAAGACGTGTCCGCACGAATTCGTAAAGCTCGGAACAGAAGGCCTGATCGAAATAAGAAGTTGAACCTCAACAACAGCGATCGAACCGAAGAGGCCGTTTGCCCAGCAGGATCAGTGATGGAAAGACCCACGCTTGAGGATGTCATTTCAAAGATCAACTCCGTTCTAACGCCTGAGGACATTGTCGTTCTCGAAGCCGTTACAAACAATCCTATAGTGTTGCATTCTTTGGAAAGACTCGAACCTGGTAACGTATGTTTTTCTGGTGGCCCTGGCTTAGGCTGGGCTCTTGGAGCGTCAGTCGGAGTTAAGCTTGCAAGTTCACGGCAGCGTGTTCTGGCGGTAGTTGGAGACGGTGCATTTATGTTTGGAGTGCCAACCTCCGCGTTATGTCTTGCCGCAGAGGCGAGAGCTCCATTTGTCACAGTGGTCTTGAATAATGACGGCTATCGTGCAAGTCGTTTGCCAGTTTATGAACTCTTTCCGAATGGCGCTTCGGCCATGGCAGGAGAGGTCATCGGTACTCAATTCATTCAGCCTCCAGATTTCTCAGCCGTCGCGAGAGCGTGTGGTGCTTACGGAAGACGTGTCGACACGCTGTCTGATCTCCTACCAGCATTACAAGAGGCTTTTTCCGTTTTGGATGGGGGTTGTTGCGCGGTTGTCGATGTTCACTTGGAATGTGGCGACTGAGATACAACAGTTGTAACCTTGTATAGCCGTGCTCATACCAGGGTGGCGGGCTGGCGAACGACAGTTGTGATTGATCCGGGTCATAATTCAAAGCGTATCTGGCGGCTCTTGGGCGAACTAGCGGTTCACCAGGTCTTCTGGATAGCTGGCCGTTGGATCAGCGACTGTAGTTTTCTCATACAGAGGTGACGAAACTCCGGTGACGCCAAGGTCTTTCATGCGCCGGGCAACCGTGTTGCCTAATTGAATTCGCCCAATAGCCAGTTTGTCTCTGGGGAGAGTTTTTTTGATTACCTGCTCCGGAGTGGCGTCTTTTGGACTTCATGTGTATCGATCCATTCATAATTATCGAGGCAAAACTCACATTCGCGGTTTGATCAACTTATTGGGGGCCGGTCACCATGTGTGAATCGGATGATGGAACGTTGAAAATCACAACCAAATCTCTTGACAATGGTCGATCAGAGTGTAGGATAGTCGACAATCATGTCGACTAAAGTGGGAATAGTTAGGTTATGGAAAGTGAATGGAAAGGAATATAGCAAGATGACGGATCCGAGGGCGTTACTTGATGAGCTGCGTCAGCAGGTGATAGATGAACACGCGAATATCCACCATCCCCTAATGAAAGGGCTATTTGCGGGCGAATTGACACGTGAGCAAGTTTCAGGTTTTGTACGAGAGTTTTGGGTGCTTCCTCACACCCATCTTATCAACAATGCAGGCAAGCTGGCGCATGGTCAACTTCTGCGAGGCCCATTCCTTCAGCAGCTTTATGGGAGTCCTTATGATATGGAGATCAGGGAACTGTTAGGTGAGTCCGTGGATGACGAGATGGGTAAAACAGAGGTTTCTCCGGTTGATCACTACTCGTGCTACTTCGATCTGGTAGATGAGCTTGGAATTCCGCGGGATGAAGTGGGAAACCCTGACATCTTATCGCCAGAGGCAATGATGGTGATGTATGTCTGGACGACAACGGCTCTCCACCTCTCGCTATTGGAAATTCTATCGTCTCACAATTTTGTGAATGATGTCGCAAACGTTCTTGGCTATCCGAAAGTTGCTGAAGCCTTGAAGACTCACTATGACTTGAGCGATAAGGCAGTCCGCTGGTTCAGCTTGCATGGCGAGGTAGACGTTGAACATGGACGCCGCTCTCGTGAAGTACTAGCACGTATTATCAAGAGTGAGGATGACGAGTTCGTAGTCAGACGGGCCGTTCGACTTGGTCTTGGCGTCAAATGGACGCTGTTCGATGGCGTGATGAACCGGTATGTCAATGGGTCCAATCCCATCCGCAAGTAGCGTTTCCCAGAAGACTACGAGGTGTGCGGGGGATAGCTCTTGGGCCAGCAGCTCCGTGGATGCTGATTCAAAAGGCAACAGTCAATACAGATGATCTATCAAGGGGGAACAAATAAGTGAGGGAGATAGCAAAACTTCAGGCAGCGTTAGTCGTTGTAGGCTTGATCGCAGCTGGTTGCGGGGGTACGACAAGTACGAAATCCTCACAGACGAAAGCTGCACCAACTTCAAGTACATCGTTATCGACTGCAGCCAAGAACCTATTTCCCCAGGGTATAACCTTGGTTTCCAATCTAGGACCGGGAGGGCCGAATTACACCTCTGCCAGTGTACTTCAGCCCTACCTGCAGTCCGTTCTAGATGTACCTGTTACGGTGCGGCCGGTGTTGGGAGGAGGGGGAAATACTGCCGCACAGTACGTATATAATAGTTCGCCTAACTCCGGGATATTAATGATGTCCTATCTGCCACAGCTGCCCGTTGGTGAACTCGTTGGCAACGGTGCATATAAGACTCTCAAATATACCCCCTTAGCTGGTCTCTTTGGAAATGACACTTCAATATACGTCTCGAAGTATGGCTCACAATATCAGAACTTTGCGAGCCTGCGGGATAGCAAGTCAACGGTTACAATTGGAGTATTTGGGGTGAAAAGCTCAGCTGGTTGGATGAGCGCCCAGTTCCTTGCGAACGTAAATCACATCAAGGTGGCCACAGTACCGTACGCGAATGCCGCGCAATCAGTTGACGGGGTGTTAAGCGGAGCCGTTGATCTCGCTTCTGTGACAAGTGCCCAGGCCCTTCCTCTAATTGCGGCAAAGAAGATTCAGCCAGTGGTTGAGTTTGCTCCCAGGGCACTTTCATACCTGCCTGGAACAGAGTCAATAGCTCAGGTAGGTTCGCCAAATGAGGCCTTCTTTAACCTTATGGGGTTGGATGGTCCACCAAACATGTCCTCCGCTGCTGTCCGAGTGCTGACTCAGGCTCTCTCACTTGTCGAAAAGGCTCCTTCTTATCAAGCCAGTGCGAAAAAAGTCTCACTGACTCCGACATATGAAGACGCTTCAGCCTGGATGGCTTCGGAAACAAACGCCTACAACCTGGTGAAGTCACACTTATCTACGTTGGATGGATAGGGAGGTCAAAAGTGGGCAAGCCGGTGACTGGATTAGGGATAGAACTGGATGACTCTCAATCGAACAAGCAGCCAACGACTGTTATATCCGTAAGATTATTGGGCGTTATTTTTGCCGCAGTTCTCGTGGTCATATTAGGTCTTTATGATTCACGTATAAGTCATTATCCAGCAGGGGTTACCCTGTTTCCACGCGTGATAGGTCTACCAACTCTTGTATTAGCCATCGCATATCTAGTAAAAGAACTGGTAAAACTTGCCAAGTCTACGCAAAATTTGAAAAGTACCGCTGAAAACTCAAATGTACCTAAAGTTACGGTCCCGCTGCCAAGTCATGAGCAGCCGACCGCCAAAGAGTCCGTAGAGCTTCTTCTTGGGTCACGACCTATAAATACAGTAGCACAAACTCGGATTGTCGGCCTTGGTCTTGCAGTCGGCCTTGCAGTTCTGTATGTCGCTTTGCTCGGTGTCGTAGGATTTCTTATTGACAGTATCGCCTTGGTTGTCGGTGGCCCCCTTCTTTTTGGTCAGCCTATTCGTGCCGTTCCAGTCCTATTAGTTGCCGGCACTGCTCTAGCTGTAATTTTGAGTGTTCTCATCCATCTGAGTGGAGTAATACCGCTATCAACTGGTATTTTCCACATCGGAGTGTCCTAGACATGGATTGGGCCGGAGGTGTTAAACTACTCTTTGCTAGTGGCCCGATGTTCAGCTTGCTCATCGGATGTCTGCTCGGAATTTTTCTCGGAGCACTCCCCGGCCTTGGTCCAGTATTCATTCTTACCGTAATGCTTCCATTAACAATTCACCTGCAGACTATTGATGCCTTGGTAATGCTCGTAGCTGGTTACACGGGCGGGGTATATGGTGGCGCAATTACTGCTGTAGTGTTTAATGTTCCCGGACACCCGGGCAACATTGCTACTACATTTGAGGGACCTGCTATGGCTCGCCAAGGTCGTGCAGGAGAGGCCGTGGTGGCGATCGGTATTGCAGGAGCAGTTGGCGGCATTGTCGCCACGGGATTCCTCGTCTTTGTGGCACCGCTTATATTAAATGCGGCCCTTAAGCTTCAGCCCGTGGACTATTTTATGCTTGCCATTTTCGGACTTTCCATGGTTGCTGCCGCCTCGCGAGGCAAGGTACTAGTTGGCTTAGTTCTCGGCGGGCTGGGCGTGCTCCTGTCCACTATTGGTCCGGATGTGATAACGGGAACTAACCGTTTCAGCTTTGGTTCAAGTTTTCTGAAATCAAACGGAGTTCCATTGGCACTTGTTGCCGTGGGCGTTTTTGCGATCGGTAGTGGATTCGTGATGATGGAAGAAAGTTGGAAGAACCGTACTCGCACTCTTGACGATGTGAGAATTCGGGGAGGAATCAAACAAGGTTTGAATGCGGCAGTTTCTCATCCAATATCGATCCTGCGTTCGAGTTTGTTGGGTGTCGTCATCGGAGTCATTCCTGGGCTAGGGGTAACGCTTTCTAACATTGCTGCATATGCTATGGAGTCGAAGATTGGACGGCACCTTAGTTGGGGTACAGGTAACGTTATTGGTGTAATGGCACCAGAGGCGGCCGATGGCGCAACGCTTATCGCTGAATTGATACCGGCATTCACCCTTGGTATTCCTGGAGCGGCGACTTCCGCACTCATGTTGGAGGCACTTTCACTTCATGGATTGACAGCTGGACCCGGCTTCTTTCAAAGTGGATCTACGGTTGCGGCCTTCTTGTTGGCAATCCCTTTAGCGCAAATACTGATAGCTGTTTTGGGAATAGCGAGTGCTCCAGTAGTTGTACGCATGGCTCGCATATCTCCACAGATAATAGGTCCGGCTCTCATAGTAATTGGTTCAGTCGGGGCGTATGTCGTTAATGGTGTAATTGCTGATGTCGTGATAGGACTGATCTTTGGAGTCATTGGGTATGCAATTGTGAAATTGAAGCTTCCTTTAGCCCCTATAGTGATGGGTACATTGCTTGGACCATTGGCTGAAGAAAGTTTGGGCAGGGTCCGGATTCTCGATAAAGCCACTCACACTTTTGCATTTTTCCAGCCGATGGCAATGATTCTTGCCGTCCTTGCATTTATCGTCTTTACGGGCCCTTATTTTAGACACGTGGTAAAGGTGAAGGGCTATCTAGTGCCGGGCGCAAGAACGCTTAGGAATCCGGGAGTAGACGTAGAAAGAATGGTCGACGATAGCCAAGCCACAATGGTGGTAGAGGGTAAAGAGTAGAAGCTGTCGGTTTGCGTTTTTCGGACATTTCAACTGGTGTCTCTTACGAACCACATGGTTGAAAAATGATTTATTCGATATCGCAATGAAGTGGAAGGAAGATCAAAATGAGGCTAATGCAAGACCGAAGCTGGGAGGGATGTATTTGGACCGGAGGATCATGGGAAACGGGCGGAGGGAGCATTTTGGAAATAATCTCTCCGGCGTCAGGAAGAGTCTTAGCTAGAGGAGGTCAAGCTTCTCTCGATGATGTGACTTTAGCTGCTAGCCAAGCAGCTGGTGCATCAAAAGTATGGTCAAGTTACTCTGGTGCGGCTAGGGCCAATATTCTTGAAAAGGCTGCTGAAGTTCTTATTGACAGCATTGATGAGGTGGCTTGGTGGCTCGTCCACGAAACGGGGTCGACCCAGGGGAGGGCAGAGGATAGCGTTCGACTTACCTCCGAAAAGCTAATGTCAGGTGCTCGCATAGCTCGTGAGATGATCAATAGCGTCGTCATCAACACTGGGACTAGGTTTGAGCAAAGTTTTGCGGAGCGTATTGCCTATGGTGTAGTTGCAGTTATAACTCCCTGGAATTCGCCACTCGTCTTGGGCGTTCGAGCGATTGCACCAGCACTCGCTGCAGGTAATGCAGTCGTTCTCAAGCCTGATCCACGAACTCCGGTAAGTGGCGGAGTTATACTGGCAATGGTGTTTGAAAAAGCGGGGCTACCAGCGGGTGTTCTCCAAGTTATACCAGGGGGCGCCGATGTTGGTGAAGCTCTTATCTTAGATCCAAACATAGCTAAGGTGAGCTTTACTGGGTCGACAGCTGTTGGGCGCAGAGTTGGTATGTTGGCGGGCGAGTCGCTCAAGAGCATTTCCCTGGAGCTTGGGGGAAATAATGCACTGATTGTCTTAGACGATGCTGAGGTGGGCCAGGCGGCAAATGCGGGTGCAAGGGGGTCGTTCGGGCATCAAGGGCAGATATGCATGGCTACCGGACGGCATATAGTGCATGTTGACGTTGCAGAAAGGTACGTCACAACTTTGGTTGAGCTGGCTGAAAAGTTGAGGGTTGGCGATCCGGCTACTGACAAGGTTGACATTGGACCGCTCATCAGCGAATCACAGGCAGATCGAGTCGAACGTCTAGTCAATTCAAGTGTCAGCGCTGGTGCGGTGATTCGAACAGGTGCCAGACGCGAAGGTCGCTTTTATTGGCCTACCGTTCTCGGGAACGTCGATCCATCCATGCCCGTGTACACAGAGGAGATTTTTGGACCAGTGGCACCTGTGACGGTCGTACGAGATGAAGATGAGGCGATAAATTTGGCCAACATGACTTCATACGGTTTGGTTGCTTCAGTGTTCACATCCGATTTGGTACGAGGAGGTGCCGTACTGGATCAGTTGAGGACAGGCGTAGGGCATGTCAACGATCGGACAGTGAAATCAGATGTCAGGGCTCCATTCGGAGGATTGGGCTGCTCTGGCAATGGCTCACGCTACGGCGAAGTAGCCGATCTTGACGAATTTTCTACATGGCGTTGGCGGACGATCCGTGAGACAAGTGTCGAGAAACGGGATTCAGCGAATGTCGTTCCGAAATCTACATCCGAAAGAGGCGGTAAGGGATGACAGGTGAGTTACAAGTCGCTGCGCTCATAAAGCAAATTCCCAGGTTTGAAGAGATGCGCCTAGGTGATGATGGGCGGATGATACGAGACGACTCATCTTTAGAAATAAACCCTTATTGCCGCCGCGCTGCGTCGATGGCAATTAATCTGGCGCGGGAGACTGGAGGAAAGAGCACAGTCGTTACTCTTGGTCCCCCTCAAGCGGCAGACGCACTGAAGGAGATGCTTGCGGCTGGAGCTGATGAGGCTGTGTTGATAACAGATCCTAAATTCGCTGGTTCTGATACATTAGCTACAGCACGTGCACTTGTAGCTGCTCTACGAATCATTGGGCCTTTTGACATAGTACTGTGCGGTCTCAATTCGGTGGATGCCGACACGGGCCAAATTGGCCCAGAGGTTGCAGAACTAATTGGCCTGCCGTTCGTTGCTGGAGTACGTACTCTGGATCTCAGGGAACGGGAACTGTACTTGGGGTGCGAGCGTGACGATGGTTGGCGAGAGGTGGTAGTTGAATTGCCAGCAGTAATTTCTGTGTCGGAGCGGCTCTGTTCGCCCGCGAAGGCAAAACCAGAGATATTCCAAACAATTGCGAATGATCAAATTCGGCGCCTTGATGCTGCCTCACTGGGGGGTGGACCCTGGGGAAGTGAGGGAAGCCCAACCAGAGTAGGAAAGACCCGCATACTCACCAGTAATCGGGGGCAGATCCGCCTATCCGGCACCGCTGAAATGGTGTCGGAACAGCTTATTCAGCTATTGCTCGAGAAGGGGCTTTTTGAAGAGGATCAGCGCCAAAATATTGGGCGAGTGCAGAGTTCATCTAATGTGTCTGATCGATATCCGATTGCCGTTGTGATTGAGCCAGGTAAAACCCAGTTGGCTCGAGAGCTCCTCGGTAAGGCAGCAGAAATCGCTGCACGCCGGAATGCAAATGTGGTAGCTCTCATCTTTGATGACACCAATTCGATGGACTTTGCCAGTTGGGGCGCAGATGAAGTCGCACGGTCCATGTCGAATGGACTCGAAGAATTGGCAGGCCGACTAGTTGCTGATTGGGCGCTTAGAACCGAGCCATTTTGCATTATTGGACCAAGCACTACTTGGGGACGTGAGGTAATGGGGCGGGTTGCGGCACGTTTGGGTGCAGGACTAACTGGTGACGCCGTGGACTTAGAGCTGACATCCGACACTTTGACATGTTGGAAGCCTGCCTTTGGCGGTCAACTTGTGGCTGCTGTCACCTCTGCGTCACCAATTCAGATGGTAACTGTTAGACCCGGGATTTTACCTATTCTTGAACCTCGAATTGCTGCGGCTGAGATTGTGGACCTCCCTATTTTGGATACAGGCCGCGTAAAGATCGTAAAGCACGAAGTAAATGAGGACATAGGGTCCTTGGCGAGTGCGCGTAGGGTAGTGGGCCTGGGTCTCGGAGTTTATCCTGGAGAGTACCCTCAGGTTCGCGCCTTTTGTGGATATCTGGGCGCGGAATTAGCATCAACTCGGAAAGTAACGGACCGTAGCTGGATGGCTCGTGGTACTCAAATTGGGATTACAGGTCTGAGTATTGCCCCTGAACTTTATGTAGCAATTGGCGTGAGTGGAAGCTTTAACCACATGGTTGGGATTCGACGTGCTGGCACAGTTGTTGCCATCAATCCGGACGAAACCGCTCCAGTATTCGATCAGTCAGATATTGGCATCGTCTATGAATGGGGAGCAGTGGCACCTTATCTTATTCAATCGCTTGTCAAGTTAGAATATGAACGAGAGAATGGTGCTTTATCAGGATGATATGGACCGACATTAGGTTATCGAGAGGAAAGGGTAATGGCTAAAAAGTCTAAAAGTTCGAGCGCCAAATCCGTCGGCACGAAGCGGTTGCCTTTGTCGGACTCTCTTGAATCTCAATCAATCGAGGACGCTCAAGTTTCGCAACGTGCAGCAGAGATCTTTCGACCGGTGAGAGGAAACGGTGGAGAACATGGATATCTGCTGCTTAGAGAGGCGATAATTAGTGGTAAGCATCATCCGAATGAGCGCCTTGTCGAGTCGGAATTAGTGGAAAAGCTGGGCGTAGGCCGCTCGGTCGTTAGGACTGCACTAGCCAGGCTTGAGCAAGAGGGGCTCGTTATTCGGGAGGCAAATCGGGGAGCACGTGTCCGTTTGATTAGTGAGGATGAGGCCTATGAAATTATTGAGGTTCGCATGGTACTAGAGGGGCTCGCAGCTCGTAAGGCAGCAGAAAAAATTACTGCTCAACAGGGAGAATCGTTAAGAGCAATCCTCGAAGAGATGCGGATCCGCCACAAAGAGGGAGATTTGCTTGGGTACTCTGATGGCAATGCCAGGTTACACCGTTTCATAATTGAATGTTCAGGACATGAAACCGTTCGTAACTTGGTAGACATGTTGAAGGCACAAAGCGTGAGATTCCAGTACAGAACAATTCTCACCCCGGGACGACCTGATCATTCTTTGTCCGAGCACGAGGCGATGGTTGAGGCAATCTGTAGCGGTAACCCAGATGCAGCCGAAAAAGCTGTTCAATTCCATCTAAGGAGCGTAGCGAAGTCCCTTAGGAATGGCCAGGATAACTTTCAGCTGGCTGACTTTGCACCGTGAGGCGACGTTTCACCCAATATTGGATAGGAATTCTAAGAACGCCTCCGCCACAAGGCGAACGTCTTCATTTGTAATATCTAGGTGGGTGACCACCCTTATTTTTCGAGGGCCTAAGGTTCCGATTCTGATTCCATGCTTGTCCATTAAATACCGCCCACAGAGTAACGCATCAAAGTCAGTATGTGCAACATCAAGAATGACGATATTTGTGTCTACTGAATCAACACTCAACTCCACCTGCGGGTGAGACGCAACAATTTGCGCGAACAAAGCGGCGTTTTCGTGGTCCTGCTGAAGTCGCTGAATATTGTGCTCCAGTGCGTAAAGCCCGGCTGCGGCAATGATTCCCGCTTGGCGCATCGCGCCTCCCCACCGTTGCTTTATTCGCCAGGCATCGTTTATGAATGAAGTGCTGCCTGCCAGCACAGCTCCAACAGGAGCACCGAGCCCTTTTGTCAGGTCTATGCAAACTGAGTCAAATCCTTCAGAGAATTCAGAAGCTGAGGTATTTGTGGCCACCACCGCATTGAAAAGGCGAGCTCCATCCATGTGTGTAGCGAGGTTGAAGCGTCGAGCGGCGTCGAGGACTTCGCGTATTTCATTAAGTTGCCAACAGTGGCCGCCTGTGAGGTTTACCGTTTGTTCGATCCACACCAAAGCGCTGCGTGGTGCGTGCCTATCGGGCATTCTGACAGAGCTTTGGACCTGGTCGGCGGAAAATACGCCATGTCGTCCTTCAACGCACCGAATCATTACGCCTCCGAGCGCCGAGGGTCCTCCCGCTTCGAAGTGAACTGGGTGAGCTAGAGCGTCCATAATTACTTCGTCACCTGGCTGACAATGGACTGCAATCGAAATTTGATTGCACATGGTACCAGAAGGTAAGAACACTGCGGCTTCTTTACCAAGCAACTCGGCTACTCGGTCGCACAAGGCGTTTACAGTGGGGTCCTCACCTCGCTGTTCGTCTCCCACCTCGGCACTAGCCATAGCCGCTCTCATGCCCGCGCTTGGTCGGGTGGCAGTGTCACTTATAAGGTCTATTTGGACTGGAGATGTGGTTCCTCTGTTCATAATTGGGGTCGAAAGATTACCAGGTTATGGTCCAGCACTTGTTTGCCTCGGGCCATGACCCACACGGGTTTGCTGAGAACCTCTAGGTCTTCACGTGGATCTCCTGTTACTGCGATCATGTCTGCGACCTTGCCTACGGCAAGAGTTCCAGTGATATTGGCAATTCCACATGATTCGGCAGCGTTGGAGGTGGCTGCAGCCAAGACGTCTAACGTCGACATGCCGCACCGCTGCAGCCAACTTAGTCCTTGCGCATAGCTGTCATGGGGTACATGCTCGATTCCAGCATCAGTGCCAGCAATAAGGCGGACGCCAGCTTCATGCATGATTGCGACCGTTCGGATCTTTGAGTCTCTACGTTCAGAGTCCATCGTTCCCCAACGTGAACTGGCGGTTGGGCATACGAAGATACCTCTATCTACGATTTCCTGCACTACGTCGGTATCCAAATGATTGCCTATTCTGCCACCTTCGCCCATCCACGTGCAATGTTCAAGTGTTGTCACACCCGAGTTAACTGCGATTGCTATTCCCTCAGTACCGTGAACATGTGCAGCCACTGGCATTCCAAGTCTTGATGCCTCTTCTACTGCTGTGTCAACTTCCTGCTGGGAGAACTGAGCGAGCCAAGGTACTGATCCAGAAGTCAACCCGCCACCCGTGACCATGATCTTTACTAAGTCCGCACCGGATTTATGACGATTTCGAACTGCCTTTCTTATCTCTTCAACGCTGTCACACTCACCTCCAAGGAACCATGCATGGCCTCCCGTGGTAGTCAGGGGTTCATTTGCAGCAAGAACGCGAGGTCCCGGGCTCCACCCCTTAGAAATCACAGCTCTCACGGTTGATCCAAGCTGGCCACTGGACCCAAGTTCTCTGATGGTAGTGACGCCTGTTCTCAGTAGCTTTCTGGCATTGTACAGCATCAACGCGGTGAGAAGTGCTTGTTGAGTGCTCCCCTCCATGAGAGACCTGCGGTCTTGAGCCTCTTCATAGCCAAGATGCACGTGACAATCGATCATCCCTGGTAGCAGTGTTAGATCACCTAGATGAATTCGAGGGATCGACCTGTTGCTCATATTCATAAGTTTGTCTGGAGTATCGACTGCCAAGATGGTTTCACCATCTACCAGCACGGCACTATTTTCTAGAACGGCTGCTTCAGCCTCAAAGAGAATCCTTTTTGCCTCAACAATGATTAGGGATTCAGGATTGTGGTCAGACATCGAATCGGCCTTTCTCTAGATGATACGCTTCACGAATTCGCGTGTTCGAGCGAAGCCCTCTCCTTTTCCGAATACCTCGTGCGGTGGCCCCGACTCAACAATCCGACCACACTCCATTAAGGCGACCATGTCTCCGACATCTCTCGCGAAGCCAACCTCATGGCTAACTATGATCATGGTCATTCCACTCTCAGCTAGCCGTTTCATTGCTAGAAGAACTTCTCCAACCAACTCGGGGTCTAATGCTGAGGTTGGCTCGTCAAACAGAACAACCGAGGGTTCCATGACGACTGCGCGGGCAATCGCCACTCGCTGCTGCTGGCCGCCCGATAACTGACTTGGAAAGGACGAGAAAAACTCAGCCAAGCCGACTGTTGCAAGGACTTCTTGCGCCCGAGCTTCAGCGTCGGATTTATTCAACTTCTTGACCTGTCTCGGTGCCAAGGCCACATTTTCAAGAGCAGTCAAATGGGGAAATAAGTTGAAGTGCTGAAAGACCATGCCAATATGCATTCTCATTTTCGACGCCTCTCGGTCATTCATCGCGACGAGTTTGCCCCTTCGTTCGCGATAACCGAGCCGTTCACCATTGAGCCTGATTTCGCCTCCATGGATTGGTTCCAAATGGTCAATGCATCTCAGCAATGTGCTCTTCCCTGAGCCAGATGGTCCCAGCAGACAAAATACTTGGCCTTTTTCTACTTCGAATGAAACTTCATCGAGAATCGTCTTCTCACCAAAACGTTTTAGAACTTTATGAACACTCAGTAGAGATTGAGATCCATTACCCAGGTCGAAGGGTGTGCTCTCTTGTTGTTTCATGCCAAGCCCCGAGTCATCGGATTTCCTAGTTTTGTGGCTGGAGCACCTCGGCTTGCACGAACTTCGAGGAAGTGCTGGCCGACATAGGTGACGGAAGTAAGCGTGATATACCAAATTGCTGCCACTATTAGCAACTCGATTGTCTTGTAATTTGTAGCATAGATGTTCTCAACTTGACTGAGGAGATCGCCTCCCGCAATTACTGACACTAGGGAACTCGCCTTTAACAACGATATGAATTGATTTCCAGTTGGTGGAATAACTATGCGAAGAGCTTGAGGGAAGACAATATACCTGTTGACCTGCCAGTTATGCATACCAAGTGCAAGTGCCGCATCACGTTGCCCTTGTCCTACAGCCAGTAGTCCTCCCCGAAACACTTCCGCTTGGTATGCAGCCTCGTTCAATCCCAGGGCCAGTATCGCGGCCAGAAATGGTGTAACTACGCTGTTAGTGTGTACTGACCAAAAGGTAATCGAAGTGCCAGGTATCCTCACTGCTAAGTGAGGAAAGAGGAGAGCTATATTGCCCCAGAATATGATTTGAACTAGTAGAGGAGTGCCTCTGAATCCCCAGATATAAAGCCAGCTCAAAATGGCCCAAACACGATTGTGCGATTGCCGCGCCAGCGCCAATACTATTCCAAAAACGATGCCAACAACTTCGGCAGCAATAGCCAATTCAATGGTGACCCTAAGCCCACTCAAAATAGGCGCACTGAATAGGTAATGTGCAATGGTGCTGTGATTGATGTAATGGTTTCGGTAGAGCGAAACCATTACTGCTGCGATAAGTATCGTTGCTATGATGCCACTCAGGATCTGACCATATTTTCGCCGGGAACCGACTGGCATCTCTTCGTAAGATTTGCGAGATTCATCAGAGGCTGTGTTATGAGTTCGTTTTTCTTGACTCGATTCGATGAGCTTCTGCCCCCGTTGTCCCAACATTTTCATGTCACCCATGCCAATGTACTAACTATTTTGCAGTTATGTAGGGCGAGCTGGTACCGTAGATTTTTTGCTGTGCTGGTGTCAGCGGTATTTTCGACGCCGCATTTAGAGAAATCTGATTTGCGGTAAGCGCCATGCGGCTTAATCCGTATTTTGCAAGGATTTTACCGTAAGTACCGTTTGCTTGGAGGGCTCTTAACGCGGTAACCAAGGCATTGGCTAATTGGGTATCGCCTTTGGCAACACCTATACCACCATAATTGGCAAGAAAGAGTTGACCTGGGAAAAGGATTTGGTAGGTCTTACCGCCGCCTGCGGTACTCGCAATGTACTGACTGGCTGCACCAGGATGCACAATTGCGGCAACCCGTCCACTGGTAAGTGCGAGCAACGATGCGGCTGCACTGCTATAAAGTGCCGGAGTAATAGCTGGCTTTCCATTGGGTGTGCAATAGGTCGTCGTGAGCTGCGTAATAAAGGCACTCTCGATTGCCCCTTGGGTGGCTCCCACTGATTTTCCACAGAGATCGGAGAGCGTGCTTATATTATCGGGATTGCCGTACTTTGTAAGAAACGTTACGCCATCGATGATATAGTCGACAAAAGTCACCTCTGATTCACGCTGCGGAGTGTCACTAAAGATCCCCCAGCTCGTGTCGATCCGCCCAGACAGTATTGCCGGGATGTCACCAGGGAAAGGTATCTGCGTATACTGAAACTTGACTCCAAGTTCTTTTCCGACCGCATTGCTCAGCTCGTAGTCAATTCCAGTGAGACTTTGATTTGGTGTGAGAAATATTAGCGGTGGATTTGCCTCTGGTGTTCCATTCTTGATGATTCCAGAGGACTTTATACTAGCGGGAAGTAGTGATGACAGAGAAACAGACGTTGTCGTCGTAGACGGTGCGGTTGTTGAAGTCGATGTAGTACTTGAGGTGGAAGAGCATGCAGCCATGAGCATGGTCGCCGCTGCTAGGCCACCCAATATAGCAACCTTCTTGGGTCGCCTCACATCGACCCTATTTTTTGCGGACATCACGGATGCCTCCTGATCTTTGAATAGGTGACGCTACCAATATGAATATTTCACACGCGGGATTTAGACGGAACAAATACCGGTAACGATATGTCATCGGTGTAATCTTCAAATGTGACTTGAACTTGCAAACCAATGCTCAGGTCGTTGGCTTCACAATCGACGATTCTTGTCGTCATTCTTGGCCCTTCATCGAGGTCTACTAACGCTATGACATATGGAACCTGATCATATCCAACGACCATTTGCTGATGTACGACCACAAAGCTGTGAATCTGGGCAGTACCGGATAATCGTTCCCAGCTTGCCTCGGTCGAAAGGCAGTTTGGACATATCACC
Organism: Actinomycetes bacterium; assembly: GCA_021810525.1. Classification (GTDB taxonomy): domain Bacteria; phylum Actinomycetota; class Acidimicrobiia; order Acidimicrobiales; family Acidimicrobiaceae; genus SCQM01. The sequence goes on along the minus strand of JAJZIP010000010.1, from coordinate 12,635 downwards.
GAGGGCCTAAAACGAAAATGCCCACAAGTATTGCAGCGTTGCATGCGCAGTTCATGCAATGAGCAATATCGCCAGAACTCGTCTGAATCCTCATCTGGTTTAGGTAACGGTCTGTTGGTTGAGGTCATATCTACCAATTCGCTTCCTTTTAAAGAATGTTTCGCGGTCATTTATTGTTTCTTGATCACGGTCTTTCGGTCCCTAGGATTAAAGACCCGTGTGTGCTCATTTGTCCTCCGTGCCCCGATACGAGAACCACTTTCGCACCCTCTACCTGCCGTGCCGGCTCAACCTCGTTTCCTCGAAGCTGTCTAACTGCCTCGACCACATGCATCATTCCTTCAACGTGGCCTTGTGACAATAGTCCTCCATGAGTATTAACAGGAAGGCTGCCTCCAATTTCGATTCGGCCATCTTTAATGAACTCACGCCCCTCGCCTTTCCCACAAAAGCCGTAGTCTTCGAGTTCGGTCAATACGACATATGTAAAACAGTCGTATAGCTCTGCGGCGTCCACATCTTTGGGGCTTAGACCCGCCATGGCGAACGCTCTAGGTCCCGAAACTACCGCTCCCGTTGAAGTCAGGTCAGCGTTTTGATCTGATATGAAGCGATGAGGATGGAATTGGGAGAACCCAAGCAAGTAAACCGGAGGTTTTTGGAGATTGCGAGCTCTCTTGGCGCTCGTGACTATAAATGCGCCAGCCCCGTCACTGACTTGGCAGCAATCGAGGAGGCGAAATGGCTCTATTACCCATCGCGAGGCCTGATGGTCCTCTAGGGTTATTGGTTCTCGGCGTTGAGCATTTGCATTGAGTGATGCGTGTAGGCGCTCCGCTACTGCGATACGGGCGAAGTCTTCGCTCGTCGAACCATACAAATGCATATGTCGACGTGCGGCAAGTGCGTGTACTGCGGTAGCTCCCGGATGTCCAAATGGGCGGTCAAATTCATCGAATCCTCGTAGCAATGCTCCACCATGACGAGGCCTCTGTCCCTCTGTGGCCTGTTTCTGGGCGTGAACACACAAGACAGCATTGGCTAGTCCAGCTTCTATCGCCACAGCAGCTTGCTGAGCCATACACACAGATGTAGCTCCGCCAAGCTCCATAACCGTCGTATATCTTGGCTGAATGCCAAGTTTCGTCGCGATCTCAAGGCTATATATGAATGTCCCACCCATTTGGGAGGTCAGGACACCATCTACGTCATCTCTACTAAGGCCACTGTCATCGATAGCCCTTGCCGCAGCTAGGAGCGCTAATCCCGTCTTACTATATTCGGGTACGCGCCCAACTTTGGTGTCGCCTACGCCAACAATTGCATATTGTCCTGCCAGACTCACGTATTATCCCTTCCTAGGGTGTGGGTTGTTTCTTTGCGACGTTCCTGTTGCAGCCAGTCAGTTGAATAGAGGTGTTCGCTGCGGATTCCACTCAAGAAATGCATGAAGTGGGATTCCTCATGAAGCGTTACTAAGCAATCCAGAAACAGAACCTGTAATTCGTCGCGAACGAATTAAAGCGAGTACAGATGAGATGTCTTCTTCAAGTTCACGGTCGGTCTCGACGTATGCACTTACAGACCTAACCAACTCGTAAACAGGTCTGGTTCTTCCCAATCCTTTCGCACCCCTTATGTCAGCAGCCTGACATAATCCGATCAGATGCACGGCAAGCGCCTCTTCCACCAGCGCAAGAACTTCGCGACTTATCCGTGCTGATGTTGTTCCCATGCTCACCTTGTCTTGGTTGTGTGCGGCGGTGGAGCGTGAAAATATAGTCATGGGAACGCAGCGCTGGAGAGCTTCAGCAACCAAGGAAGACATTAGAAGCTGCATGCCTTTAAAACCATGATAGATGCCCTCGTCGACATGCCCTAGTGGCAACGGATGGATAAGCCCGGGAGGGAGCCCATTGCTGAATTTATCATCTACCAACTGCGCAAACTGGCGATCAATCAGATCCCCCACACTGGCCAATGCTGTACGTAAAGTGTCCATTGCCAGGCTTACATGCCCGCCAGTAAAGTTCCCTCCACTATGGACGGTTCCAGTTTCGACATCATAAAGAGGGTTATCATTACTTGAGTTCAGCTCCACTTTAAGCCAGCGATCGACCCATTCAATACAGTCATAAAGAGCGCCAATAAACTGAGGTGCGCATCGCAATGAGTAACGATCCTGGATCCGAATAGGCAAGATTCGGAATCCTTTTTCCATTGTTCCTAATCCCTGGACAACTTTGCTGTAATCACGTGCCAACGAACTTCCTTCAAGTAAGCGAAGGATGTGTTCTGCAGATTGCGATTGTCCAGGGTGAGGTTTTTGTCGTTGTAAAAATGGGTGAAATGGTCCAGTGACACCACCGAGTACCTCAACTGCCATTGCGGAACATATATCTGCGACTCGGGCTACTTCAGCTGCATCCCAGGCAACGAGTGAACCCAGCCCGGTCATGAACTGGGTACCATTCGTCATAGCCAGTCCCTCTTTGGGACCTAGTACTAAAGGGTCGATACCCTCGGCGGTAAGGGCGTCGATGGCAGGAACTATGTCACCGTTATAATAAACTTCGCGGGTTCCCATGAGCGTGGCTGCGATGTATGAGCCTGGGATTAGATCACCACTGGCTCCCACGGATCCGATTTCTCTGATGCAAGGCGTAATGCGCCTATTTAGCAGTGCTAAGAGGTTCTCAATCAGCTTGAGACGCACTGCTGAATTCCCCCGAACTAGGCAGTTTGTTCTCGCAAGGACAACTGCGCGAGCTTGCTGCTCCGGAAGGTAAGGCCCCCGACCACAGCCATTCTTTCTTATTTCGAATTCCGGAACGCGGTAGGCCTTGTCTAGACCCACTTGGCGATTGACCGAGTCGCCAAAACCGGTTGTAACACCATATACCGGTAACCCTGCTTGCAGCATTCTTTCATTAAGATCGCATGAAGCCTGGATCCGTTCCCGCACCTTGGGATTCGGGTGAAGTTCTACTGCAGCACCATGGCGGGCAACCGCATCGACCTCTTCAAGTGTCAGGTTTTCCCCATCAAGTAGTACAGTACGATCCACTACAGCCCCCATTTCAGTGGTCACGGCGCAATTCCCTAAAGGAATGGTGTAGTACATATTGTCGCCAACCTTGCCAACAATTATTACTTGCCGTGCTGATTCTGTCAAGTCATGCTTCTAAAAGTTCTGAGCAACAGAAAAAAGCAGTTATGATTTCACGAAGTCAGGTTGCTTTCATGCGGTCTCTCGTTGACGCCACACGTCTGGGCGTACGTGATTGCATTGTCTCATTGGTTCAGTCGTGCAGCGAATTCAGTGTGGACTGGCAAATCTCTAGCCGTTGATCTCGCAGTTATGGGAGATCGCTTATTTCAAACGGTGCCTGATCTAGCGCCAAACCGCAAACGCTGCACCCAATCCCGTTCCAGCTTCCGAGCGATAGCAGGGAATATAGTCAATCCACTCTAACTCAAGATCTTCGAATGCTGCCCCAGCCGCGATCCAATTACGGATTTCAGAAGTGCCTGAGTTGAGGCGTTCAATGGGCAAATTGATGAGGTCGCGAGTACGTTTTTCGGAAAGCGCTGAAAGTGTGAGTCTATCGATTTCTTCGTCGACCACGAAATGACTCCATCCTCCAGAGGCCATAATGCCCACTTTCCATGACGGGGGGAAGGATTCGACTGCCCTACGCAGCGCTTGGCCCAGGCTGAAACAGCGCATCGGTGTTGGTTGGTTGGGTGGAAAGTAACTATTGATCATTATCGGTACGATAGGTAAGGCACGATGTGGGATTAGTCGGTTAATTACGAAACCAAAGGCATGACCTATGTTCTTTTCTTTCGGCAATTCTTTACCCTGAGCGATGTCAAATCCTCCCTCAACCAGTTGAGATACAAGGTGGACTGCCAATTCCTGGGCAACAGGATAATGGCGGTCCCTATCGCCAGCTGAACCCCACCTACCAATGTTGACTGCATCTGGAAGGTCTGGAGAAGGATCACAATGCCTGTTCAGTACCTCTTCACCGCAGTAGATGTAGATCGCTGGCATGTTCGAAGGGTCAAACACCTCACCCACCTGATCATCACCAAGAATGATAAGTGTGTCGATACCACTTCTATCTATCTCCGCTGCCAAGCGCCCAATAGCACGCTGGCAGCTAGAGTATCTTTCCAGAATAACCTCTGGTTGGATCTCGCTAAAAAATCGATCTTGCACAGTCGCAGCCAACTCTGGGTACGTCCGAACAATGCCCTGATTATCGAGTAAAGCCCGATTTGGATAATCCCGAAATTTCGTCCACTCACTCCATAACCCAGGCGGAATGCTAAGCAACGGGCTGTGAGAGGTTCCAAACCCACGAGTTAGTGTGGCCACACCTAGTACACTCCCTCAGAACGATTTACAGAGCTGGCATCAAGACCTTCCACCCATACTCCTTGCGCATCGAGTAGAGCCCAGAGTCCATAGAAGTCCATTCCCAACTCCCCGTTACTCAAGCGCTCACGCACTTTGGCCTCACGTGTTTCGCGTTCGTGCGCTGCGTCAATGACACGTTCAACATGCTCGCGCCGCACACAAACGACTCCGTCATCATCGGCAACAATTGCATCACCGGGGCATATGTATCTGCCAGCACACACTATGGGCACGTTCACCGATCCTCCACGCAACTTGACGGTACCCTTCGCGCATATTGCCTTTGACCATACCGGGAAGTTCATCTCCCTTAGTGCTGCTACGTCTCGTACCCCGGCATCGATTATGAGTCCACGGATACCCCGTGCGATCGCCGATGTAGCCATTAGTTCACCAAACATTCCGTCGTCTATTTCGGAACTAACCGAGACAACCAGGATGTCTCCAGGACTTGCTACGGCAATGGCAGCATGAATCATTAAATTATCCCCTGGATGTGCAAGAACCGTGACTGCTGGGCCAGCGATAGACAAGTTATTTCTTATCGGGTGAATATATGAATTCAGGAGACCGGTTTTGTTTTGAGACTCGTGGACTGTCGCAACTCCATAATTCCCGAGTTCATCCATTAACTTAGAGTCAGGTCGTTCGATTGATCGATATACACGATTGTCTACCATAGTGCTTCCACCACCGAAGGATAAACAGTTTCAAATGCCTCCGCATATTCGATCGTGTTTCTGCCTGAATTACGAACGGATTGAACTCCGCGGCGGTATGCAAGCTCTGTATAGTATTTCCAAAGGTGCTCTTGGGCTTCCATGCACTGCATTGCCTTACGTTTGAGTTCAAATGCTGACGTGATATCCAAGAACACATCTGGATGGAACTTGCACATCTCAGGCTGATGAGGTTCGAAAAGGTATACGGGGGGAGTACCAATAATTTTTCCCTCCGTGGGATAGCCTGCTGCTTGTGCTAGAACCCTCGCCTGTATTGCGAGTTGGCCTGCTTTGGGATGATCCATGTTATAGGGGTCTTCCAGTGAGTGAGTCAATACAATTGACGGACGGAATGTACGAAATTCACGAACCAATGCATCTAGTAACTCGGTTGTTTCCAAGAGTGGGTAATCACCGGCATCGAGAAAGGCAATTTCAGCGCCTAATATTTCGGCAGCAGCCTCCGCTTCTTTGCGACGCACCTGCTTCACTCTATCGACCGTCATGCCATTTTCACGCCAAAGACTTGCTGATTCACCTCGCTCACCATATGAAAGACAGACCACGCGTACGTTAAGCCCCGCTTCGCTTGCAACAGCTATCGCTCCACCCGCACGCCAAACGAAATCTGCTGTATGTGCGCTGATGACTAAAACTGACTTGTTCATTAAGTCTCCTTATCACAGGACGAACTAGATTGTTCGTCTATTCTTCGTTCTTTTCGTCCGCAGTGAACCCGTTAGATTAGTGCTCAACTAATTTCGCAGGGTTTTGTACAAACATTGACTGAATATTGGCTGCGGAGAAACCCGCATCGAGAAATCGTTGGGCGTAGATTGCAAGCCCAAGTGATACAGGTGGATTTGAAGGCTGGCCTAAGTCGCTTGAGAGGATCACACGTTCGGGTCCAACAGCGGCAACATTGGCAAACAGCAACTGCCATGGGGCCTTGTTGGTATGGGTTGTAGTAAAACAGTGCTCAATGATCGCTCCTCTTGCTGCGAGCTCATATTGTTCTCCCTGCGAAAGGTTTTGTGAAGGAAATTCAGCATGGGTGACTACGATCTTTTGCACGCCAAGCTTCTTGGCCTCGTCCACAAGCGGAAATATTTCTTTGCGACCCAGGTGGCCGGTACAAAGCACCATGTTATGTTCCGCAATTATTTCCAGGCACTGCTTCGCTGAGGCTGATATTTCCCCTTTGTCGTTCAAAACGGTGATGGGATCAGGAGAAATACCTCTTGCACTGAGTTCACGCTGGAAAGTTGCCCAAAACGGTGGATGTATTGCGTCTGGAGACCGCCCAGCTGTCTCGTTTAGAGCATCAACTGTGGGCATCCAGACCAAGCGAGCCCCGGCTCTTCCGGCAAGATCGACTGCAACAGGATTCAGTCCTCCCATGCTGTGGTTCAGCGTTACAGCACCGTATGCTTTGATGCCTGGTACAGCTTTTGTGACAACAGCAGCACGTTCGGCTGTCATGAAATAGTGAGATTTAAGAACGAAACCCGAAAGACCTCGCTTCAAGAATTCGTGAGCGACATCAATATCGTCGATTCGTCTCGGCATGACGTCTGGCGCCACGTGCAGCTGAAGGTCATATGCACCTTTTATGGACTCCCAAGCTTCGTCAGTGGGTTCAATTTCCACCTCCTCTGTTTGTTCCGTCACTTGTTTCTGAAGCTGATCCATATTTCGAGTCCTCCTAGGAATCATCAAGATTGTCTACAATTCTGATTACAAAGTAAGGATAGCAAGACATTCATACCGGGTCAAACATAACTTCGGCTGTAAATTAATTGGCCGTAGCTCGATAAGCACGGTGTTTGGACTAGTTATCTCAAATGAAATTATGATTATTTGGGTGAATTTATCTGACAAGATCTAGCTTCGCGGAGTCATTGCGATGAATTCAAGGTTAGTTAAATCCGCATTCTTATCGTCGAGAGCGGACAACGAATTACCGCCATCAATGCCATAAGTTATCTGGCGAGCTGAAACTGGACTTCTGTTGGCCACTCAACCTGAATGGCGTATATCTCAGTTTGGCTAGGAGGTCACCATCATTGGTCTAATCAGTCGGGTCGACTTGATTTTGCCAGATACGTTGAGTTGTCGACACCAAGTTCCGGAGCCCTCCGCTCGCCGTGCATTCTCACACCGTTCAATAAGATGGTGGATGATGGAAAGATGTAACTGGGTTCTCCGTTGTCACGGGCTTGCTGAAAGAAACCCCTTGAAACAGTTTGTGGATCTCTTACAAAATCTGCCATAGAATTCACTGGAGCACATGGAATATGTCTTTTTTGTGCCTCGACGTAGAGGTCCTGTTTTGGCCAAGTTTTGGTCCAGTCTCGAACCACTTCATCTAGTACTGTCACGTGGGATCGGCGATATCGGGGATTAGACCACTCCTCCTGCGATAAAATTCCAGCGGAACTTCCCATCCAGTCCAACAGTCGGTCCCAAGCACCTTTTTGAACTGGGCTTACGAAAAGGTGAATGAACCCGTCTTTACATGGATAAATGCGTCCAGGGGCCGCAACTCGATGCTGGCTTCCAGTTCTCTCGCCTCGCCAGCCATCTCCCGTGAAGCTCGATACTATATTTTCCTGCGCAGTGAAGGCTTCCTGCACTGAAACTTCTACGCATTGACCCAGTCCAGTTTGTTCGCGAACTCTTATTGCAATTAGGATTCCTACTGACGTTTGGGCTCCAGCAACCACTGTGGATTGGTTACACGGAGCAAGCACTGGTGGCTCCTCGGGTTTGCCGGATAAGTTCAGTAGACCGCTCATGGCGAAGTCAACTGACTTGGTGGACCGATAGTTCCGGTATGGGCCAGTAGAACCGAATGGCAATATTGATGCAACAACTAGACGTGGATTGTCGTTGGGAAGACCTTCGCAGGCAAGGGTCATTCGCCGATCCCACTCGTCTCCCGGACCCTGTAATACTATATCCGCCCTAGCAATTAATGCCTTGAAGTCTACTAAGTCAGAATCATTCCTCGGGTCGATTACGATCGAACTCTTTCCGGTGTGGAGCCAAGCAAATGAAGGCGTGATATCTGAAATCGCTTGCTCGTCAGGTCCTTTGCGAAGCTGACAACCGCCCGGTGGTTCAACCAGAACCACTTCGGCGCCAAGAGATGCCAAGAGCCTTCCACAGTAAGCCACTAGTTCATCGGCAACCTCCACTACCAGCAGTCCTTGAAGAGGACTTGGTACATTGCTGGATTGTGAAGGTATGATTTTGCGCTTCTCAACCAATTTCATATTCCTTTGAAGTTCGGCGCTCGGTGCTCCAAAAATGCCGCCGGGCCCTCTTTGGCATCACTAGACTGGCGATTTCGAAATGCGATGAGGTTATCTTGGACTAATGCGGCATTGAGAGGAAGATCAAGCCCCCTGTACACCGCCTCTTTAGCAGCCCGCACGGCAAGAGGGCCGTTTTCGCAAATGCGGACGGCAAGATCCAATGCTTCCTGAAGATGATTATCAACGGAAACGACCCTGTCAACAATCCCAAGACGAAAGGCCTCCTCGGCGCTGACCCAGTCTCCGGTGAAAAGCATCCAAAAAGCACTTCCGAGCGGAGCAATTCTGGCAAGCCGCTGACAACCTCCTGCTCCTGCAATCATGGAGCGTTTCACTTCAGGGAACCCCAGGCGTGCATCCTCACTTGCAATGCGTATATCACACGCCAATGCGAGTTCCAGGCCACCACCCAGAGCGTATCCGTTGATAGCTGCGATAATCGGCTTCCATGTCACGATCGGATTGTGTCCAGTGAGTGCTGGAGGACGTTCTGCTCTACCCACTGCGACTGCCGCCTGTGTGAGATCGAGCCCTGTCGAAAATGTGCCTCCTGCTCCAGTAATGATGAGAACCCAAGCTTCGTCATCGTTGGCAAATTCGAAAAGATAGTGCGACTGTAGCTCCTGGCCTTCGAGCGAGAGGGCGTTCTTCTTGTGGGGCCTATTCAAAGTCATGATCCGAACCTTTTCGCGCTTTTGCCACAAGACTTCGGGTTGGGTATTCGTTTCAGCAGTCATGCATATGCTCCTATGATTTCAGGACAGTACGCCGTCAATTTCGAGGGACGCTATTTCTGTCGTATCCATGTCCAATAATCGTGTTAAAACTTCTGTAGTGTGCTGACCAAGTAATGGAGCCGGTGAATGTACTTGACCCGGTGTACTGCTCAGATGTACGGCAACGCCGGGCAGAATCAGATCAGGTTGTCTGGGATGATTCGTATTGACAAAGAAATTGGTGAAATTCAGGTTTGGATCACTAGCAACGTCTTCGCCATTTGCTACGACTCCAGCAGGTATGCCGTGTTTCTGGCATGTTTTCATAACGTCGTTCGGTGTGCGGGTGAGGGTCCATGCGGAGATGGCCTCGTCGATCTCTCTAGTCC
>JAJZIP010000010.1:0-3049 GCA_021810525.1 Actinomycetes bacterium | reverse complement strand
CGCCTGCCGTTTTGTGTGTCCAGCTCGAGATCATTCAAAAGGTCTATTCGTCCAAGAAGTCGAGCCAACGAGTGCCATTCTTCATCGGTTGTTACATCAATAACGCACCAGCGATCTTCGCCAGCACACTTGTAGCAACCGTGCGGAGTATGGAAAGGGTTCTGGTTGCCACGAATTATAGGGTTTGAACCCGTTAGTGAAAGCTCTGTAAATGCGCTCCCGATCATCGTGGCTGTAATTTCGACTTGAGAAATTTCGACGTGACATCCTCGGCCAGTTCGGTCGCGCTGTCGGAGCGCAGCTAAGATTGATGTCGCAGCATGGAGCCCAACCACGTAATCTGGATACGATGTTTGTGATCCTACCGGTTCAGAGCTGTCACCATGGTTCCACAAATAAGTCATTCCGGAGAGAGGCATAAGGCTCGGGCCCCATGTGACCCAGTCACGTCGAGGACCCGTCCTACCCAGTCCTTGGAGGCTCACCATAATAAGATCCGGACGCTTGGTCTGAAGCACCTCATAGCCCAGCCCCAGCCGCTCCATCACTCCAAAACTGAAATTTTCAACTACGATGTCACAGTGGGCAACTAATCTGCGAACCAGTTCCGTACCCCGAGGATTTTTTAGGTTTATACAAATACCTAGCTTATTTTTATTATGGTCAGCAAATGGGCGTGACTCTTCTTTGTCGGCATTTCCATCCCGTGTGCGCCATCCATCCATATGACTAGACGACTCTACCTTGATGACCTGCGCTCCGAAATAAGCAAGCTGCAAAGTAGCATAAGGGCCAGCTGCAATATGGCTGAAGTCCAGAATCCGTATAGGAGCCAGAGGACCATTTGATGTGTTCACGTCATGACCTTCCATCTTACAAACAGCAGGATCACCCAAGATTGTAGACAGGATTGTGTTCAATTGCAAAGAAACTACCGATAAATTGTCTCAGGCATTTTCTCAGGCTGGAGGTCCTGCCTATAACGGGTGATTTCGTATCTTTCTCCCTCACAAGGTTGAGGTCCTTACCAAGGAGAGCACCCTTTGAAGGGGATTAATTCCTGGATCTCAGAGAAATTATGAGAAGGGACACTGGATGTCCATGGATGCCGACAATCACTACCCCTGGCAGTCATCTAAGAGGGGTCACGTTAACGAAAATAAGGTGAGAGGCTCTTCTGACCCAGCTCCACTCCACAAGGCTATTTCGCGCGCCTAATCGACACGCGAACCGCGACTTGAGAACAAGTCTCTGGCATTGTCCTCAAGTACTGCTGACTCTTCCTCTGGGGAAAGTCCTAGTTCCCGAATCATGCGGACGGCTTCCCCTATCCCTCCAATAGGATTGGGGGTGTCACTCCCTAAGAGCAACCGACTTGCTCCAACCATCTCTAGCGTGGTCAGTAAGGCTGGACGATGAAAGGACGCAGTGTCGTAAAAAAGGTTCTTTAGGTAATAACTGGGAGTATATGGCGCGCCACGCCTAGTCTCCTCGAAGATGACGTAACCACGATCCAACCGGTCTAAGACGAAGGGCAAGACCCCTCCAAGATGGGGAACGATTATCCGGACCCGCCGATAGCGTTCCAGGTGTCCAGAAAGGGCCATCCTGGCAACTGCCAGGCTGGTGTCGAAAAGAAACCCTAGAAGCCTCATCAAGTCAAAGTCGCCCAAAGCAGGAAGGCCGTAAAACTCGGCTGGGTGCAGAAAAATAACGGCACCCAGTTCGTCCGCCATTTCCCAGAATTCCGCGAAGGCCGGCTCATCCAACAGCCTCCCCTGAATGTTGGCCCCGATCATGACGCCTGGAAAGCCGAGAGTGAGCATGAGGTATCTCAATTCTTTCGGCGCTTCCATCGGGTCTTCCAGCGGCACTGTCCCCAAGACCTCAAATCGATCTGGGTGCCGATCTTTCACGAACGCCAGCTCTTCATTAGCCAGCCGACTGAGTTCCCGCGCTTTTCGCGGGTTCCAAGGCCAAACATTTACTGCCGCCAAAGAAAGAACGGAGCGATCTATGCCCTGGTCATCCATAGCCGCAATCCGCACTTGCGGATCACTCATGGACGGAAGGCAGGACAGCAGCCGCTCAAGACGCGGCGGGTAGACGCAATTCCGCTTCTTCTCCGCCTCCTTTAGGAACTTAACCGGACAAAAGTGCGAATGAACGTCTATCAGACAAACCACCCCTTAGGTTGTGGCGCCGAAATATTTGCATATGTGGCGCTGTACAAGCTCCCACGATAGGCAGTGCGGATTCCTATTGGAACTTGCCACGCGTTCCTTCTGAAACTTGCCACCTGCGAGAGGGTGGGAGCGACACTTTTTTCAGTGTATATCTGCTGAGTGAAGTTTGGCTCCTTTTGATTGGTTTACGGTTGTCACATCGAAAATGAAGGATCACTCCCGGACTAAGTGAACAGTTGGGAACTGCTCTTTCGATTGCTTGGACAGCTCTTTTTACGAGTAGTTTTCCACAGTCAGCACAGGTGGCCGTGGCTCCTGTATATCGAGCACTAAATGCAAAACGGTGGAGTGATGCGCGACTGTATGCCGACCTTGCACTTGACGCCACCTCTGAATCGACGGACGACGTTCATATTCTCCGTGTGAATCCTTGGATGGCTTGCCAAGAAATGGGTGAAGATGTAGGTCGCATGGAGGGCGAGATGGAAGCCTGGAAACCCCCGAATGATGAACCGAGAACAAACTGGCGAAAGCTGCGTTGGTGTACCTGGAGCAGCAATGTGTCGCCATTCTCAAGGATGGCAGTGATTCAGCAAATTCACTTTTCGATGAAGCGAAAACTTAGCCGCTGATCGACCGAATGAAGAACTGCTCACCTCACTTCGCCCGTCAATTTGTACTGATCTCTAAGAAGCAATCACCTAAGCGTCATTTTCAGCGGCGACGGAGGCGGAAGTCACCGAGCCCAAGTTTCGCCTCCCGGGCCAGCCATGCCTGCTCAGTGGCCATAGGGGTCAATAATTCGGGCACTACAACTGAGCAACTATTTTCTTCTGTCGCTTCAGAGGATCCTTTACTCCCAA
>JAJZIP010000149.1 GCA_021810525.1 Actinomycetes bacterium | reverse complement strand
CGTGAATCCCATTCGGGAGAAGCTCACCTTCTTTCTGCACTGCCATTTCCCCACCGCAATCTCCAAGGTGAGGTTTCCGGTCTATATGTACCGGCAAAACCAGCTTTTTCGAGCCCAGGGGAGCGGCGATTTTGCGAAGCTGACCACGGCCGTCTCTACGGATCCGGCGATGCTCATATGGCTGGATGCGGGTACTGACAGGCTGCCGGACCCCAATGAAAATTTTGCCAGGGAGCTGATGGAGCGCTTCACCATGGGAATAGGAAACTACACAGAATTGGATGTCAGGGCTGCTGCCATGGCATTCACTGGTTGGCACCTGAACACACAAACGGGCCAGTTCGCAATCGCTCCAAAGCTTCATACAAGTGTTCCGCAGATATTTTTGGGACAGAAGGTCTCCACCGGTCAGGAGGTTATCAATGTCGTGACAAGGTCACAAGCGTGCGCCAGATTCGTTGTTGCCTCTGTTTGGAGCAGGTTCGCCTATCCAATAGAGACATCTGATCCTCTCGTTGCCGAGCTGGCATCGATCTATTCCAAAGATCGCAATATGACGAATCTGTTGAAGATGGTCTTTATGCACCCAAGCTTTTTGTCGATCAAGACTTCAACGGGGCTGATCAAGCAGCCAGCCGAGTATGTGGTGGGCGCGCTAAAGGCTCTCGGCATTCCCGCAGCGCGCCTTCAAGCAATTAAACCTCCGATAATGAGCGCAATGGCCGGGTTGGGCCAGGTCCTGTTCGATCCCCCAAGCGTGGGCGGCTGGCCGCAGAATGAGTACTGGCTCTCGACGTCTGCGGCTCTAGCCAGATGGCGTCTTGCTCACCAGCTGTCGTTGATCGGAGACATCTCCCCGATAGTGGACTCGCCGGTTGGTTCTCGAGTTGATGCTGCTGCGGAGTTGCTTTCCGTGGATAGCTGGTCGCTATCTACGAGCGCCGCGCTCAAAAAGGCTGTTACGAATCCCCACACATTGATGACATTGGCGTTGGTTTCCCCGGAATACGTGAGTAATTGAGGTCTGTAAATGAATGACTCGAATACCGATGAAGGCAGCAACGTTGTTGAGGCTTCCGGCGGGATCGGCGATTCGCCCGGCGGTTCGCAGAGCACACCTCGAGAAGTTTGGAGCGTCAACCGGAGAAAGTTCTTAGCTCTTGCGGGCGGTTTTGGGGCAGCCGGAGTCCTGAGTGCAACTCTGGGCCCACGGTTGTGGGAGGACTTTTTCGGTTCGGTTCCAAAAGAGGCAGCGGTGGGTCCACCACCGCTGCCTCTGACGTCTGTTACCAGCAAAAGGCCGCTCGTTCTGGTAACCCTGTACGGCGGAAACGACGGGCTCAATACTGTAATTCCCTACCAATCGAGCGTCTACCAGTCGAACCGGGGACAGCTGGCAATAGATGCGGCGAAGGTTCTGCCGCTTGGTGAGGGCTATGGTCTCCATCCGAGCATGACCGGGTTCAAAAGGCTCTGGGAGGCCAAGCAGTTGGCAATTGTACAGGGAGTCGGCTTCGCCAATCCCAACTTCAGCCACTTTGAATCAATGGACATATGGCAGAGCGGAGTTCCAGGGGAACCGGTCAGCTCCGGATGGCTTGGGAGGTGGCTGGATGCGACGAGTTCGTCTCCGCTGCGGGCGGTGAGCATCGGGCCTACGATGCCAACTCTTTTGACCGGGGAGAAGGTTCAGGGGGCGGCAATTCCGCCGGGAAAGCTGGTGCTTCCTGGTGACTCTACTGAGCAGATGCTCTTCGCGGCTCTTTCGCAGATCAGCTCGGGCTCACCCCAGCTTCTCTCAGAGGCCGCTGCAGCTTGTGGAAACCTTGTTGAAATGAGTCGTCAGATGGGTCCGACCCTGTCCCGCACGGCGGCCAGCGATCCGCTCCACCTCGCGGGCGCTACTTCGTCGGCGCTGGCCGCCAATGGGGGAGCTGCTCTGGCAATTGCTGACGGAGGTGGAGGCGAATCAACTCCGAACGTTTTGGCGACTCAACTCAGCATCGTGGCAAACCTCATTCTTGCCGGTGCTGTTCCTCAGGTCTACAGTGTTGACCTCGGCGGATTCGATACCCACGTCAGCCAGCAGCCAACTCAGGCGAAACTGCTGGGAGAGCTGGATATGGCGGTGACTGCATTTGTTGACGCCCTTGCCAATACTTCTTCTGGGCACGGTGTCGTCGTGTTGATCTACACGGAGTTCGGCAGAAGGGTCAATGCCAATTCCAATGAGGGAACCGACCATGGTTGGGCAAATAACGTCTTCGTAGTCGGTCCGGCCGTAAAGGGCGGATTTTATGGCGAGCCGCCCGATCTCAAACGCTTGCAAGAGGGAAACCTGGTATTCACGACCGATTTTCGCAGCGTATATGCCACCATGTTCGACAAGGTACTTGGAGTCGATCCGAAGCCCTTTCTCCAAGGTTCGTTCAACACGCTTTCGATGGTTTGACTCGTGTTGACTTTGGTCATTTCGGGTTAGAGGCAATCGAGGAATAGCAGCTGCATTGGGGCTTGACGATCCGGCGAGCCTTGGGAATTGTTAGCCTCTAGTAGTCTGCGATGTGAGAGATTACGAAGGGGAGAGTTCTGCTTAAGTCTTTCGTTGGTGGCCTGGTCTTCGGTGAGGTCCAGCCTGGAGAGCGTGACAATGAGCTTTGGGTGCTTCTACACGGCTGGGGTCGTTCCATGTCCGATTTTTCTGCGTTCTGTGCTTTGGTGGCGAGAACCGAAGCACCTCCGTGGATCGTCCGCCTGGATCTTCCTGGATTTGGGAGTTCGCCGGTTCCGGAGCGGCCGATGGGCTCCCGAGAATACGCGGTGATGGTGGAGGAGGCGATTGCACAGGTTGTTGCCGAGATGCCTGAGCCCCATGCTGCGAGGATAATCGTGATAGGCCACTCATTTGGCGGGAGGGTGGCTCTATATCTCAGTGCGCTGGATCAGGGGGAACTTGACCTAGCGGGGCTTGTGCTCACGGGCGTGCCGCTGCTGCGGACTCCAGAGTTCGTGCGCAAGCCTAAGCTCAAATTTAGAGCTGGGAGGTTTCTTTTTAGGTACCGGATGATTTCAGAAGGCCGGATGGAGCGGCTCAGATCGCGGTACGGCTCGACCGATTACCGCAATGCAGTGGGCGTGATGAGGGAGGTATTTGTGCGAGTTGTCAACGAGGATTACGCTGAGATGCTCAGAGGATTGAAGATCCCGGTGAATCTCTTGTGGGGAATCGACGACGCAACCGCACCTTTGAAAGTCGCAGAGCAGTCGGTTTTGCTTTGCCCTGAGAAGATACAGCTCAACAAGGTACCGGGGAACCACTTTCTTGCTATAACATCGCCTGGGGTACTGTTGGATTCGGTTCTGGATCTTGTTCGAAGGACTAGTAACTAGGTGTCGATAACGCTTCTTGGGATTCATCTGGTCTTTGCAAGCAAGATGAACCCGACATACTCCTATCTGAGCGCCGTTGTGTCATTTGTGGCCGTGGTTATCTCAAGCGTCAGATGGTTGCGTGTTGCTCAGCGCGAGCACTATATTCCTGGCTATACCTCGCGATTCGCTCTTCGCTGGTACTCGGACAGATACAGGGTCGTTAATCCGATTCTTGCTGTTCTCGCGGCGATCGCGGGCCTCGTTGTGGTTGCAAGACCTGATGATTTGCTGCCAGCGGGAATAGGATTTTTGGCGGTGCTGGCGGCAACCCTTGTCGCGCCGCGTGGGCTGAGCTATAGGGGGTCGACCTCGCCGCTCAACTACACCAGGCGGCTGACAACACTTGCGATACTCACGTGGTTAATCAATGTTGTGTTCGTGGGCTTGGGTGCTTGGTTCGGTCTGGGGATGGCATTCGGAGTGGTAGCCATGATCCTTTTGCCTGCATGTGTGGATCTCGCGCTGCTTTTGACCCTGCCGATCGAGCGGAGGAATCTTTCGAAGTTCGTTGACAGGGCTGCGAAGAAGCTTGAGAAACTCTCACCAAGGGTTGTCGCCATCACCGGTTCGTATGGTAAGACCTCCACGAAGGTGTACATCGCCCACCTTGTGTCCAGTACTTTTACAACCTTCGCCTCACCAGCATCGTTCAACAACCGTGCCGGCCTCGCTCGTGCTATCAACGAAGGCCTTTCACCCGGGACTGAAGTGCTGGTTGCAGAGATGGGAACCTTCAAGAAGGGCGAAATAGCGGACTTGTGCAGGTGGATCCCGCCGGACATTTCCGTCATAACCTCAATAGGTCCAGTCCACCTCGAACGCTTTGGCTCGGAAGACAACATCGTCGAAGCAAAGTCAGAGATAGCCAAGAACGCCTCTGTGGTAGTCCTCAACGCCGACAACCACTACCTCGCTAACCTGGCGAGGACGTTGAGCGCTGAGGGCAAGAGACTTGTGATGGTGTCGGGGAAGGACATCAATGCCGATGTCGCGGTCAAAGACGATGACGAAGGCAACCTGGTAATCTACGCTGGTCAGAGACGTATGTGTTCGATGCCCTTTCTCGATATTTCGCAAACCAACATTGCAGCGGCGGTGGCGGTCAGCCTCGAGCTTGGTGTACCGGAATCGAACATCGCGGAGAGGCTGGCGACGCTGCCGGTGGCAAAGAATCGCCTCAACCTCTCGACTAACGAATCAGGGATAACCGTCCTAGATGATACTTACAACTCGAACCCGGCTGGAGCCAGACTTGCGCTTGGCGCGCTTGAGCGCAGAAAGTCACCACTTTGCCGGGCGGTCATTGTGACACCTGGAATGATCGAGCTTGGAAAAAAGCAGTTCGAGGAGAACTCCTTTCTCGGCCGGGCGGCTGCTCGGATCGCAACCGACGTGGTCATCGTAGGCTACACCAATCGCCGTGCGCTTCTCGAGGGTGTCAGCAACGCCGAGACTGAGGGGTTCAAACCCAATGTTCTGCTCGTGGGGAGCAGGGGTGAAGCGGTGAGATGGGTCAGGGAGAATCTCACCTTTGGGGACGCGGTACTTTATGAGAATGATCTACCCGATCACTTCCTTTAACGGATTGGCATTCGTGGCTGGACCAGGCCGCGGCTGCGCGGCTAATCTCATTAGCGGTCGAAAAGGCGCAGACATAGAGAATTGGAGAGTTGAACGCTTATGGCCAAAGTGGGTGTTCTTTTTGGCGGCGTGTCGCCGGAGCATGATATAAGCATTCTGACTGGCCTTCAGGCAGTGAGAGCTCTGGCAAATACGGACCACGAGGTAGTGGCCATCTATTGGTCTAAGAACGGAGAGTTCTTCCAGACTGAGAGCTCTCTTGAAGCTAGGGACTTCTCGAGCGGGGTGCCGACCGGTGCCAAGCGCATCTTTTTCAGTCTTGACTCAGGCTTCAAGGCGACCGGAGGTGGGCGCTTTTCGAAACCGCGAGAACTCGAGATCGAGGTCGTCCTGGTGTGTCTCCACGGAGGGGCGGGCGAGGACGGATCCATTCAGGCACTATTCGATCTCGCAGGAATCGCCTATACCGGTCCAGGTTCCCAGTCCGCGGCTATTGGCATGGACAAGCTGGCATTTGGCGGGCTTCTCAGGTCTCATCACATCCCGACCCTTCCAAGGCGACTCCTCAGCACTGCTGTGGGCCATCCTGGATTCGACGGTCCTTACATAGTCAAGCCAAGGTACGGGGGCTCTTCGATCGGGATCGACATCGTTTCGGACTTCGATACTGCCCTAGCACGGCTCAAGGCGAACGTACACCTCCGACAGGGTGCAGTGATAGAGCCATACCGTCCCGACCTTTTCGATCTCCAGGTGGCGCTACGGAGCTACCCGGCGATCGAACTTTCTGCGATTGAAAAGCCGGTCCGATCTGGAACCGGCTCGGAAATCCTCAGCTACGCCGACAAGTATGTCGCGGGCGAGGGAATGGTGGCTGCTCCACGTGAACTGCCAGCTCAGATTTCCGATACGCTGGCGGAGTCTCTTATGAGCTACGCCCGCGCCGTTGGAGAGGTTTTGCCTCTCAGGGGGCTTGCCCGTATCGATTTTCTCTCGGACGGAGTGGACGAACTCTATGTGAACGAGGTGAACACCATTCCGGGATCTCTGTCGAAGTACCTTTTCATCTCTCCGCCCATCGCCTTCGAGAAGCTGTTAGGTGACCTCATCGAGGAGGCCCTGAAAGTCAGGACATACATGCCGACGATCATTGGTGCGGATGGTTCGGCGCTTTCGAGCGCCGGGACGATCGCTGCGAAGCTCGCTTAGAGGGACGCCGTTCAAAGCGTCGGGTAACATATGGCGATGGCACTTTGGCGCTTTGATCTAAATGAGGACGAGGATCTTGTCATAGACCAGAAGCCGCACTGGTTCATGCTGGTGGTGCCCACACTTCAGCTCCTGTTGCTGGTCTCGTTGACTATTCTGGGGGTGATCTTTCTCTCGTTTCTGCCGTCGTGGGTGCTCGGTTTCCCACTGGCAGTGTTTCTATTTCTGGCGTTTAGGTTTGGCATCAGGCTCGGCAGGTACAAGGCTTCTCGCCTTATTGTCACCAGCGAGCGGCTCATATCTTCGAGTGGATTACTTGTGCGGAGGGTCAAAGAGATTCCCATCGCACAGATCTCCAATCTGAGCTACTCTCAACGGCTCGGGGAGCGGGTGCTCCAGTTCGGTTCGCTCCAAGTCGATCATTCAGGAGAGAACGTGCACGACGTTTTCAACTTTGTCAGACGGCCTGAAAGGATTGTCCGGCTGGTCAGCTCGCAGATCTCCAGGCGCTCTTTGGGACCCGGTCAGACAAGGCCGCACTCCCCCTTGGATGAACTTTCCAAGCTTGCCACTCTTAGGCGGGACGGCTCAATTACCCAGGACGAGTACGAGGCTGCAAAATCAAGGCTATTGAATCAGATCTGAGATGGCTTTCCGGATAGCTTGTGATAATGGACAAGACTACGCTGTGCCACAATTGGAAGCGGGCGCTGGACGGTTGGGCGATTCCGGAGGAGATCCTAAGCCGGGCAAGCAGTTCTCCCTGGAAATTGAGTCCCGAAAGGTTCGGTCCGTCGGATTCCCGAGCTACTACTCCCACCGTATCGAAGATCAAAGAGCTTCTGGATGGTCAAGTCGATCCAGCGTTGAGGAGCGTAATGGACGTCGGCTGTGGTGCCGGAGGAGTCTCACTTCTCATTTTGGATCACGCTAGTTCTATCACCGGAGTCGACGTTTCCCAGGAGATGCTCGAAGCATTCAAGAGCCGGTTCGAACTCATCGGAAAGCGGGGGGTGGCACTCAAGCTCGTCAGCGGCTCATGGCCGGAGGTGGCGGGTCGGGCGGGCACTGCAGGCGTAGTGGTCTGCGCCAACGTTCTATACAACGTACGAAACCCATGCGAGTTCATAGCCAAGCTCAACGAGGTGGCACTGGTAGGTGTTGTTATAGAGGTCCACGAGAGACATCCACATTCAGTGGCAAACGCCGCGTGGAAGCACTTCTGGAATCTCGATCGGCCTAGCGAACCGACCGGTGAGCAGCTCGTAGAGATCATCACAAGCCTGGGCATATCGTCCCGAAGCTCGACATTTCTTCGTGAGCCCGCCGAAGCCGTTCCCCTAGTTGACGATGAGTT
>JAJZIP010000148.1 GCA_021810525.1 Actinomycetes bacterium | reverse complement strand
GATCTCGATAGGGCCTCGACTTTTTCTTCGGGCCAATGCGAGAGGTTGGAGAGCGTACGGTTCTTTACCTTGCCATCTTCGCGGTAGCACTCGCGAAGTAGTATCGCAGGTGGTGAGCCCCGATTTGGAACCTTGGCTACGTATATGTCAATACCTATGTCACGCACATGAAACTATTGCAAGTACTGCCTGGACTATGTCTTTGCTAGAAGTCCCCACTACATGACTACATCCTACCCTAATCAGGCATAGAGGCCCTGCTCAGAATATTGGAAATGTCTTTACAGGTCGTTTGGGACCCTGAACTACGGTCTATATAGTTGCCAGTCAGCGACTTGGTACCAGTGGAACTCTCGCCATGGATGGCAATGTTCCGACATCGGTATTGAATCGGACTCAGACGGTCGACTTCCAACTCGACTACTCGCCACCTGGCGGGTTTTGTCACGCCGGGCTGGTGCCGGTCCAGGTGACTCTCAATCCAGCGTCAGGCTTTGCCGCCCAACCTGGCCAAACGCTTTCTCCGGGCTTTGCCCGGTCTCCCCAGGACGTCGCTCCGGGAATAAATGTGGATCTTGTCAGCGTCAACTCCACTCTGATCGAGAGCTGCCAACTCTTTGCCTACATTGGCACAGATTCTTCCCTCTATGCCAACCGTTAGCCTCGTACCAATAAATGCGGTTGTGACTGGACATACGACTGAAGTCGTAGTTGGGGCCATGTCGGCTATAGCCAATGAACTACATGCCCCTCTCCAACTTGAGCCCTTTCCCACAGTGTCTAGGTGACAGTGACTAGCGTTCCGTAGTGAAGATATCTCCACACCTTAGCTGCTGCATCTAACGGTAGCTCAACACAACCAGCGCTCTGTGGAAACCCGTATGACGATCGGTTGAACGCGTGGATGGCATAGTTACCATTAAAGTAATTGAGGTAACGAACATCGGGTATGTCGTACGGAACACCATTTGGATAGGTTCCTTGCAGAGTCTGACTTTCAAGGCGCAGATATACCGGCCAAGTTCCAATCGGAGTCGAATTTTCGATCCCGGTGTTAGCCAGTGAGTGAAATACCGCTGATCCATCTTGGAATACGGTCAAGCTTTCCGGACGAGTTTCGCTCACGTCTACGTACTCATACGGATCGGGATCAATACTGTGTGCAACTCTCGCCACGGCTAGCGCCTTTACAAGCCCCGAGCTGAGCACTTTGTTGACGATCATCTGATGCGTTCGCTCGAACGCCATTACTGCACCTTGGGTGATCACGCCATAGTTGCCGGGATGCCAAAGCCTTTTCAATGAGTGGGGCATCGTCGACCACTTCCAAGTAAATATCCCAGAAGGTGGTCGGGTAAATGAAGCTATCTCGGGGATATTGTCAAAAACGTATTGATGTCTCGTGGATCTTCTGAACTGAACTGGGAGGTACCCCAGATCTGCAAGTACCTCCTGTATCCGTAAAACTTCCGGGTTGATTGGTGGCAAAGAAAACGCCACCGAAGCCTGAATGCTGCCGGAGCCCTTTGCCCGGATTCCTTTTGGTATAAGCACCTCCTCTGAGGTTGCCTCTACATATCCCGGTGTTGGATCGAAAGTGATTGTGGTGCTGTTTCGTCTGAACCACTTGCCCGGTAGGAATGGTTCTAGGACCGGACTTGCATCGTGATCAGCAAGTGGTTTCGAAAAGCGAACCGATATATCGTCCAATCCAAGACTTCCAGATGATGCCTGGGAATAACTCGCCGAAATTACTCGAAACGCAGTTCTGGAAGAGATATCGTGGGCTGCTTCCGATGGCTTTGACGTGTCAGGTTTCACCGTAAAGGATCCGAATGCGCCACGCGATATGACAGCGATAAGAACTGCCGACAACAATAGCGGCAATAGAACGGCAATTCGGCGACGACGGTAAACACTCGCTCTTCGTCGACGACAAGGAGCTGTCCTTGATGGCCTATTGTGGACTCGACTTGGCATTAGTACAGATAGACACCTCTAATAAGAAGAAAAACCACATTGTAATTCAAAACACCTTTGATTTGTTGTCGCACATTACCGACCCGCCAGAGCGTCCAGGCGGGGCAATTATGTGAATACCCATCTCAATGTCCTATATTCTGTTCCTTTTTTGAAAATAGTGTAGGTTGGGTCACGTTGAGTTCTAGCCTATTAAATTGACGAAAAAGCATATCCAGTCGGTTACGATAGCTCAATGGGCATCTCGCCACGGCCGGCTCGGTAGTCTCCAACGGGTGACGGACGAGTTCAGGACTTGTGGGTGGCATAGGAGAGTGACCCGGGCGTTTGACCCTGTGTATCTTGGCGAGCTGGTCGTACCTGAGCGGCCCGGAAGCCACAGCACCCTGGAGTAGGCGCAAGAAGAGCAGCCCTGGCCGGTGTGACGTGCGGCGATTGAAGCGGAACGTTAATCTCCAAGTACGTCTGGAAGTGCTCTGGGCTGACCGCGCCCTGGTGAGTACCGAGTAGCCATCGTTTGAGCAGCGAGGCGACCCAGTGTACTGCCGGTAGCTCTTCGTGGACCTTGAGATCAGATGTCGACAGGTTGACTGTGGTGCTCGTAGTCGCCGCTGCGACCGAGACCGACATAGCTTGGCCATCCGTCGGTGAAAAGCGCTGAGCCAAGCTCAGTGTTGCTCCGGACAAAGCCCTGCAGCGATTGCGCTCCGGCGTCAGGGATGACGTTGAGCCGACAACGCCCGTATCCCTTGGGACGTTTGAGCTCGACAGCGACTACCACGAGGGTCTCTCCCAGCGCGCTGGAGGCCGAGCGCGGAAATGCCATTCTTCTGGTTCGTCATCTGCCACGCTTCTGAGAACCACAACGGGAGCGGCGTGTGGATCTTGTCGAAGACGGTCTCGCCGTCTGCGAAATGACGCGGCCGCAGCCACGACAGTCTCAACGGACGTCTGCTCGCCGCCACCCTACATTCGAGGCGCACCACGGGCAAACGAACCCGTTCGGCCAACGCAACCAGTCGAGGCAGTCACGGCGGTCGTCATCCTCGCCGAACCAAGCGATGAACTCTTCCCAGTTCCTCGGGTAGTGGACTCCAGATCGCATGACGGGCACCCTTCCAAGGTAGCCCCCACACCGTAGCCGACTGGACAGGCCTTAAGTTGAAAACAAGGAGTGCAGTTGTCGGAACCGGCGAGGCCATATAGCAAGCACAGCACGCGTAGCTGAACTGGCGGGGATCACGCTCGAAACAGAGACGGCAGCCACAGCCTACTGGAGTAGTGAAGTTAGCATCCCTGATTGTGTTTAGGAAATTCGCTGATTTACCTACAAGGTGAGAAACGACTAAATCGCTTGTATCACGGAGCTCTTTAGTTTCTCGAGCTTCAGTGATCATGGAAGTCACAACCAAAGGCAACAAGCTCTATATCGAAATCGAGCTTCAGGCTGAATGGCCACGCCCCGCCAAGTTCGACTAACCCGTCAGACCATAGTGAACCTGCCCGAGATGGGACCCGGTTTGACTCGGATGTTTATCTCGTTTCCGCGATTTTCCGACTGTCTCTGTAGTGCACGCCCTCCTCGGATGCAAGGTATCCGCCCGTAAGGTGATCGACTGAAGACATTCTCTCGGCTTCTTCTGCGGAGATGCCTTCGACGCCATCCTGAGTGCATGAAAACATAAAGATATCCTTGTTCGGGATGCCAATAATGCCGCTTGGTCCGCGAACCGATATACGATGCTCGAAGTCGAACACGCGCACGACGAGCGAGATTCCCTGACTGGCTCCTGATCTGAGTTTAGCTTGTTGTACCAACAGGTATGGTTCGAGATTCTCGATGTTGTCCTCAGCGAAGGTGGAGGTAATGCTCTCGTGTTCAACCGTCCAGGGGAGGATCGTAAAATACAGCCGACTGTCTCCGTAAACCGAGCGGAAGTGCTCAACGATGTCAAGCGCGCTTATCTGATGCGCAGGCTCAGCTCGCCAACTGTAGATGTATCCGTCTGTCCTCTGGCGAGGGGAGTCATCGATTGTCTCTTTTCGGAGTTTCTTTGCCAAGGCGCTGTTCACTACCAGAAATGCCCGATCAGACAAAGCAATGAGAAGATCTACAGCCTCGTCGGGGATACCCTCCGGGTAGAGCCCTTCAAGCTGTGCCGCCTGACGCTCTGTAAAACCTAACCTTGCTGCGACGGAGTGTAGGTCGTGCAGCGGCCCGCTAACCGCTCGAAGCAGTCTATCCGTAGAGCGTTTCATCGACTTGTGGGGAATTCGACGCCCAGTCATACAATCCTCCTAGATCAGAACCTGCAGTCGCGCAACAATGACTCCGAGTCGTGTCTCAACTCTACAGCCGAACTAAGTGAGCATCCGATTCACCTCTTCAGCAGCTTTGCGACTGCGAAATCCGCAAAGTGGAAGCCGTCAGTAATCTGAACGTCGTAAGGCCGCTCCCCCTGAATCGAACAAGGGAGAAACTTAGCGCGAGGCAGCCATTCCGAAACGTACAGCCCAGCCCTTGGGGGATGGGCCGGGCCGTACATCCTGTAAAAATTAGCCTGGACTATACTGCGCACTCCAGCGTGTCGATGATTATGTCAGCCTTCCAGCGTGTCGAAACCCTCAGCTCCCTCTCCTTCTTGAGGCTGTCCTTGTTGTAGATTCTCAGTCCGCCGAAATACGTGGCGCCCCGCCAGTAGTAGATGTGCTTCTGGCCGTCGAACCGCCATGTCGCCAATCGCCCGCCGGAAATCACGAGCCTCCAGCGATTCTTGCCCCCGCCCGCCGCCTGCGTGCCCGTGGTGGTCACCGCCTCGAAAGCATCTGCATTGTTTGCACGGGCATCTGCATTGTTTGCTCTGCCCGCTACGTCTTCTCCCGCCTGCATCGTCGGCCATCCCAGCGTCACTTGGGCCACTCCGTCGACGATATCAATCTCTATGTGCTGCGCGCTCAGTACCATCTGTCTGTCACTCCTTTCGCGATGCGAACTGCTCTCGCGGAGGGTATATATGCGTCCGGAACCAACGTTTGCGAAGAAACGGTGGCGGCCCGTTCTGCCCTGGCTGCCGCCGAACTGGCCCTCTACTGTTGACCGATCTGCGCGACAGGCCCTTTGCTGTTCTGGAGCGGCCGTAAGCCTCTGGATTTGTCCGGAGGAGGGCTCAAGTCCAATTTTCCAGTCTCAATCCATGGATTCGACTAAATTCCCTTGTGTTGCTGGTAACGAGAATCGCATCAACGGATAGTGCCTGTGCTGCAATCATGATATCGAGAGCGCCAATAGGCTGACCGATTTGTTCGAGGCCAGAACGCACAAGGCCGTACTTCCAAACCGCCTTCTCGTCGAACGGCAAAATTTCAAGCGGAGACAGGAATAACTCCAACGCCCGCTGATTCCGCTCCGATCCGCTTTTGATAACTCCGTATGCCAACTCGGCGGCACTCACGCTGGACAAGGCGATTATTCCCAACTCCTCCTGCCTGAGCCTGTCCAATAGTTGCGGTGGTCTGGCATTTATGATGTAGATGCAGATATTGGTATCAAGCAAATACGTCATTTGCCTGCGATCTCCGGGCGCACCTCAGTGACTGGCTGCTCTCTGGATAGTGTGAATCCTGGCCCAAATCGTCTAGCGCCGCCTCTATGTCGGTTGGCCAAGTCACGTCCTCACCACCTTGGCGTGTGCAACAAAGGCAACCGCCCACAACGGGCCATCCGGCTCCAAAACCGCCAACAGCGACACTCCGCGAAGCGGTTATGTCGACAAGCTCTCTGAGCTTCACTTCGCGCTTTCCCTTTTCGATCAGTGACACCGTCCTGGTCTTGAGTCGTCTTAAAGTTGTTATTCATTCTCCGACCACAGTGGACCGTCTTAGACGGTAAACAGGTCCCTGGCGCGATCGATGCCGGATGCCGGATGACGCAGCTTTGACATGGCACGAGCCTCGATCTGGCGAATCCGTTCTCGGCTCAAATTGAAATATTTCCCCACTTCGTCGAGCGTTCTTGGCTCTCCGCAGTCCAACCCGAATCGCAGCCACAGGACCTCCCGCTCCCTTTCCTCCAGCGGTGCCAAAAGACGTGCTATCTCAACCGGAAGGAGCGCGGTGACGACAGCCTCAAACGGCGATTCTGCAGAACAGTCCTCAACCGTGTCACCCAGCTCAGAGTCATAATCCCCGACATAGTGCTCAGAAAGCGACAACGGCTCGGATCCGAAGCGAAGAACTTCTATAAGCTTACCCTCTGGCATTCCCACGTCATGGCCGAGTTCATCCAGAGTCGCAGTCCTGCCAAATTCCAGCTCGAGCTGCGCTTGAGCTTTCTTAACCCTGCCCAGACTGTCCCCAACACCCACTGGCAGCCTTATGGTTCGGCTGGCGTCGGCTACGCCTCTGGCGATAGCCTGGCGAATCCACCATGTGGCATATGTGGAAAACTTGAAACCCTTTCGCCAATCGAACTTCTCGACCGCGCGTATTAGGCCAAGATTCCCCTCCTGGATCAGGTCCAATAGCGGAAGCCCTGAAACCTGATACTTCTTGGCGATGGACACGACTAAGCGAAGGTTTGAGCACACAAACGTCCTCCGCGCCGCCTCGCCTGCTCGAACTGCGCGCGTCAATTCGCGTCGTCGTCGAGGTGAGACTTCTTTTTCCTTGGAGTTGATCTCTCTTGAGGTGAGTTCCCGAAGCGCTCTGCACCCAAGCTCTATGTCCTGGCCAAGACGAACCTCATCGTTTTTATCGAGCAACGGATAGTGGCCGATATCGGTGAGATAGAGACGGAGCGAGTCCACTTCACTCGCCTCAAGGTGAGAGGTTCCTTTACTTGTGGCCATGCTATGCCTCCCATAACCAGATGAGAAACTTGCCGTTCCTCATCCTCTTCCGTTAACGCACACAAATCGATTTGTCTTCCATATATATGCGCCGTCTCCAAAGATAGGCTTGCCCGCAGGGCGACCCAGAGACGGTTGAGTGACTGTTGATTCTCGATGTAGGTCTTGACCACCTCAAGCGGTGCGCCGCCCGCAGTTCAGTAATGTTGGCTTGCCGTCAAAAAGTAAACCCCCCCCAGTGGCGTGGCTTGGCCTATCGAGATGGCGCGATCCAGGGAGCGTCCCAAGCAAGGCCTCCCGCTCTGACTTGGGTCGGGCGTTGAAGCGCTCGATCCAGGTCTGCACCGCATCGGTTTGACCAGGCGTGATCCCTCTGCTGCCATAGCGAGCCACATCTTCTTGCCCCGGCTGTATCCGCCTTGAATCGGCCATGCGAGCCTGGAAATCGGGACGGGTGCGGTCCAGGCGGGTGATGAGCTTGGTTAGGTCATCGCTTGCGGAGTCGAGGTAGCCAGCTTCGGCCAGGAACTGCAGGAAGGTCTTGGCATCGCTCAGCACCTGGTCCAAGCCGTGCAAGCCCGTGATCGAGCGGCGTCGGAATACTTGGAAACCCTGATCGAGCTGCCACATCACAGTAGAGCGACGCTTTCGTTGATTGCTACGGGGATGTTAGGCGTCACTGGAGCTGAGGATGTCGTGGAGGCGACCGCGTAGTTGCGTTGTCGCTATCTGTTAGGGCAAGCTGGGGAGGTCCGAATAAA